>JAHZJJ010000154.1 GCA_022600975.1 Gammaproteobacteria bacterium
ACTGAAACTCTTGACTACTTTGGTTCATGGCTTGCCTAGAAGAAAATTTTTAACAATTTTTGTCTTTATATCGCTGGTTGACCTTACAAGTAGTTCTTTTATTTTTCAACAAGTTACGCCTTAAATCAGTGCCATTGGGCTTAGCACCTGAATTGGACCTGGGCAATAGCTTCAGGGTTAATCCAAAAAGCAATGTTCCGACACTTCTGTTCAGTGGCACTTTGGATGGTAGAACGTATCTTGAAAGCCAAAGTGAGGCTATTGCAGGGTTTAGTAATGCTACACAGGTTATCGTAAAAAATGCTGGGCACAATTTGTTTATGTCATCCAATAAAATTCAGGATACTATCGATCTATTTATGGAGGGGCGCCGGATTAAGAAAACTGTCCTCACAGTAGACTTACCGGATATGGTGCCAAACTAGCGGGAGGAGAGAGTTTTTGAAAGGTTGGTAAGCTCACAGGTTGGGTCGAAAACCCTGAAAATGAGTGTTTTTCTAAAACTTATTTTTACTTATCCAGAGTCCGTTTAAAGCCCAAATGGGCAATATCTGCAGGGAACAGCAAGGTCCAGTTCCATTCAAGAAAAAGCCTTACTTTACGGGCCAGGGTAGGCACTTTAAGAAGATAAATACCACGCCATATTAAAAAAGCTATCAAACCGGAAATACGTATTCCATAGAGGTCAGCCACTGCTCGATGTTGGCCTATGGACGCCAACATACCGATGGGTTTATAAGCAAAGGGCAGGGTTTTTCTTCCTGTCAGTTTGGCAATGATATTTGCCGATAACACAATGGCTTGGCGATTGGCGAACTGGGCTGTGGGAGGGCTCAGCCTATTGTTGTGGGCATTGGGCACCAGCGCACAATCGCCTAGCGCCCAAACGCCTTCTAAGCCCTTGACTGACATATCGGCCTGAGCGGTAATTTTGCCGCGTTCTAACGGCAATTGGTCACTTTGTACGAAGGCATGGGGCGATGTGCCGATGGTACAAATGATAGTGGCTGCAGGTATGATTTCTCCATTTGTCAAGATTACTTTTTCCGGTTCTATTTTCTGGGCGCGCACATTAAGTCGAATGTTAATACCGCGCTTTAAAAAAATTTTTTCAGTCGCTTTACCTAAACTCTCTGGCATCTCAGAAAGAAGGCAATTTTTGCCATGAAGAATGGTGATATTACAGTTTTTCATTTCCACATTTTTGTAATATCGAACTGATGCCTTGAGAAAGCTCTGTATTTCTCCTGCTACTTCTACACCGCTGAATCCACCACCAATCACGACAAAACTGGTTAATGCTTTACGCCGCTTGGGGTCGGGGTGAATGGTTGCCTGCTCTAGTCGATCGACAATCTGATTTCTAATACAAAGTGCATCGCCCACAGTTTTTAGCGGCAATGAAAATTGATCAAGACCTTCGAGCATGGTCATGTTGGCCGCTACGCCACAGGCAAAAACGAGCTGATCAAAACGCAGCTGACCGGGTTCGTCATTGTGGTAGTGTACTATATGCTTTTCGTAGTCAATGGAATCCACTGTTACCATTCTGACCCGGGTTCGCTTCACTATCTGCCGGATCGGTGCCTGCACATGGTTGGGCAATACAGAGGCGCCGACCACTTCGGCAAGCAATGGGTTATAGGTGACAAAATTGGTGTTGCTGAGCAGGTATATCTCCCATTCCGTGGACAGAGCTTTTTCAATAGTGGAGGCGAGTTTGGTACCGGCAAAGCCGCCGCCAATAATAACGAGGTTTTTTTTGTTAAGCTCCAGGTTAGACTCCATTAACAACCTCTATAGCAATTACTCTAGCTTTTGAACTGATGTAATCATCGGCTAATTATGCCAGTAACTTTGCTTGGTTAAAAAACAGCTAATTGCTGAATATAAGCTCAGCATGAATCATTAGTATAGAATGGCCCGATTACTTTAGTGCCCTAGATATTAAATCAAGCTTAGGTAGAGGCTTTAATGACTAGCAACCGGATTTCCGTCATGTCATCCATAGCAAATCGAACACCTTCTCGGCCTATGCCGGAATCCTTGACGCCGCCGTAGGGCATATTATCTACGCGAAAACTGGGGACATCACCAATCACAACACCTCCAACTTCTAACTCTTCCCAAGCTTTATGAGCCTTGTGAATATCCCGAGTGAAAATCCCGGCCTGGAGACCAAATTTACTTTCATTGACCTCTTTAAGTGCCAAATCAAAATTATTAAAAACGTTTAATATTGCCACCGGTCCAAAGGCTTCTTCAGTATTTAACAGCGCATCCTTTGCAACTTTTTCCAATACCGTTGCTTCAACAAAAACCCCATTTTGTTTGCCACCGGTGAGTAGTGTTCCACCTTTGGCTATTGCTTCGTCTATCCAGCTTTTGAGTCTAATGGCTTCAGATTCGGCGATCATAGGGCCGATAAAGGTATGCTCATCCTTTGGATCCCCCATCGGCAGAGCTTTAACTTTTTTAATGAATTTTGTTTTGAATGCTTTATAAATAGATTCATGCACCATGATGCGTTGTACGCCAATACAGCTCTGACCGGACTGATAAAAGGCACCGAAAATAATCCGCTCTACGGCGTTGTCGAGATCCTGGGTATCTTCGTCGACAATACAGGCTGCATTGCCACCCAATTCCAATACTACCGGTTTTTTCCCTGCTTTTGCTTTTAATGCCCAACCCACATCTGGGGAGCCCGTGAAACTGAGCAGCTTGAGGCGATGATCAGTAGTAAACAGATCTGCACCATCGCGGCTGCAGGGAAGTATCGAAAAGGCACCTTTTGGCAGTTTGGTTTGGGATAGAATTTCGCCAATGATCAGTGCTCCGATTGGCGTTCGGCTGGCTGGTTTCAGTACGAATGAGCAGCCTGTGGCAAGGGCGGGGGCAACTTTGTGAGCAGTGAGGTTTAATGGAAAATTAAATGGGGAAATAAACGAACAAGGGCCTATAGGAACCCGCTTGTACATTGCGCTATAGCCCTTGGCTCTGGGGCTGATTTCAAGGTTCATGATTTCGCCATTTTGTCTCACCGATTCCTCGGCGGCAATGCGAAAAGTATCGATTAAACGGCTTACTTCTCCACGGGCGTCACGAATGGGTTTGCCCGCTTCAATGCAAAGTGCTTCTGCAAGCTCTTCAAATCGCTGTTCAAATTGCAGTACACAGTGATTTAGAATTTGTTGTCGCTCATAGGGCGCCATCTTTCGCAGTGCAGGCTGACTGTTTTCTGCCGCGGCGATGGCACGATCAATCGCTGCGGCATCTGCCATTGCCACTCGGGTGGCTGTTGCTCCAGTGTATTTGTCGGTTACAACCAAGTCGTCATTGGCAAATATGGCCTCATTGGCAAGGTAGTAGGGGTACTTTTCCTTAAGCATCAAAACCTCCTGTTTGTCAAACCCGAGCGCTGAGTTTTGGCAACTCAATGTTGAGAATTCGATCGTTGTCACTGTAGTCGATCGGCGCATCGATCAGATGAACGGCAGGTTTGTCTATACATGCTTGCAGGAGTGGCAGCAATTCAGCCGCGGAAGATAGGCGATGGCCCTTGCCGCCATAAGACTCGATGTATTTGACAAAGTCGGGGTTGCCGTAATCTAGGCCAAAATCATTAAATTGCATATTGGCCTGCTTCCATTTGATCATGCCATAGGCATCATCTCGCAAAATAAGCACGATCAAGTGTTGCTTTAATCTTACGGCGGTCTCCAGCTCCTGACTATTCATCATAAAGCCGCCATCACCACATACCGCAATTACCGGTCTGTGAGGGTATACCAGTTTGGCGGCCATTGCTGAAGGCAGGCCGGCGCCCATGGTGGCCAGAGCGTTATCTAGTAGCACTGTATTTGGCAGCTTGGCTTTATAGTTGCGGGCGAACCAGATTTTATAGACACCATTATCCAGTGCGATGATGCCGTCATCGGGCATGGCCCGGCGCACATCTGCTACTAATCTCTGGGGGTAAATAGGGAAGCGGTCATCGTCGCATCCATGGGGTAGTTCTTTTTCTTCGGCCGCTTTAACTTTGTCAAAGTAGCTAAAATTCCAATGGTTTTGATTTTGTATTTTTTCAAGGATTGACCAAATACCATTGGCGATATCGCCAACCACTTCAACTTGTGGAAAATATACTTGGTCAACCTCTGCGGCATTGTAATTAATATGAATCACCTTCTTATCGTTGGTGCGCATAAAGAAAGGGGGTTTTTCCACCACATCGTGGCCGACGTTAATAATAAGATCGGCATGCTCAATAACGCGATGAACAAAGTCGCCGTCGGATAAGGTGGTATTGCCCAAAAATAATGGGTTTGTCTCATCAATAACCCCTTTGCCCATCTGTGTGGTGACGAAAGGAATTTTAGTTTGTTTAACAAATCGACTGAGCATTTTGCTAGTCATTTTTCTGTTTGCCGCAGCCCCAATCAGCAGTATTGGTGTTTTGGCCAGCTCAATCATACTGACGGCCTTGTTAATGGCCTTGTCTTCGGCGACAGGTCGGCGAAACATGCTTTCAGTAATTAAATTGGGTTTGACTTCTTCTGTGGCAATATCTTCAGGTAGTTCTAGGTGGGCGGCGCCTGGCCGTTCAGCGCTCGCCATTCTGAACGCCTCTCTCACCTGTGAAGCTATGCGCTCTCCGCTGACAATTTGCGCAGTGTATTTCGTTAGGGGGCGCATCATGTCGACAACATTTAACACCTGAAAACGACCTTGCTTACTGGCTTTGATGGGCTTTTGACCGGTAATCATCAGCATTGGCATGGCACCAAGCTGCGAATAAGCGGCTGCCGTTACCAAATTTGTTGCTCCTGGCCCCAAGGTCGACAAGCAAACGCCAACTTTACCTGTCAATCTGCCATAGGTGGCGGCCATGAATCCGGCAGCCTGCTCATGGCGGGTCAATATCAGTTTGATAGAAGAGTTGCGTATTGATTCGAGCATATCCAGGTTTTCTTCTCCTGGAATGCCGAAAATAAAGTTTACCCCCTCTTGTTCCAGAGCTTTTACAAATAGGTCAGATGCCTTCATTTATCTATGTTCCTCTATGGGTGAGTGTTGTGTTAATAGTAAATGCTGATTTTAGTGCGCTTGTATATTGATACGCCTTTGGCAGGGGGGATGCAATACCCTCGATACAACCTTCACAATAGACTACTGAGAAGGAGTTGCGGTTAGTGTTGGGTGTCAATCTTGTGAGTTTTATTATTTGCAGTAACGGTTAAAAGCTTGAGGATCGCTGCTCAAACTTGGAGTATCTCAATAGGATACTAGTTTGCCGATAAGGAGAAAAGCTAGCGGTAATTCTTAACTCAGTGTATTTTGGACAGGTTGCATCACATTTAGTAGCCCACTCAAAATTAAAGTGGTAGCTCAGTAGTATATTTGACCTGCTTAAGGGCAAAGGTAGAGTTCACTGAGGCGACATTGGGGAGGTGGATCAGAGTGCGTTTTAGCAGTTGCTCGTAGTGTTCTACGCTGTCAACGACTACCCGTAACACATAATCTTTGTCGCCGCTGGTAGAATAGCATTCAACAATTTCTTGAACATTTTGTACCTCGGATTCAAAGCTATTCAGAGAGTCTTCATCGTGTTTTTGAATGGTCACATGGCAGTGCACAGTGACTGCAAGGTTGAGTTTTTGTGGATTGAGTAGAGTGACACGACCACGAATAATTCCTTCGGCCTCAAGGCGCTTGACGCGGCGCCAGCAAGGAGTGTGAGAGAGGCCGACCTTATCCCCTAATTCAGCCATGGAATAATCGGCGCTTTCCTGCAATACCCGCAGTATCTTGCGATCGAAATCATCCAAGCTGACCATATGCTTCATAATATTTATCCTTAATTTTGAGTTTATCTGGGATGCTGATCCTAATTTTATCTCTATATATGTAAATTAAGCAATACTTAGTTGCGCTATAGGCACTAGTATGACTCCGCCGATCTAAAGTGTTACCTATCGCCATGAATAGGTTGCAATCTGCGGCTGTACCTGGCGTTTCCCGAAGCACACTGATTATCAGCCAGTTGTTGCGGCAACTGCTAGTGGCATCGATGAATAAAACTAGTGGAAGAAAAGTGTATGATCGAAAAATCCAATAACAATTGTTACGAAGAAAGCCAAAATCAAGCCGACCACTTGACTCAGGTTGTTACCTTGGATGATCGCTATACCGTTCTGAAAGGGCGGGTACTTTTGTCTGGCATTCAGGCCTTGGTGCGCCTGCCACTGGATCAGATGCGCCGGGATAAGGCCAGGGGTTTACATACTGCTGCTTTTATTTCTGGCTATCGTGGCTCGCCACTGGGAGGTTATGATCAGCAGTTGGTGCGGGCGCAAACACATCTTGATCGATACAATATTCGCTTTGTGCCCGGTGTTAACGAAGAATTGGCGGCGACCTCGGTTTGGGGAACACAGCAGTTGGGTCTCTTTGATGGCGCAAAGGTAGATGGCATCTGTGGTATTTGGTATGGTAAAACGCCCGGTGTCGATCGCTCCTGTGACGCTTTTCGTCACGCCAATGCCGCGGGTTCAGCACCCAAGGGTGGAGCCTTAATTATTGCTGGTGATGACCACGGCTGTAAATCCTCTTCTTATCCTGGGCAATCTGAATTTGCGTTTGTAGATATGCACATACCGGTGCTCAATCCCTCTACGGTACAAGAGGTACTGGATTACGGTCTTTATGGGTTGGAATTATCCCGTTTCAGCGGCTGCTGGGTGGCGATGATTACACTGGCGGAAAATATGGACAGCACCTCCAGTGTTGATGTGGATTCGGCGGCCATCACGTTTAACTATCCCAATATTGAACGCCCTGAAGGCGGCCTGAATATTCGCAAGCAGGATAATCCGCTGGCGCAAGAGGAACGCCTTTGGCGCTATAAGCGCCCGGCGGCACTAGCCTTTGCGCGCGCCAACCAACTCAACAAGCTGGTATTGGACAATCCCGATGCGACCCTCGGCATTGTCACCGCTGGCAAGGCGCATCTAGATCTAATGCAGGCCTTTGAGGATATGGGTATCGATGAGGGGCAGGCGCGCACACTTGGTATCCGTGTTTTAAAAGTGGGTATGACTTATCCCTTGGATGTGACTGCGATCAGAGACTTTGCTCGCGGGCTCGATACTCTGTTGGTGTTGGAAGAAAAGCGCAGCCTAATGGAAGTGCAGCTTAAAGAAGAGCTCTACAACGTGCACCAAAGGGATCCAAATTTCCCGCGAATTATAGGTAAAGTAGACGAGCATGACCGGCCACTACTGCCAAGCTATGGTGAACTTTCTCCCGCAGTGGTGGCGCGGATTCTGGGATTACTGTTAACAAATAAAAAGTTGGGAGAGGGTGCTAGGCATCGCCTTAAACGACTTGACGCGCTGGAGCAGCGCATTAGTAGGCAAGCAGGATCGAGTGTTTCGCGGTTACCGATGTTCTGTGCCGGCTGCCCTCACAATCGCTCTACCCAGGTTCCGGAAGGCAGTCGTGCGCTGGCGGGTATCGGCTGCCACTACATGGCTCAGTGGCTCGATCGCGAAACCTATACTTTTACCCAAATGGGTGCCGAGGGCGTTAGTTGGATCGGTCAGGCGGCGTTTACCAACGAATCCCATGTGTTCGTCAATTTAGGGGATGGAACCTATTTTCACTCTGGCATTCTTGCCATCCGCGCTGCAGTTGCTGCAAAAGTCAATATCACCTACAAGATCCTGTTTAACGATGCCGTAGCTATGACCGGCGGTCAGCCCCACGATGGAGAATTGCACCCGGATAGGATTTGCCGCCAAGTGCTGGCAGAGGGTGTGCAAAAAGTTGTACTGGTGATGGACGATCTCAATAAATACAAAGGCGCATTAAGCTTTCCCCAAGAGGTTGAGATCCGTCACCGTGACCATATGTCGGCTGTAATGCAAGAGCTGCGTCAGCACAACGGTTGTACGGTGATTATTTACGATCAGACCTGTGCTACTGAATTGCGCCGTAAGCGCAAACGCGGCTTGGTGGCAAAAGCGCCGGGCCGTCCGTTTATTAATGAATTGGTGTGCGAAGGCTGCGGCGATTGTGTCAATCAATCGAGCTGTATTGCAGTGGAGAAAGTGGATACCGCTCTGGGAGATAAGCGGCGCGTGAATCAAACGGCCTGCAATCAGGACATGTCCTGTGTCAACGGCTTTTGTCCCTCGTTTGTAACTGTAAAGGGTGGTGAGCTGAAAAAGCCCGCTGGGGTTGGTGAAGCTCTGTGTGGCGAGGCCGATAAGTTGCCAGAGCCACAGTTGCCGTCGTTAACGGCGCCCTATAATTTGTTGGTCACTGGTGTCGGTGGCACCGGCGTGGTGACTATCGGCGCATTGTTGGCCATGGCTGCGCACCTAGAAGGCAAGGCCTGCAGTACTCTGGATCAAACCGGCCTAGCGCAAAAAGGCGGTGCTGTTTACTCCCATGTGCGCTTTGCTGCTGAGCCCAAGGCGTTACAGGCGGTGCGTATATCCGATGGCCGTGCCGATGCGCTATTGGCTTGTGACTTGATTGCCGCCGGCAACCTGGAAGCCAGTCTCGCCAAATTGGATGAAACCCATAGCCGCGGCGTAATTAATACCCATCTCGCTCCCACGGCCGCTTCGGTGTTGGGGCGCGAGTCAGAGCATTCATCTCAAGCGGTATTGGATACCATCAATGATGCGGTGTTGCAGTTGGATTTGGTGGAGGGTCATCGGCTTACCAAGGCGGCCCTCGGCGATACCTTAACGGCAAACATATTTATGTTGGGATTTGCCTGGCAAAAAGGATTGTTACCGTTGGGACTCAAAGCCTTACAGCGGGCAATTGAACTGAATGGTGTTGCGGTCGCGGCTAACCTGCAGGGTTTGGCTGCTGGGCGCTTGGCAGCCGCCAATCGGCCGGCGCTGGATGATTTGTTGGCTGAAGATACAGCAGTGGCTTTGCCCACTAGCCTGGATGAAATTGTTGCATTGCACGTTCAACACTTAACCGGGTATCAGAATGCAGAGTTGGCCGCGCGCTATAGTGCTTTGGTTGATCAAGTGAAGGACGCTGAAATCCGCACTGTGCCGGGCAGCGAGGCGCTGGCGGTCTTGGTGGCTCGCCACTATGGGAAACTACTGGCTTACAAAGATGAATATGAAGTCGCTCGCCTGTATACCGATGGCCGTTTTATCAGTGCGTTAAAAGAAAATTTCAGCGGTGATTATGAGTTGGAATTCAATTTGTCACCGCCATTGATTGCGCCTTTTGATCGCAATCTGGGGCGGCCGCGCAAAATGAAATTTGGTGGCTGGATGCATAAATCCTTTCGGTTGCTGGCAAGCTTAAAAGGTTTGCGTGGAACGGTGTTAGATATTTTTGGCTATACCGCTGAGCGCAAAATGGAGCGTCGTTTAATCGATGAATATGAGCGTTTGATCAATACTGTTAGCGAAAAATTAACGCCTGAAAATCACGCTGCGGCTATTGAGCTGCTTAATTATCCAGATCAAATTCGCGGCTATGGAGTGGTTAAAGAGGCCAGTGTAAAAAAAGCGGGTAGGGTGCGAGATAGGGCCATGGTCAGATTTGAAAATCCACAAGTATCACAGCAAGCGGCGACCGTGTTTGATCCAGTTAAGGCGGTATAGTTAGAATGAAAATTGTGGCTATTGATTTTGTGACTGGGAAGAGCCAACATACACGTCGTTCAAACACTTGTTTAAGTTGCAAACAGTATTGCCACGAGTCGGGCGCTGTGGATAGCGCAAGTAGATAGTATCATTGGACGCGTCAAGGGTTTGTGGGGCGCACAGTTTGTTTGAGCGGGTGGTTGATCTGTGGCTGCCTCGTGATGGCATTTAATTAGATTAAGACGGGATTTTCATGAAAGTTCTTGTAGCTGTAAAACGTGTTGTTGATTACAACATTAAAGTTCGCCCCAAGGCGGATGGATCAGATGTGGATATTGCCAATGTTAAAATGTCCATCAACCCCTTTTGTGAGATCGCTGTTGAAGAGGCGGTTCGCCTGAAAGAAAAGGGCATCGCAAGTGAAATTGTAGTTGTCTCCATGGGCAGTAAACAGTGCCAGGAGCAGATTCGTAGCGCCCTGGCATTGGGGGCTGATCGCGGTATTTTGGTGGAAGCCGAAGCGGAATTACAGCCGTTGGCGGTGGCCAAATGCTTACAGGCGATTGTTGATAAGGAGCAGCCGCAGCTGGTCATACTCGGCAAGCAATCCATCGACGGTGACAACAATCAAACCGGGCAGATGCTGGGGGCGCTAACCGGCATGGGGCAGGGCACCTTTGCCTCTGAAGTGGTGGTTGCTGAAAATGCGGTTAAGGTGACTCGTGAAATCGATGGTGGCTTGCAAACGGTTGAATTGAAACTTCCAGCTATTGTTACCACCGACCTGCGCTTGAATGAGCCGCGTTACGCCACCTTGCCCAATATTATGAAAGCCAAGAAAAAACCGCTGGATACTACCACTCCAAAAGCATTGGGCGTGGATATAGCAGCGCGCACCAAAACGTTAAAGGTTGAGCCGCCGGCGGAGCGCAAGGCTGGAGTTCGAGTTGCCGATGTGGCGGAGTTGGTGGAAAAGTTGAAAAACGAAGCGAAGGTGATCTGATGAGCATTTTGATAATAGCAGAGCACGATAATAGCGCGTTGAATGGCGCAACCCTAAATACTGTCGCTGCGGCTAAAGCCATTGGTGGGGATATTGACCTCTTGGTGGCCGGTAGCAACTGCGCGGCCGTAGCTGAAGCCGCAGCCAAAGTCGAAGGTGTGGCCAAAGTATTATTGGCAGATAATGCGATCTATGAACATCAGCTTGCCGAAAATGTTGGCCAGCTAGTGGCGAATCTGGGTAAAGATTACGGCTATGTACTGGCTCCGGCCACTACTTCGGGTAAAAATATTCTGCCCCGCGTTGCAGCGTTATTAGATGTGCAAGCCATTTCCGATATTATCACCGTAGAGGCTCCAGATACGTTTAAGCGGCCAATATTTGCTGGTAATGTTATCGCTACGGTGCAGAGTTTGGATGCGGTTAAGGTGTTGTCAGTGCGCGCTACGGCGTTTGACCCGGCTGTGGGGGAAGGCGGCAGTGCTGTAATTGAAGCGGTTGATATCGTCGAGGATGCACAATTATCTTCTTTTGTGGGTGAAGAGCTGGCAGTGTCCGATCGTCCGGAGCTGGCGGCTGCGCGCATTGTGATATCTGGTGGCCGCGGTATGCAGAGCGGCGAAAATTTTGAAATGCTAAATCGCCTTGCCGATAAACTCGGTGCCGCGGTCGGCGCCTCACGGGCGGCAGTGGATGCGGGCTTTGTGCCCAATGATATGCAGGTGGGGCAGACAGGTAAAATTGTGGCGCCAGACTTGTACATAGCCGTCGGTATTTCCGGAGCCATTCAACACCTGGCGGGGATGAAAGATTCCAAAGTAATCGTTGCCATCAATAAAGATGAAGATGCACCGATTTTTTCTGTGGCCGATTACGCTTTAGTAGCGGATTTATTTGATGCAGTGCCAGAGCTAGAAGCTAAGCTGTGACTTTTCCAGTAAATAATGGTCCCATAGAGAGGCGGCAATGAGCCGCCTCTCTTATTGTGTATGAGTATTTTATAAAGCTCGCGGGCCGATGTGGTTTATGGCATTTAAGCATATTGCCTTTAAGGCCATAAACCAACAGAATGGGTGTCAATATTTCAAAGCGAAGCAGTGCCCGGGTGACACCGGAGCATAGTTGTGATAGGGAACACACTTCTTATGTCTATAGTAAAGCGCGCCGTAGCTTCAGTTGTTGCGAGGATTAAAGCTGGCAGTGAACAAACAGCCTCTATTTCCCGCGGCACACTCGCCGCTGGAGGCGTGATTTGTGGTTGGCTGCTGCTTAATGTGGCGGTCTATGGAGACTTGATCATGCCCGATGCCGGGGATGATGGATTGCTGGCCCGGCGTAGTGCTAACTTAGCACCAACCTCGCCGGGAGTTACCTCTTTTCCCGATACGCCTTTTTTTGGTGTTGCACCGGAGAAAACCCTGCAGCAGCAGGCGGAGATTGATCTAACAAATATTCCCATTACTCAACTTAATCTGGTACTCTCCGGAGTGTTTGACAGCACTGTGGACGAACGCGCCAGTGTATTGGTGGCGGAAAGGGGACAGCCGGCGCAGCGTTATTATCTTGGCGAAAAGCTGCCGAGCGGTGCCGAGGTGTACACCGTAGCGACGGATCACTTAGTGTTGCGGCGCAATGGTAAAATGGAAAAATTAACTTATCCGCAAGCCGATGGACGCCCCAAGCTAGCTAATAACTATGGTGGCTCGCGGAGGGGATTAGAGTCCGTGTATAACTCGAATGTCAGCGAGGATCAGCGACAGTCTATTCGTGAGCGTTTGGAAAAGCTGCGTGAAATGGCCAAGTCACGCCAGGCGGAATTAAGAAAGTAGCCCTAAGGGCAATTTAAATAAACCAAATAGCATTAACAGCTTTAGGGCCAGATTTATAATGATGAGCGTTTTTCAACGGGGGCTGTGTGCACTCGGCTTAAGTTTTGTTATGTCGTTTGCGTTGGCGCAGGGACCTGAGCGTGTCACCTTATCATTGGATAATGCCGATATCCGTGAGTTGATCAATTGGGCGGCTGGTTTTACCGACAAAAATATTATTGTGCATCCCAATGTACAGGGGAAAGTAACGGTAGTTGCCGGGGACCCGATGGACCGCGAGGAGGCTTTCAATGTGTTTATGTCAGTGCTCCAGGTCAATGGTTTTAACCTAATAGAGCAGGGAGATACTCTGAAAGTAGTGCCGGCGCAGTTGGCCAAGCAGCAGGCTATCCCGGTAACCGATGGCGACAGCCAGGCGCCTGCCGAATCGCTGGTGGTGCGCACTGTGCGGGTACAGAACATCGCCGCCACTCAGTTGATTGCGATGCTGCGGCCACTGATTCCTCAGTCGGGGCACTTGGCAGCCTACGCCGATACCAATACCCTAATCATCGCTGATCGTATCGCCAACGTCGAACAGATTGTGCGCCTGATCAAGCAGCTGGACCGCGCCGGAGCAATTGATATTGAATTAGTGCCTCTGGAGTTTGCCTCTGCCAAAGAAATTAAAACGGTGCTTAGTGAGCTGCTGCAAACCAGTGGCAAGCGGCAAAGCAATGCTCAGCCGCTGCGCATTGCTGTCGATGAACGCTCTAACAGCGTATTGCTGACCGGTGATCCGGTGACCCGTCAACAGTTAATCAATGTTATCCAACGCCTCGATCAGCCTCTGGCTGGTGAGGGAAACACCGCCGTGGTGAACGTACAGTACGCCAATGCCGAGGATCTAGTGCCAATTCTCGAAGGGATGAGCGGCAGTATTCAAAAGTCGGAGAAAGATCAACAGGTGGCTGATGCCGAAGTCAGTATTCAGGCCCATGAATCGCTTAACGCCCTAGTGCTCACAGCGCCCCCTTCAATGTTGGAAACGATGCGTGGTGTTATCGCCAAACTCGATGTGCGCCGTGCTCAGGTGTTGATTGAGGCGATTATTGTTGAGGTGGTAGAGGGTACCGACAATAAGTTGGGAATCAATTGGGCGGGAGCCGCAAACAACAATGTTTCTGTGGGCTTCAATGATGGAACGGTAGACTCTGGAGGAATTGGGAATATCACTGACGGTGATAACGATCTAGAGGTCCCGGATGTTTCTGATATCCCTAGCCTCCTTCTGGGCCCAGCTCTATTGAAAGATGGATTAAATCTTGGTTTTTTTAAAAACGGCAATCTTCAAGGTGTACTTAATGCAGTGGCCTCAACCAGTGGTAACAACGTTTTGTCTACGCCCACAATTATAACGTTAGACAACGAGGAAGCTGAGATATCAGTAGGTAGGGAAGTATCATTTCAAACCAGTTCGCAACTGCGTGAGGGCACTACCACTCCTTTTAACTCTTTTGAGCGGGAAGATGTGGCGACGACGCTTAAGGTGACACCGCGAGTTAATAATGAGAATTCAGTGACCCTTGAAATCGAGCAGACGGTAGAGGACATAACAAACCCTGTTGGGGTGGGGGGGCAACCTGAAACGAGTAAACGTGAACTTAGCACTAAAGTATTGGTTGACGATAGTGCAATTCTGGTGTTGGGCGGTCTAATCGAAGATAAGTTAGTAGAGTCGAACTCCAAAGTGCCGCTTTTGGGGGATATTCCCGGAATTGGGCGTCTATTCCGCTCTACAAATAAAGAGATTAGAAAGGTAAATCTGATGGTTTTCATTCGCCCTAAAATTCTTAATTCTCCAGTGGCGGCTTATGAAGAAACACGGCGTCGATATCGGGATCTGCAACAAAAACAGATAGAATTACAGGGCGAAACTTCACTGATATGGGATTGGGATCGTGGCGAAGTGTTACCAGATTTGCTGCCCCCAGCCGCCAACCCTGTAGAAGGCATAGAACAAATAGAGCTGCCAACGGAATCTGAGCCAGTAAAATAATGGATACGGATGCAGTAAAGCGATTGCCTTATGCCTTTGCCAAGCGCCATCAGGTGCTGTTGGCGGTGGCAGATGGCACCCCGGTATGCCAGTATGTGGCGCCGCTCAATCCGCTGGTGCTGGCAGAGGTACAGCGCCTGAGCGACAGTTTTGTCGAGCTCGAGGCGGTGCAAGCCGAGGCTTTTCAAACCGCGCTGCAACGCCAGTATGAGAATCGCGCCGGTGGTAACCTGTCGGCGGTGGAAGGCCTCGGTGAAGAGCTGGATCTGGCGGCTATTGCCGATGGCTTGCCGGCCGCGGAAGACCTGCTGGAGCAGGAAGACGACGCGCCCATCGTCAAATTGATCAATGCCATTTTTGCCGAATCCCTCAAGCAGACCGCCTCGGATATACATATTGAGACCTTTGAAAAACGCCTGGTAGTGCGCTTTCGGGTCGATGGGGTGCTGCGAGAAGTACTGCAGCCACGGCGCGCGTTAGCACCGTTATTGGTTTCCCGTATTAAGGTGATGGCCAAACTGGATATCGCCGAAAAGCGCGTGCCCCAAGATGGCCGCATTTCACTATTGATGGCCGGCCGCGAGGTGGATGTGCGCGTATCCACCATGCCCTCATCGGCTGGCGAACGCGTGGTGATGCGGTTGCTGGATAAACAGGCCAGCAAAATGG
The DNA here is from genome assembly GCA_022600975.1 of Gammaproteobacteria bacterium. Taxonomy (GTDB): domain Bacteria; phylum Pseudomonadota; class Gammaproteobacteria; order Pseudomonadales; family Cellvibrionaceae; genus Microbulbifer. Next base: position 15,172 of record JAHZJJ010000154.1, read on the forward strand.
ACATGGGCAAATTGGGCATGGCTGCCAGCGACCTCAAAGTGATGGAAGATCTGTTGGGCCGCCCTCACGGCATCTTGCTGGTAACCGGCCCCACCGGTTCGGGCAAGACCACTACTTTGTATGCGGGTCTTGCCAGCATTAATAATCGCGAGAAAAATATTCTCACGGTAGAGGACCCGGTGGAATACAACCTTGAGGGCGTTGGCCAAACCCAGGTCAATACCAAAGCGGGGATGACCTTTGCTCGTGGCTTGCGAGCGATATTGCGCCAGGACCCGGACGTGGTGATGGTGGGGGAAATTCGCGATCTGGAAACCATGCAAATCGCGATACAGGCCAGTTTGACCGGCCATTTAGTGCTCTCCACACTGCACACGAATACAGCGCTAGGGGCCGTGACCCGGTTGGTGGATATGGGGATTGAACCTTTTCTGCTCGCCTCCAGTGTGATTGGGGTATTGGCTCAGCGTCTGGTGCGGGTGCTCTGCCCCAACTGCCGTACATCTCACAGCGCCGACGCTTTTGAATGCAAGGTGCTCGGTGCCGCGAGCGGAGCCACTATTTATCGACCGGCAGGTTGCGATCAATGCAATCATAGCGGTTACTTGGGGCGGGTGGGCATCTATGAGTTGGTTCCGGTGAATGAAACACTGCGGCAGATGATCCACGATCGGGCTTCTGAAAATGCCTTGGTGCAAGAGGCACGCAATTTGTCTACTAGTATTCGCGATGACGGTATGGCCAAGGTGTTGGCTGGCGTCACTTCGCTAGAAGAAGTGCTACGGGTCACTCAGGAATCTTAATATGGGTGCGTTCGAGTATACAGCGCTGGGCAGCGGTGGCCGCCGTAACCGCGGCACTTTGGAAGCCGACAGCCCACGGGCGGCACGTCAGCAGTTGCGCGCCAAGGGTTTGATTCCACTCGAAGTTTCCGCTGCCTCTGAGGGTAACTCCAGGGCCAAAGCATCGCTGTTTGCCAGTGGCCCCAGTTTGGGAATTAAACAATTGGCGCTGCTGACTCGGCAGATAGCGACCTTGCTGCGAGCTGGAATACCCCTGGAGGAAACACTCGGAGCCATTGCCAATCAGTCGCGCAATCAAAAAGTGCGCCGCATCGTGTTGGCGGTGCGCGCACGGGTACTGGAAGGGCACAGTTTTGCCCAGGCTTTAAGCGATTTTCCGCGGGCATTCCCCAAATTGTACTGCGCCACGGTTGAGGCCGGGGAGCATTCTGGCCATCTCGACGAGGTACTAGAGCGTCTCGGCGATTACACAGAAAATCAGCAGCAGTTTCGCCAGAAGGTGCAGCTTGCCTTGATTTATCCACTGGTACTGGTGGTAATTTGTGTGCTGGTAGTTACGGGATTGATGGTGTACGTGGTACCCGACGTGATCGACGTGTTTACCGGTACCGGTCAAGTACTGCCAATGGCGACGCAAATCTTAGTCGCAATAAGTGGATTTATTGCATCCTGGGGCTGGCTGTTTCCACCGGTTTTGATAGCACTGGTGATCCTAAGTATGGTTTTGTTGCGCCGCCCGGCTATCCGTTTGCGTTTTGATCATCAATTGCTGGAGCTACCGGTTATCGGCTGGTTGGTGCGCGGTGGTCAGAGCGCGCGCTATATAGGCACCCTGGCGATTCTTACCGGCAGTAGTGTGCCGTTGGTGCAGGCCATGGGCATTGCCTGCGGAGTGATGAACAATGAATTTTTAAAAGTGCGCCTGGAGGCTGCACAAAAATTTGTACGCGAGGGCGGTAGTTTACGCCGAGCCCTGGAGGATGCAGAATATTTCCCGCCGATGATGATTTACATGATTGCCAGTGGTGAATCATCCGGTACTCTGGATCAGATGTTGGTGCGCGCGGCGGAATCCCAAGAGCAGGATTTACAGAATGCGGTAACGGCTTTTGTTAGCCTGTTTGAGCCCATTATGCTGTTGGTAATGGCCGCCATTGTGTTGTTTATTGTTATGGCTATTATGATGCCGATTATGAGTATGAATCAGTTGGTAGTGTGACCTTTAGGCACGCTGTAGCAGCCAAATATAATTGACAGGAATTCTCAGGAATGAAAGGTAACCCAATGAAAATTTTACGTAAAAGTGGTGGTTTCACCCTAATTGAAATCATGGTGGTGATCGTAATTCTAGGTGTGCTTGGGGCCATGGTGGTTCCCAGTGTGCTCGGCCGTACCGGCGAGGCACGCAAAAAAGCGGCAATTGTAGATTTGAATGCTATTGGCACTGCGTTGGATTTGTACCGCATGGATAATTTTGTCTACCCCAGCACGGATCAGGGGTTGGGCGCGCTGGTGACTAAACCCTCCGGTTCCCCCGAAGCCAAAAACTGGAGCGAGCCCTATTTGAAAAAAACGCCGACAGATCCCTGGGGTAATCCTTATGAATATATCAATAACGACGGCGCTGGCACGGATGCCTATGAACTGTTTAGCCTTGGCGCGGATGGCAAACCCGGTGGTGAGGGAGAAGCGGAAGATTTGATCGCTTCGGAAATATAAGTTTAATTTGAGCCATTGACCGTGCATTCCCAGATTCGTCACCGCGGCTTTACGCTGATCGAGTTGCTGGTGGTGATGGTGATTATCGCCACGCTCGCCGGTATGACCACGCTTTCCATAGGCAGCGCCAGCAGCCGCAAGTGGAATGGTGAGGTGCAACGGTTGGCGCATTTGCTGCAGTTGGTTGCGGATCGGGCGCTGATAGATAAAACGCACTACGGCGTGCTGTTGGAAGAAGAAGCCTATAGGGTGGTGCGCTATGACCCGTTGGCATCACAATGGAGTGAAATAGATTTTTCATCTGATACTGCGGGGGCTGTCAATCATCGTTTTGCCGCGCATGCGCTACCGCCGAATATGCATTTGGAGGTGCTGGAACAAACAGAGCTTCCGGGTGCCGATGAAACTGAGGCTGGCGCAGATGACTTGGAGAATATCGATGAAGAGGGCAATGATGGCGAAGATGGCCCTCAAAGGGCGCCTACCCCCCAGTTTGCTGCACTTTCCAGCGGTGAAGTGCTGCCGGTAGAGGTAGCTATGCACTTGATGAAAGGCCGTGATATTAGCCGCAGCGCGATTATATCTTACAGCAGCCTTTATGGCATGCAGCTGGAATGGCTTGTCGATGATGATAGATGACACTTCGCACAATGGCGGCTGTGAAGCTGGATTTATGGGTTGTGCCAGTGGTTGGCATGCACAGCTGCGTTTTCAGCGCGGATTTACCCTCGTGGAAGTGCTGGTTGCGCTAGTGATTTTTGGTGTTATTGCTGCCTCAGTGCTTAAAAGCTTGCAAAGTAGTGTGCATCAACAAGCCATATTGGAAGAGCGCTTGACGGCCAATTGGATTGCCCAGCAGGCGCTTGAAGAGCTGCGCCTACAGCCAACCTGGCCCCGGGTGCCAGTGGGTAATGAATCGAGTCAAGTTTCATTTAATGATGAAGATTGGGAGGTTAGCACCACGGTAACCGAAGAAGCTAATCCGCGTCTGCATAAAATCACCGTTGTTGTCGGCCTGCCCGATCGGCCGACGATATTGACTCTTAATTCTTGGGTGGCACAACCGCGGTGAAGCATTTTAATCCTAATACTGCACGCGGGTTCACCCTCATTGAGATGCTGGTGGTGCTGGTGATCGTTGCTATTGTCGGTATGGGCTCCTATGCGCTACTGGATATTTTTACCAGTAGCGACCAGTTGCTCAACCGTCGCGGTGAAGAGATGCGGCGCTTGTCGATGGCACTGTATCGGCTGGAGGACGACTTCCGCCAGTTGACGGTGCGGCCAATCAAAAATCCTCATATCGGCTATAAAGAGGCGTTTTCCGGTCGGGATTCAGAATTTGAATTTACCCGTCTGGGCGCCGCCAATCTGCTAAAAGAGCCCCGTGGAACTTTGCAAAGATTGCACTACGGCACTGGTTTTGTGGATCAGACGGAGGATGCCAGACGCGCAGTGGATAGCCGCTTTGTCGATGAAGACTCGAGATTGCTGTTGCGTCGCCGCTGGCAAGTATTGGACCCAGGGCCAGAATCCGAAGCAGTGGTAGAACCGTTGCTGGCAGATGTTGAAGTTTTCACTGTGCGCTATCTCGATCGTGATACGAACGCCTGGCTCGCCCAGTGGCCCCCCATAAGCAACGGTTCAAGTCCTACAGTCGCAGACAGACGCTTGCCTAAGGCTGTTGAAATTACCCTGATATCCCGTACTGGTGGAGAAATTCGGCGCACATTTTCATTGCCGGATACCCGTGAAGCGCGTCAGGATGAGGGAAACGGAGAAGATGGGAATAACGATGGAGAAACTTCCGATGAGTAAATTGCTGCGGGGTAATTAGGTGTTGGTTGGCGTGGCAAATGGGCGCTGTATGGGTCGGCAACGGGGTATCGCATTAATTACCGTGCTGTTGGTGATGGTGATTGCTGTTGCCGCCGTGACCCATGCATTAATGCGCAATCACCTTGCGGTATCCCGCACTGGCGCTATTCTCGCCAATACGCAATTGGCGGAGTTCGTTAATGCCGCAGAGGCCTATGCCATAGTGCTGTTGGAAGAGGATTTTGAACAGGACCAACAAGTGACTTCAGCCAGCGATGCGTTATCTGAGGATTGGGCGCAACGTCAAGAGCAAGCATTTCAGCTAGATAACGGTCAAATTCGTATTCAAATCAAAGATTTACAAGCTTGTCTTAATGTTAATAATTTGGCAAATGAAGGCCCTGACGGTCCATGGGTAAAAGCCTTTCAAAAGTTGGTACGGGGTGTCGATGGCGGTGGGGAGCTGGTATTGGCGATACAGGATTGGCTGGATAAAGATGACAAGCCGCAAACTTTAGGTAGTGAGGATGATGGTTATTTGGGCTTGGAGTTGGCTTTTCGCACACCAGATATCTTGATCAGTGATGTATCAGAGTTGCGCTCTGTAAAGGGCATGGATACAGAGTTGTGGGAGGATTTCAAGCCCTATATCTGTGCACTGCCGGAAGACGGCACCAAGCTAAATGCCAATACCGCACCAGTAGAGCTGTTGGATAAACTTTATGACAATGTGAATATAACCAATCTCAATGCCAGGCGCGCAGAAGGTCCTTTAGACCAGGGGGAATTGGGTGAATTTGGCATTGAAGATAAAGATGAACTTCTGTTTTATCGCAGCCAGTATTTTGTTGCTTATATTGCAGTACAGCTGAACGCCGAGCACCAGCAGTACTGGGAATCTATATTGCGACGGGATGACACCGGCCGAGTGCGTGTGTTGCAACGGCAGCGGCACGAATTCTCCGGTCAGTTTTTACAGGATATACTGGGAAATTAAGTGAGCCAAAAATTGATTGTATTACGCCTAGTGGAAGCGTCTCAGGGTCATTTGCCCCTAGAGGTACACTGTTGGGGTGATGAGGGTTGGCGCCCAGTATTGCTTGATGAAGCCTTTGTACGGGCCTTTAACCCGGATTGTATTATCAGTGAGCCCGCTGAAAATGCGCTGGAGCTTAATTTTGCGCCGGATGCCCGGGCGCTGCTACTGCTGCCGGGCAACTGGGTGTGGAGCGGTGTGGAGGAGATTCCGCGTGCAGCCCGCCGTCAGAGCAATGCGGTTGGCTATATGGTGGAAGACCAGCTGGCCGAAGATGTAGAGCAGCTGCATTTTATTTGCCAACCGATACAGCAGGATATGTGCAGTATATTGGCAATTTCCTGTGACAAGATGGACCTGTTAACCGCACAGTTGGCGCGTTTGGGTTGGCCAGTGGTAATGGCCGCACCTGAATATCAATTGCTGGCCATGCTAGATACAGAGCTGAGTGTTTGGCTCGATGGCGAATTTGCCCATATTTGGCTCGCTAGTGGTCGCGGTTTGACCCTGCGGCGGCAGCTGCTGGGCGCAGTATTGGATACCATGGTGTTGCAGGGTAGTGGTGAGCACACAAATGCAGACAGCACAGAGGTGCCGGCCATCAAGCAAGTGCAACTGCTCGGTATCCTAGATGAGATGGAGCTGGCGGATCTGCAGAGTCGGTTCAGCGATGTGCTGAACGTTAACCAATACAGCGCAGAGGCGCAGTTGCTGGCTAGTTTTCAGGCATCGCGACTCACAAACTTACTGTGCGGTGAATATAACATGGCGCTGGATCAGCGCGAGGATCATTGGTGGCGTAAACCCGCGATAGCGCTGGCGGTGTGCTTTATCGCTCAGTTAATATTTTTTATCTCTGCTGGCAGTTATTACCAATGGCGAGCCAGCACGGCAGATAGCGAAGCTCGGGCGCTCTTTGCTGAATTATTTCCGGGGCAAAAGCCGAGTGCAGATCTTCGCCGACAGTTAAATAGTTATCTCAGTCAATCTAGCGGTGACAGTGGGAGCCTCAGTGGGCAATTATATTCCTTGAGTGAGGTCTGGGGCGATAATAAGGAATTAAAGCTGCAATCACTACGCTACGACGATAAGCGCGGCGAACTGCTGTTGCAGTTGCGTGCCGCCAATTTAACTCAGCTCGATGGCTTGGTTGGTGAGCTGTCCAAGAGCGCCTACAAAGCTGAATTGCTCGGTGCCAATGAATTGAATAAAGGGGTTTCGGGCAGTATACGCTTGCGTTAAACCCGTTTGGAAAAAAATGCTATGAATGATCAAATTGCACAGTGGCAGAAGAAATGGCAAAACCTGCCAGCGAATGATCGACGCGCGCTCAGTGTGCTGGGTTTGTTTGCCGCTGGTGTATTTATCATTTTTGGTCTGTTTCAGCCGGCAAAACATTTCTTTGAACGCGCCCAAAGTGGTGCGTTGGCGTCCCGTGAACTAGTGGAATGGATCAACAATCAGAAGCCACAGCTACAGCGCTTGCAGTCGGCCGTTGCTAAAACTAATCCGCAAACTGAAGGCACTTTGCTGCAGCGGGCTACTACAGTGGCCAAAAGCCGCAAGATTGAAATCAAGCGCTTTGAACCAGAAGGTGATACGCGCATTCGCTTGTGGATCGATGAGGTCCGCTATCAGGATTTACAGCTTTGGTTGGATGATTTATTGCAGCAGAAAGTTGTTATTCGCTCCCTGAATATCGATGCTTTGGGTGATGCAGGTATGGTTTCGTCGCGGTTGACGCTGGAAGGTTAACGACTCTGTTATATGGTCTTATAGTATTTTGCAGTGTGGCTGCTGGGAGTAAAAGCGCTGGATACTTCTTTCTTATTGCCGGTATTTGGAATATTTGCCCATTTATTGCAAAAAGGAGCAACTTTTACTTGATTGATAAAGATTTGACTTAACTTTGAGCACTCCGCGATGCTAAAGAAAGTGTGTATTTCCCACTATACTTAAGGGTGTCAAAAAGATGAAAAAGGTGCCAATTATGTTATTTAAAGCTATTGGTAGCAATCATCTGGTGGAGGTTGCGGATGTCGTCACTCTGGCTAATCCCTATGAGTTGACTGTAGTTGGCCGCTATCTTTGGGGAGAAGAAATTCAGGACCCTGAGTTATTCGATAAAACTAGCTTGAGCTTTCTTTCGGGAGAATCCTTGCCTCGCTGTTGGCATGACAGCCGTTATCGACAACGTGAAATAAGACGCCTTCACTGTGCCACACAAGTGAAAGATGAGGATCATTATCAGGGTGCTTAGAGCATTTGTTGAATGCAATTTTTGAACCTGTGCCTAAGAATAAATTTAATTAGGTATTGCCTATGGTTATAAGCGTATCCCTGCTTTACAATGCGCGCCAAATTTTCCTTTAGGCTCGAGTTAATCGAATTGGAATAGAGTTTTGAGTGCGGCATCTGCGAGTGCTGTTGATAGCCCGCGGTATTGGGGTAAATGCGATGACGCTGGAGTTGTTTGAAGAGTATTCACTGGTCATCGGTATCGGTGGGCTTGTTTTGTTTATGATGTTTATTGTTTGGAATCTGGCTAAGGAGTCCAAGGCCGGGAGATTTGGCACCCTAATCTTATTTGTAGCACTGGGCCTTGGAGTACTTGGTTTTGTGGTGAAAACGGTTTTGATAGAAGCACTGGGTATGGGCCAGTAACACGGCAAATCCTATCGACTTCTGGAAAGAATTATATGCCGCTATTTGATAGCCCCGAACTCAAAGTTCAGAAAAACCGCAGTATCTGTCGAGTAACAGATGCGCGTATTGCTAAGTACAGTCGCTGGGGCCTGCTGTTTGTGCTGTTGGCTTTCACCATCGCCATGGCCATGGGCGATTTGCGCCACCAGATGCCGAGGCTATCCCTGGGGCTTGGTATCGGCCTGATTGTGGTGACATTGTGGCGTGCTTATTATGTTTTTCGCTTTGAAACTCTCTATGCTGCTGGGCCCAAGCGTTGGCGCCAGCGTTATTTTATCGTTTCAACTATTGGTGCTGCCTGGTGGGGCTTGGCACTGTTTTGTCATGTATTAATTGCAGGCTTTGGGGCGGATACTTTCTTTTTGTGGCTCTACACAATTATTTTTTGCTCCAGCGTGGCCCCGATTTTTTCCCCCTACCACCGTTTTTTTAGCTGGTTTATGGCGCTGTCGTTAATTCCCGCGGCTTTGCAGAGTCTCTTTATAGAAGGAACATTTGGTGCGGCTTACGGTGCCTTGAGCTTGGCTTTTGTCTGGTTGATGTCCCATCAGGCAGGGCGCGAGTCAAGGAATTATTGGGATCGCATTGCGGCTATGGAGGTACTGCAACAAAAGGCCAGCAGCCTCGCCGAACAGCGTGAGCATTCCCGTGCTGCGACAGAGTTGACCAATGAGTTTATCACCAATATCGGTCAGGAGTTTCGCGGTCAACTGTCCGATGTGTTAGGTGCACTGACGCTTCTCGAGGGAGAAAAACTGCCTCAAGGACAAAGTGAATGGGTGCAGTTAGCGAAAAATTCCGCCAATCTGCAGTTGAAACTGGTAGATAAAGTCGGATTGTTTGCGCGGGTGGCGCGCAAAGAGATAGAAGTGCGACAGAGCAGTTTTAACCTAATTCAAGTTGTTGAGACGTCGTTTAACTCCGCTGCAGCTGTGGCTCAGCGGCAGGAATTAGAATTTAATTTTGAAATTAGCGCCGATTTGCCGGTAATGGTTCGTGGCGATCATCGTAAAATTGTGCAATTACTCCGTAACCTGATGGATTCAGTGATTGCTATTGCCCATCGCGGCGAGCTTTTGGCTCAAGTTAAGTTTGAGTATGTCACTGCGATTGAAGGGCAGTTTGCCATTGCATTGAATGACAATGGCAAAGGTGAAATTTTACCAAAAGCGTCAACATTATTTGGCGCCTTTTCACGGGTTAATACTCCCCAGGTGATGACGGGTCTTGGCCTTGCCATCGCCAAGGGCCTTGCCGAGGCTATGGGGGGACATTTCGAGCTGAACTCATCGGCAGAAGGCAACCGTTATCTGGTGGCCGTTAAATTTGAAATCGAACCTAGGCAACGGGAGTATCTTAGTGTCGATCGTCGCTTGCAGGATAGCGAAATTTTGCTGTTACACCAAAATGGGCAATTTGTGCCTGGTCTGATTCAAACCTTGCGTTCGTTTGGTGTCGAAGTTTTGAGCCACAGTTGGAAGGAGGTACATGTGGTGGCAGAAAAAGCATTTAGCCATGCTGTAAAGCACAAGCAACCGATTTTACTGGCCCCGGCTTTAGGTGATCAGCAGTTGTTGGGTGAAGTGGCGGATTATTTGCAGCATCAAGAGGAGGTGGCGCTGTCAGAGGTTAAACTCTTGTACCTAGGAGCAGGTGAACACAAAGTCCAGTTTTCAAATCTGGCCAAACTTGTGACACAAGCGCACTATTTATTACGACCAGCTGCCAGAAAGGCGTTGCATGATGCACTCGTGGTTTTTCTGCTTGGAGAAACCAAAAAAACCAGCCGCCGCATAACCAGCGCAGCTTGCGCCCGTGAAGTTCAACGCAAGTTACTATTGATAGATTCCGCCAATAGCCGTCAAGGTGTGAGTGAAACCTTATTGCGGGGACTTGGCTATCAAACTGACGTAGTCCCCACGGTTGATACCGCGCTGGAATTATTAGCCCATAATAATTACGATTTGCTCGTTATCGATTGTCAGCGAGATAGCGCTTGCAGTGCAGACATTATCGCTAGTTTGCGCCATTTTGAAAGCAGCCATTCACCCCATGATCGGCTGCCGATTATTGCCCTTACCAGCAACGCAGAAGAGCAATTTGAAGCGCGTTGCTTGGCTGCGGGAATGGATGATATGGTGATCAAACCGTTAGATAAAAACAATCTGCGGCGAACCCTGGAGCGCTGGTTTGGAGATGCAGCTTAGTACATACCAGCGCTGAACAGGTCTAGCGAAACTGGGACTCTTCAGTGGAGCCGGTAAGTGCGGTTACCGAAGATTGCTCGCCCTGAATCACAGTGGTGATATCGTCGAAGTATCCAGTGCCCACTTCCTGTTGATGGGAGACAAAAGTGTAGCCTTTGTCGGTATCCGCAAATTCCTTTTCTTGCAACCGAACATAGGCGGGCATGTCTTCGCGGGCATAGTGATAAGCCAGATCAAACATACTGTTCCACATGTTGTGAATACCTGCCAAGGTGATAAATTGAAGCTTGTAACCCATGGCGGAAAGTTCGCGCTGAAACTTGGCAATGGTGGCATCATCCAAGTTTTTTTTCCAATTGAAAGAGGGTGAGCAGTTGTAAGCTAGCAGTTGTTGCGGGTATTGCTTGTGAATTGCTTCGGCAAATTGCTTGGCTTCATCGAGGCTTGGCGTGGCGGTTTCGCACCACAGCAGGTCGACGTAGGGGGCATAAGCCAGGCCGCGGGCGATGGCTTGATCAATGCCGGCTTTTACTCGATAAAAGCCTTCAGGGGTGCGTTCATTGAGAATGAAAGGCGCGTCTAGGGGGTCGCAATTAGAAGTGATTAGGTCGGCGGCATTGGCGTCGGTGCGTGCCACAATGATAGTCGAGGTCCCTTCAACGTCCGCTGCCAGACGGGCCGCTTCGAGTTTTTGCACCGCTTCTCGGGAGGGTACCAATACTTTGCCACCCATATGGCCACATTTTTTTGCCGCTGCTAGCTGATCTTCAAAATGTACTCCCGAAACGCCGGCACGAATCATGTTTTTCATTAATTCGTAAGCGTTTAAGATACCACCAAAGCCTGCTTCTGCGTCGGCAACAATCGGCGCATAGTAATCAATATAATCATTATCTTTAGGATTTTTGCCATTTTTCCACTGAATTTGGTCGGCGCGCTCAAAAGCATTATTGATGCGACGCACAACCGCAGGGACCGAATCAACGGCATACAGCGACTGATCGGGGTACATGGTTTCCGAAGTGTTAGCGTCGGCGGCAACCTGCCATCCAGAGAGGTAAATAGCCTGTATACCAGCTTTAACTTGCTGTACTGCCTGCCCTCCGGTCAGTGCCCCCATGGCGTTGACGAAATCCTTGTCGGGCCGAAACTGGGGGCGGCCACCTTCAGTGAGGAGCTGCCATAATTTTTCCGCACCGCGTTGGGCCAGGGTATGTTCGCGTTTCAGTGAACCTCGTAGGCGCACCACATCCGCTGCAGAATAACTGCGCTTAACATTTTTCCAGCGGGGATTTTTAGCCCAATCCTGCTCAATATTCTGGATTTCTGCTTGGCGAGCATCGTCATTCATGTTTTTTCTCCATCGCGATAATGATTTTATTTAAGAGTTGCATATAGTAAAAGCAGTGGCATAATTTGGCTAATTTATAGTAATTATCTTTGCTATCAGTAATGCAAATAAGACTTGAGCCTATGCAATTAGAAAAAGCTGATCTCAATTTGTTGGTTTATCTCGACGTATTGTTGCGGGAACGCAATGTCACTCACGCCGCCAACCAACTTGGTTTATCTCAGCCGGCCATGAGCAGTGGGCTTAAACGTTTGCGCGCACTGTTCAATGACCCGCTATTAGTGCGTACCCGCGAGGGAATGTTGCCCACGGAGCGCGGACTGCAGCTGCAACCGATGGTGCGTGAAGTGTTGGCTTCAATCGACCAAGTTATTCAGCCAAAGCAAGATTTCGAGCCTTCAGTAACACACCGAACTTTTCGCATTATGGCTAGTGATTACACCGAATCCACTCTGATACCGCCGCTATTAAAACTATTGCGCCAACAGGCACCGGGGATCACCCTGGATATCATGACGCCGAGTGATGTTAATTTTGCCGATGTGGAACAAGGCAAGGTGGATATGGTGATAAACCGTTTTGACAGCTTGCCTCAGAGTTTCCACCAAACGACTCTGTGGAAGGATACTTTTTCCTGTGTAATGCGTACCGATAACCCAGTTTTACGCAGCTACGATTTGCAAACTTATTTGTGTGCACAGCATATCTGGGTAAGTAAAACCGGTATGGGGGTGGGGGTGGGGGTAGACCCTGAAGATGTACAGCGCCTGGGTTGGGTGGATGAGGCCATTGGCCGTTTGGGACAAAAGCGCAATATCTCTGTGTTTACGCGTCACTACCAGGTTGCGATGTTACTAGTGGAACAGAGTGACCTGATAGCCACGGTGCCGACGCGAATGGCGCAACTGGCTCAGGCTAATCCGCAACTTGTACGCCGGGCTCCGCCGCTACTGATACCACCGTTGGAGCTTAAAATGGCCTGGAGCCCGTTGTTGCAGCAAAATGCTGCACATCAGTGGATGCGCCGTTTAATTCAGGCTGTTGCGCGCGGGCTTTAATCAGTCTGTATCTGATTTTTTTGCTGGATCAGTGTTCGCAGTGGGATTGGAGGGTACCACTGTTGCTGCATCAGGTGAATAAACCGCAAGGTGCGAAAGGCATCGAACCAGTGGTGCAGGGCAGTGATTCGATTTTGCCCGTTGAGCTTTTGTCTTTGGCAGTGGCCGATAAAGGTTTTCCAGCTCAATTGTTCCAGGGCACTACTCCAGTATGGATTTTGGTCTAAGCGGGCGGGGGGTTGGTTAGTGGCACAGTGTAGAAATTCTCTCAATTGTTGAAATACTTCTGGTGCATACCAAAGTGGCTCTTCACCAGTTTGTAATTGCCTGGCAATTTTTGCTGTAGATGGCCCGGTTCCAAAAGGCACGCGATCAGAGAGGCGAGCTTGTAATCGTATCGACTGACGATTTTGTAATTGGATAATAGGGGCGAGTTTACCCAGCTTGTTGAGTAGATAAAAATCTTCACCGGCAGACCTTTTTGGAAATCCGCGCGCCTTAGCATAGAAGCTGGCACTGATTGCGAGGATACTGCCGATTGTATGAAACGCCCAGGGTGAACCCGCATGACGCAATCCCTCCACATACAAATGCAATGCCTGCTCATACAAGGTGACTGCGGTGTTGGTAGCTGCTGAGCCCCCGCTGTGAAAAAACGGATAAAGTGCCGCACTATTGGTGCTGGCTGCAGGTAATTGCTGAAAGTAATCCTGCGGTAGTTCGGCATCGGCATCGCTGGAGTGGATCCACTCACTGTTAATAAATTGGTGAGTGATGAGCCAGCAGGCTATGTCTGCACCGATTTTTCGTGCCAGACCAACCCCTTGCTTATGGGGGATGCGCATTGCTAGTTGCCAGCGTTGAACGAGTAACGTTGCGCAATTGCCGCCCCAGAGATACAGGCTGAGGTTTTCGTGCTGCCAGCTGCAAGGTTGGCTCTCATTGGCCGCTTTCACCAGTTGGGCACTTTCTTGTTCGGAGCTGTCGTTATCGGGTTGGTTGACGACCAGAATTAGCAAAATTTTCTGTCCGCAAAACTGCGTTTTGATTCGGACCAAGAAATTCTTACTTTCGCGATAGGCAGGTATCACCAATAGCTGGGTGAACCGATTGCCGGGCCAGTGGGTCAATGCAGCGGTTTCGGGCTCTGCATAGTGCTGTAAATATTTACCGGTGCTTTTCTGCATAGTCCAGTGGCCGAATAATTAATGCAATGCAGCGCGAAACGGCAATATCTCGACAATCTTTGCTTCCTGGTCGAGCAGTTGATCCAGGCGCGCATGGACCGTTTTTTCGGGGAAATACTTTAAAGCCAACTCCGTGAACAGTAGGTGATGGCGTGCCTCGCTTTCTGTGATGAGTTTATAAAATGTTTGCAGCGGACCTTCGGGAAGTGCTTTGGCAACGAGGCCAAAGCGCTCGCAACCACGGGCTTCAATAATTCCGGCAATAAGCAGGCGATCCAATAGATATAGGTCGCTACCCCGCCGGATCAGTTGACGCAGCTGGTTAATGTAAGGGTCTTTTTTATCCGCAGCCTGGAATACACCACGCTCGTGCATTAGCTTGATCACCTGGCGAAAATGGTTCATTTCCTCTAGTGCCAGATTGATCATTGCCTCCACCAACTGGGGCTTGTCAGGGTAGTGGGAAAACATCGATACCGCCATACCCGAGGCTTTTTTTTCTGCGGCGGCATGGTCCTGCAAAAAATGGTTGAAGTCGGCTAATACCGGGGTGGTCCAGGTATCCGGGGTTTGGAATCTGAGTTTGAGTAAAGTCACAAAAAAATCGCAAAAGCGCTATTCTACCTGTGTTTCTTCCTTCTCTCTAACGCTTTGTTACCAACTGTTTTGGAGTTTCCAAATTAACTAGAGGCTAGGCTATTCATTCTATAAAGCATGGAAACCCTTAAAAATTGAATGGCCATAGAGAAATCGAGAGCAGTCAGCAGAGAATAGGGGCATTTGAGTTTTCAGACGGCTAAATGATAAGCCCATACCAAGATGTGCGGACTGCCAATTACGTGCACGGAGCATGCTGATGCAATTAATGGCGATATAGTTGTCCAAATAATTCCCGGCTGCGTAGCGGGGTTGTGCCGAGAAGTGGTGCCAGTAAAGTTCTGTTAAGCCGTTTGGCGGTAGCTAACAATCTTTGGTCATCTGTGGGGAAAGGTTTGCCTTGTAGTATCTGCGCTAGTGCCAGCAGTTCAGTGGCGGTAAATTCACCAGTATGCAACTGCTGTTGTGCAGCGCGAAGCACGGGGATGAACCCGCGTTCGGTAACTAGGCGGTAGCTGGCATCTTCAATGAGAGGTTGTCCGGTTTGAGCACAAATATCCAACTGTGGGCAGATGCCCAGCGCAGTCAGCAGTTTCAATTCAAAACAGCGCAGTGGTGCTTCCAATTCTAAATTGCATTGCCCGGGCAGTAGGGTCAGATTTTGTAGCAGGGTTTGATAATCGGCAAAGACTTTAAGTTGCGCCTCTCCTTCGGCTAATACGCGTATTAGTAATTCGTTGGCATAGAGCCCAGCGTATACTGCCCGCCCCTGTAGCCACGATGCCGCCCCCGCACTCTCAACGGCGGTGAGGGTTTTTAGGCTGCTACGCCCTCTCAGGGTGACCAATAATGGCATGAAAGGTTGTAGTGCTTGCTGGCGACGTTGATTTATTTTGCGGGCGCCCCGTGCCACACAGGCAATGCGACCGCTTTCCGGTATCAACAATTCGAGGATTAAGCTGGAATCGCGATAGGGGCGTGAGTGAAGAATATAGGCGGGTTGTTGGGGTGTCATGAGGTGATACTCTGGGGTGGCAAGTCGGGAATCTTTGACTTGCGGGCGCGTTCGGCCCGTCACTCAATCATGTTTATAACCCAAGCTGCGCAGCGCCCGCTCATCATCAGACCAGCCGGATTTGACCTTTACCCATAGATTTAACATGATCTTATTATCAAATAACCGCTCCATGTCGATGCGCGCCTGTTGGCCAATTTGTTTCATGCGCTCACCTTTGTTACCAATAAGAATACGCTTTTGACCCTCGCGCTCTACCAAAATAGCAGCGCTGATATGTAGCACTTTATTTTGTTCACTGAACTGTTCGATTTCTACGGTCATTTGGTAGGGAATCTCGGCCCCCAGTTGACGCATGACTTTCTCTCGCACAATTTCTGCGGCTAAGAAACGCGAACTGCGGTCGGTGACCTGGTCTTCATCAAACAGTGCTTGCCCCTCTGGCAGGTGCTGCAAAATCACTTTTTCTAGGCTTTCAAGATTGGTGTTGCGCAGCGCGGAAAGCGGGACTATTTCTGCATTGGGTAGCCGCTCTGACAATGTTTGCAATTGTGGCAGCAGAGTATTTTTATTGTCCAGTTGATCCACTTTGTTGACGGCGAGAATCAGGGGGCACTTTAGGCCGCGCAGTTTTTGCGCCACCAGCTCATCGCCCTCGGTCCAACGCGTGTGCTCGACGACAAATATCACCACATCCACGTCACGGGTGGCACTTTGGGCGGCGCGATTCATATAACGGTTGATGGCTTTTTCTGCTTGGGACTGCAATCCGGGGGTATCGACAAATATAATTTGGTGCCCAGGAGTGGTTTTTATGCCGAGCATATTATGACGGGTGGTTTGGGGCTTGCGCGAAGTGATACAAATTTTCTGCCCCAGTAAATGATTGAGCAGGGTAGATTTGCCGACATTGGGCCGACCGACAATTGCCACATAGCCACAGCGCTGTTGGGGGTTGTGATCGGGCTTGCTCAAAGGTGTTACTCCTGATAAAAATTGAATAAAGCCCGGTGCTGAGCGCGCGGACTAGATCATGCAAAAAAGGGTCTGGATGGCAGCGTAACGCTGGCTTTGTGCCGCAAAACGCTATGACTTAGTGCCATCCCCGGTTTTGGCTTGTTTGGTGAGACGTTTGTAGGCCTCTTTGGCGGCTAGCTTTTCAGCCGCTCTGCGACTGCTCGCCGTGGCTCGGGTGATTTCGTTTTGCACACCACTGATACGGCACTCCACCACAAATTGTTGCGCGTGTTCGAAGCCGGTCAACTCTACCACGCAGTATTTTGGTAATGGTTGCTGGCGCGCCTGCAACCATTCCTGCAAGCGGGTTTTGGGGTCTTTGTCAGCCTCCAGTGAGAGTGCGGCGAGCCTCGATTCAAACCATGCCAATACCCGTGTTCGTGCGGTCTCAAAGCCGGCATCCAGGTAGATAGCACCAATAATAGCCTCAACCGCATCAGCGAGTATCGAGGCGCGCCGATGGCCGCCACTTTTGATCTCCCCTTCTCCTAGGCGCAGGCATTCCCCTAGATTTATTTCTCGCGCCAGCTCAGCCAGCGTTTCTCCGCTCACCAGCTTTGCGCGCAGCTGGCTTAGCTGACCTTCTCGACCTTGAGGATATTGTTGAAACAGCGCAGCGCCAATGGTAAAGCCGAGAATGGAATCACCGAGAAATTCCAAACGCTCGTTGTTAGGACTGCCGTGGGAGCGGTGGGTAAGGGCCAGCTGGAGTAGTTCTCGACGTTCGAATTGATGGCCCAGGCGATGACTCAAACGCTGTAACAGAATATTGTTCACGGCGATGTATTCACTTTAAATGGATTAGTGGTTCGCAACATTGGTCCGCTTTGGCCGTATTTAATTGTTTGTTAAATTGTATAACCACATCCACATTGTTAAATAAGGGTTGGCGAACTTCGTAGGCGATATTGACTAAAGCACCGTGCTTGCGGCGAATAATTTTTATTGCCTGGGTCGGCTGTCCGCGCACGTTATTGAGGGTAAAAAAGCGCTGCAAACTAGTGTGGATCTGGCTGTTGCTGAGTTCGTGGATATTGTCGAGAGCAGCTAATTTTTGCAGCCCTTTTTCAACGTAGTAAGCGTCTACATAGAGAGGCCCCAGTTTGGCCGCAGCGGTCAGTGCAAAGCCAAACACACTGAAGGTAAATAACCAGTACCAGTAACTCGCACCCCGTTGGTGACGGAGCCCAGTGCCAAGTGGCTGTGGTGTTGCTACAGGCCTTTTCAAGACTTTTCTACCAGTCTACTCAATCTTGCCCGCACGACCAAAGCTTGGCAGACTGAATAGCTTTTCCCAATGCATCCAAATGGCAAAGGCCTTGCCCACTATATCGCGCTCTGGTACAAATCCCCAAGCGCGGCTGTCTGCGCTGCGGTCTCGGTTGTCACCCATCATAAAATAGTGTCCTTCGGGGACCACTATAGTGGGGAAGCTGCCGAGGGGCCCTGGGATCACATCCTTGGCCATCAGGTGCGTGTGCCCGCCGATATCTTCCCACAAAATTTCAACTTGTGGGTCACCGGGTGGCAGGGCTTCTATCAATGTTTGGGGTACAGCTTTACCATTGAGGTACAACTGGTTGTTATCGAGACGAAGTGTATCTCCCGGTAGGCCAATAACCCGCTTGATAAAATAAGTATCGTTTTCATGGGGAGGGAAAAATACCATGACATCACCGCGCTTAGGTTCGCCCACATCGATAACTTTTTGGCGTAATATCGGCAGGCGAATGCCGTAAGCGAATTTATTGACAGCGATAAAATCTCCCACTTCCAGCGTTGGTACCATTGAAGAAGAGGGAATCTGAAAGGGCTCTACAAGAAAAGAGCGCAACACAAATACGATCGCCAGCAGTGGGAAAAGTGATTTAGCATATTCCACCGCAACCGGATCTTTGACCTGGGTATCGACTGCCGTGCGCTGCTTGCGCCGACGGGCAAAAAACAAGCTGTCGATGAGCCAGATAGCCCCACTAAGGGCTACCAGTAAAAATAAAATTAGCGGAATATTAATATTCATTGATGTTCTCTGTAGGTTTAATTATCAATTTTTAATACTGCGAGGAAAGCGTTTTGTGGTACTTCGACACTTCCGACCTGTTTCATGCGGCGTTTGCCCGCCTTTTGTTTTTCCAACAGCTTTTTCTTGCGTGAAACATCGCCACCATAGCATTTAGCGGTGACATTTTTACGCAGCGCCTTAACGGTGGTGCGGGCGACAACCTGGCCGCCAATGGCGGCTTGAATAGCGACGTCGAACATCTGCCGGGGTATCAATTCTTTCATTTTGTCCGCCAGTGCGCGGCCGCGATATTGAGCGTTGTCGCGATGCAAGATAACGGCCAGCGCATCCACCCGTTCACTGTTAATCAGAACGTCGAGACGCACCAGTTTTGCCGGCTCAAAACGCACAAAATTATAGTCAAGAGAGGCAAATCCACGGCTGACAGATTTTAGCCGGTCAAAAAAGTCCATTACCACTTCACTCATCGGCAGTTCATAACGCAGTGCCACCTGGCCACCCATATACTGCATATCTTTTTGAATGCCGCGTTTGTCAACACAGAGGGTGATAACGCTGCCTAAATACTGCTGCGGCACTAGGATATTTGCTTCGACGATTGGTTCACGCATCTCCTCGATTAGCCCTGGGTCCGGCATCCGCGACGGGTTATCTACCGAAATAACGTCGCCATTGTTCAATTGCACCTGGTAGATAACGGTGGGTGCGGTGGTAATCAAGTCGAGGTCGTACTCACGCTCCAGGCGTTCTTGAATGATTTCCATATGCAACATGCCGAGAAAGCCGCAGCGGAAGCCAAAGCCTAGGGCGTCGGAGCTCTCTGGTTCGTAGAACAGCGATGCATCATTGAGGGAAAGTTTATCCAGTGCGTCGCGGAAGGACTCGTAATCCTCTGAATTAACAGGAAACAGACCGGCGTAGACCTGCGGCTTGACCCGCTTGAAGCCGGGCAGCATAGAAACCTGTTCAGAACCCTTGATGTGAGTCAGGGTGTCACCCACCGGTGCACCGTGAATATCCTTGATGCCGGCGACAATAAAGCCTACTTCCCCCGCGCGCAGTATGCCGGTTTCCTTGCGCTTGGGAGTAAAGACACCCACAGCGTCGACAACATGGGCGCGACCAATAGATTTGGTGGCAATCTTTTCTTTGGTTTTGAGTGTTCCCTGCACCACGCGCACTAGGGATACCACGCCGAGGTAGCTGTCAAACCAGGAGTCAATTATCAGCGCCTGTAAAGGGGCGTTGACATCCCCTTGGGGTGGCGGCACACGGCGCACCAATTCTTCTAATACATCTTCAACACCAATACCGGATTTGGCACTGCACTGAGTCGCGTCGGTGGCATCAATGCCGATGATATTTTCAATTTCCTCGGCAACTCTTTCCGGTTCAGCTTGGGGTAAGTCTATTTTGTTGAGTACCGGAATCACTTCCAGCCCCTGCTCGATGGCGGTATAGCAGTTGGCCACGGACTGAGCTTCGACGCCTTGAGCGGCGTCTACCACCAGTAGTGCGCCCTCGCAAGCTGCCAGTGAGCGCGATACTTCGTAGGAAAAATCTACGTGGCCGGGGGTGTCGATAAAGTTCAGCTGGTAAGTTTTGCCATCTTTCGCAGTGTAATCTAGGGTCACACTCTGGGCTTTGATGGTAATGCCACGTTCGCGCTCAATATCCATGGAGTCGAGAACCTGGGCTGCCATTTCACGGCCACTGAGGCCGCCGCAGACCTGAATAAAACGGTCCGCCAAGGTGGATTTGCCATGGTCGATGTGCGCGATAATGGAAAAGTTGCGGATATGGGTTAGTTCGGTTGCCACTGCCAGAGTAAAACCTTTTACAAATCAGTAAGTTAATGCGCACGTAAAGCGGCGTTGAGGGCGCAAGTCTAACAGGTTGGGCAAAAAGTGCATCTCATTCCTGAGCTGACGCAGTTATCCTTTGATTGTGTGCGGGGTGTTGCCGGTGTGTGTTTAAAAAACCTAGAGCCACATTTTTAGGGGCTCTAGGTTTGACAACGGTACTTATTGCAGCTCTATTCTTTTCGCAGCCTTATTCTTTGTCAATCTCAATAGTACGGAAAATCGGCTGGCCGTTGCGGAAAAAGCGGACCGGCAACAATTCCCCGGCGGGCAGCTCTTTAACAATTTTATTGTAATCTTCCGTGGATTCGATGGTTTCAAACCCCAATTGTGCAATGGCATCACCGTTGCGTAATCCAGAGTTGGCGCCGGGTTTTCCGGGCACAACCTGACTCACCAGCACGCCACTATCTAAATTCCAGCGCTGTTTCAGCCGCTCAGGGAGCTCCTCTACCACTAGACCCAGGCGGCCGCCGATATCGGTGGACATGGTATTGTTTGATGCCTGTTCATCGCCATTGCTCGGCAGACTACCGATGCGCACTTGCAATTTTTTCTGCCGCTTATCACGTATCAGTACCACATTGACTTCTTCCCCTGGTTCGATTTGACCTACCATGTGGGGCAAATCACTAGATTGGTCAATGGTTTTATTGTTGAAGCGGGTAATCACATCACCTACTTGAATACCTGCTTCAGCAGCGGGTGCACCAGCTTCAACCTGTGACACCAGTGCTCCACGGGGTTTTTTCAGCCCCATGGCGATGGCCAATTTACGATCCACACCTTGAATCCCAACGCCTAGCCAACCGCGATCCACTCGGCCCTTCTCTTTGAGTTGATCCACTACACTTTGCGCCAGATTTGAGGGAATGGCAAAGGAGAGGCCAATAGAGCCACCGCTGCGGGTATAAATCTGCGAGTTGATGCCGATTACCTTGCCATCTAGGTTAAACAGAGGGCCACCGGAGTTGCCGGGGTTGATGGCCACATCTGTTTGAATAAAGGGCACATAGTCATTTTGGCTCTCATTGGGGATGCTGCGGCCCATGGCACTCACGATACCGGCGCTGGCGGAGTAATCGAGCCCGAATGGCGAGCCTATAGCCAGAACCCACTCGCCAACTTTGACCTCATCTGAGTCTCCCCAGCGCACTGAGGGTAAGTGTTCAGCATTAATTTTTAACAATGCTAGATCTGAGCGCAAATCAGTACCAATAACTTTTGCCGTGTATTCCTGGCGATCTGTCAGCGTCACGGTAACGTCATCGGCACCATCGACGACGTGATTATTGGTCACCACATAACCGTCACTGGAAATAATAAACCCCGAGCCCATGCTTGCTACCGGCCGGCGTTGCTCGCGGCTGTAAGGCTCTAGCAGGTGGCGAAAAATATCTGGAAGCTCCCGCTGTAACCGCGGTGGAATGCTCCGTTCTGTCACTTGACCTGGGCTTACCGCATTGATTTTTACTACCGCAGAGGAATTATTTTCTATAAGTTCGGTAAATTCCGGCAATCCGCGTGCATTTGCGTTAACGCCAGCCAGCAAGCAGAGAAGCAGCAAAAATTGTGCATAGCGTGTAACCATATTTGGTAACCCCCAATAACTTTCATTAATTAAAGTGTATGTGAACAAATTATCTCTTGCCTCATTTTAACAGTGCTCAAGGACAGTACCGAATGAGGCAGAGCGCCGCCGACTACTCAATCACAGCTATCGACACGCACTGGTAGTTAGTGTGCGATTTTGGGGTAAAAGTTCTCATTGAAGAGTGTGCAGTGTTAAAAATTTTTTGTTAATAATTGAGTGTAGTTTTGAATGATCGCGGCTGAACCGGTTAAAAGCGATGAAGCAGTAGGATTTAACCCGATTACAAATCGAAGGTTTAGATAGTGAGCAAGGATTGCTTGAGTGTTTAAGCAGCAATGTCTACCCGAAGTAATTGCGGCTCTGCAATGGCTGCGTAGCGGCGGCTAAAGAAGCGTATAGTCAGCGCCCCGCCAATCAGACCCATAGCGGCTCCGATTATAGCCCCGACTTCGCCGGTAGATAAATGCCCGAGTATTGTGCCTGCGAATAACATCAATAGTGGCAGGATGTAAATAATTAGCGCGCTGCCAACCAAAGCCTGTTCACCGAGGCCGATCACAACGGGAGTATGGATTAACAAGTTGTTAGGGTTATGGCCATTTAGATTCACGCGCACTTTCATTGTTTTGGCCCAGTAGCTATTAAGCAGGCCGGTGCCACAGCCTGCCTTTGCGGTGCAGCCGTGGCAGCCATGGCGCTGGGCAGTTTCCACCCAGATCCCATCGCGTTCAATGGAGACAATGCGCCCCCGCTCTTCAAGCATGATCAGGCTCCCTCAATCTTTGCCTCGTTAGCATAGCGTGCTTTGAATGCCGCTATGCTCGGTTCTATTTTTTAATGGCGATGGAGCTTGCCACCAGCTGAGCTGTGTTGTCGGGTATTTCTCCTACTACAGAGATGGTGTAACGTTTGTTGGCAACCTTAAAATGATTCATATAGACCACGGTGGCGCCGCGAATTGCGCCACCGTTAAAATTAAGCTGCGTCGCCAACTGTTGAACAAATACTGAAAATACGTTCAAACCGTCGCTAAAAACCAGCATTTCACCATCTTCCAGGGCACGTACCGTCATGAGTTCAAAGCCCTCTGGAATCCAATTTAATTGCCAGCGGGTTGGCGCATTATCGCAGGTATTAGCATTATCAATTTCCCGCGCTTGAGCTGATTGGGGTTGTAGCGCGCTGTTATCTAGAGGAGAAAAATCCAGCTGGACAAACTGATAGCGCTCTAATACCTGGCCCTTGGGGCCTATCAGTATAGATTTAAGGGGTAGGCCGGTTTGGGTATCGAGGCTTATCAGCATACCTAAACGGTGCTCATCGTGCGGACGCAGTTCAATAGTCATGGCTTCACGATCAGCAATGCGCTCTTTGCCGCGCAGCAAGAAAGCGTACCGACGTTGAATCTGTTGTTGTCCAGTGCTGTTCCACAGTGCAGGGAGCGCCAGTGGATTGGCATCGCGGTGGCAGTCGTTGTTGAGCCCACGGCTGATTAATTCCCGTGGTTCACCACTTAAGTAGCGCACACGCTCAATCAACTCGCCATCGCGTATCCCATGAACCAGTTGCAGGGTCTCCAGCATGCCGGCGTGC
>JAHZJJ010000155.1 GCA_022600975.1 Gammaproteobacteria bacterium
CTAGACTCGCGATAAAATAGCGTCCCGCGGCCCTGGCTCTCCGAAGTATTGACACAAGGTAAGGATGTGTAAACGCTAAAAAAAGAAATTTTAGTGAGCATTAAATGCTCTATGTTTTTGCCAATAGCAAACCCTTAATCTTTTTGGATCCATTTTTCCGCCGCTTGCGGCGTAAAATGAAGGTATGAATGAGGAATGGCACCCACTTAAATTCTAATGCCAGTAACCGTAAGGGTTGAAGTAGTATGGCTTGACTGAATGATCTATGCCCTGGTGCTTGGACGCTACAAAATAAGTGACAAATACACTGCCAGCAAACAGTTCATGACGCGCCATAATATTTTGGTATTGCTCTATCTCCCGGTATTTTCAACGCAATATAGGTAAGCAGTCTTCAATGAAGAGGTTGATTTCGTTCTGAAGGACGTATGCCTTAGTATTGAGCAGCGCTACCAAGTGAGATTTTGGAGATAGGCACTAACTAGGATCATGTTCATTTTTTATATAAAAAGTACCAATTTACAGCGTTACCAAGCTGATTACGCCGATTAAGCGTTTGACGGTGCGAGAAGTATTTCGGTGCTGTCCCAAAGTTAAGCAGCCGCTGTGGGACAGTGAATTTTGGAGAGATGGCTATTTTGCAAGCACAGTAGGTAAGCATGGTGATGAAAGCATCATAGAGAATTATGTGAAGAACCAAGGGAAACCCTATCAAAAAAATCATCAGGACAATCATCAGGACAATTAGTAGGCACTGCTCTAGCAATACCCTGCCCCTCCGGGCAGGGAACTTTTTTTTAAGGGTTTAAATCTGATCGCTTTTACAGTGGAAAACGGACCAAAATAAGTTGAATGCATAGTTTCATGTGATGAAGCGATTTTAACCTTTTATTTTCTTGCTCTTTTCAATACAAATGTAGCTATGTTGGTACCATTCCTATCCTGAGGCCAATCTTAGGCCGCTAGGGTATTTGGTTATCAATCTTTGTTATCTGTTAATAATTAGGTGTGGAATAATGAAAATTTTCTTAGTGGTAAAATGTTTTTTGTTACTATTTATTACGGTCAGTGCCCAGGCGGTCGTTTTGGTTCCGGCAACTCCGAGTCTCCTCAATAAAAGCTCAACACGCATAAACAGCGATATTACCTTGGAAACCGTACGCTCTCGAACTCTAGCTAATGGTAAAACCATTTCCCGCCTACGACAAACCTACCAGGGTATTCCCATTTGGGGGAAAAGTATCACGCGCTCAGGCGAAGGGTTAGCTGCGAAACTATATGGTGATGTGGTGATCGGGCTGAAGTCAGAACTGCCTTCTGTGCGACCCATGGTAGAAGCTACGGGCGCGATGGAGCGGGCAATGCTACATAGTATTGAGCAGCGTGCACGGCAGGGCAGGATTCAAGGCACCTTCTCAGTGCCAACGCTTAAGTTGGTGGCCAAAAACCAGAAACAGCAGCGTTATATTTATATCGATACACAAAATAGAGCGCGGCTCTCCTACCTAGTTAATTGGGTCGAGCACGGTAGCCAACCCTCGAGGCCATTCTATTTTATTGATGCCTTAAACGGTGAGATTCTAGAATACTGGGAAGGGATGAACCATTTGGAGGCCACCGGCCCAGGTGGTAATGAGAAAACGGGCCGCTATTTTTATGGTACCGACTTTCCGCCTATGCAGGTAGATAGTGATTGTAGGATGGATACACCCAATGTAGAAACAATCGATTTAAACGGCGGTCAGGAAGGTGGCAGAGTTTTCCAATTCACCTGCCCGCACAATGACTACAAGCAAATTAACGGTGCTTACTCGCCGTTAAATGACGCACATTTTAATGGTAATATTGTAATTAACATGTATCGCGACTGGTACAACATAACGCCGCTTCCTGGAAAAATGCAATTGGGTGTGCACTACGGCGAAAACTTAGACAATGCTATTTGGGACGGAACAAGAGCAAACTTTGGTGATGGTGCCACTGAGTTCTATCCGTTGGTTAGCTTGGATATGGTCACCCATGAAATTAGTCACGGTTTTACTGAACAAAACTCCAATCTGCAGTACTCGCATCAGCCTGGGGGTATCAATGAATCCTTTTCAGATATTTCTGGCGAAGCCGCTGAATTTTATTTTCGCGGCACTAATGACTGGCTGGTAGGAGCAGAGATAAAAAAAGACCGTGAAGCATTAAGGTATTTTGCCGACCCGACTCTTGATGGAAAATCCATCGACCATGCTTCTGACTTTCGCAGTGGTTTAGATGTACACTTTAGTTCCGGGGTATTTAACCGAGCTTTTTATCTAATTGCTACTGCGAGCGGATGGAATACTAAAAAAGCTTTTGACATCTTCTTACTGGCTAATCAGATGTACTGGGTCCCCAATTCAGATTTCGTTTTAGGAGCTTGTGGAGTCCGGTTTGCGACCTTGGATCTAGGTTATGATTTGGCAACGGTTACTGAAGCCTTCGATACCGTTGGTGTTTCTACCGACAACTGTATCGAGCTCACTCCCCCTGCTAAACCACTAGCTAACAATGTTCCGGAACGTGAATTGAGTGCAGGCGCTGGGGAGTTTCTTTATTACTTCTTGAAAGTTCCAGAAGGAGCCACTGAGCTGAAGTTTAAGCTTACGCATGGTTCTGGTGCTGTAGGGCTTGCTGTGGCTTTACATGATGAGGGAATCTGTAGTATTCAACCCTCCGATGAGATTTGTGAGATTAGTGATGCTGAGCAAGGGACTTATGAGGTTATTCTGATCGCATTCACTGATTTCTCTGGAAAAACCCTAGTAGGCAGCTTCAATTGAGCTATGCGAATCCTTCGTAAACTCGCTGGGCTCAGGTTTTAGCGCGTTGCCACGTTGAGCGTCATACTTGTGCTCGCCGGTCAACCTCATGGAAGCTGCTTGTTCCAGTAGTTTGGGAGAGTATTCAGGTTGTTTGCTCATTGAATCATTTTCTCAAGAGCGTCAGTTTTCGATGAGCCATTTTAATTATAAGGTGCGGTATGATGCTCAATATTTTACCCACCAGGTTCGGTTGCAAGCCAGCAGAAATCTCAGTTGGAATGGAAAGCTTAGCCCCATTGATGAATGAGTGCTTCCGGAAAGACTTTATCCACCAATTGGGCGGCACTTTTTGTCATCCGCCGGGCACCACAGCTGGTTTCTAATTCTCAATATGCCGTCACATATTGAATAGTTCTTGCGCCACTGAGGGTAAGTATCGTGGTAAAGGTTGACTAAAATCTTAGATTGGTATTAATATGATGTCATAAAGATATCAAATTATAGGATTTCCAATGATCACAGAGAAGAAAGCGTTTACGGTCAACGGTTACGGAATGGTCGCGGTTTTGCTGTTGTTGCAACTAGTTTCCGCGGGCATGGTGATGAGGGGGGTGGCGCTGGTGGATTCCGTAGCGATTGCGGGCTGGATCCTTGCATCTTTTATTGTCGCCTTCTGCTGGCACGGATTGTTTCTGGTCGCCCCTAACCAGGGTAAGGTACTGCAACTGTTCGGCAAGTATGTGGGCACCGAGCATGTTACCGGGTTGCGCTGGACTAACCCTTTGATTTTCACACGCATACCTATCTCGTTGCGGGTACGGAACTTCGAAAGTGGCAAACTCAAGGTTAATGACGCCAACGGTAATCCCATCGAGATTGCCACGGTGGTGGTGTGGAAAGTGGTGGACTCGGCCGAGGCGTATTTTGAGGTGGACGATTACGAGAGTTTTGTCACCATCCAGAGTGAGGCGGCGCTGCGCAACGTGGCCAATGAATACCCTTACGACAATCACAGCGATGAGGTTCTGTCCCTGCGTGGCGATCCCGTTGGTATCGCCGGGAAAATTCGCGAGCAGGTACAGGAGCGACTGGGCAAGGCGGGTATAGAGGTGATAGAGGCGCGCATCAGCCACCTCGCCTATGCGCCGGAAATCGCTCAGGCCATGTTGCGTAAGCAGCAAGCTAGCGCCGTGCTGTCGGCTCGCCGGCTGATCGTGCGCGGCGCGGTGGAAATGGTTACCGACGCGATTAAGTCCCTAGCAGAATCCCAGGAGCTAGAACTGGACGAAGAGCGCAAGGCCAATATGGTCAGCAACCTGCTGGTTGTTATTTGCGGCGAGCAGCAGGCGCAACCGGTTATCAACAGTGGCAGTCTCTATTGAACCATGACGAAGAAGAAAGCCTTTCCACTGAGAATCAACGAGCAGGTGTTGGCGGCCATACAGCGCTGGGCCGACGACGACTTGCGCAGCGTAAACGCACAGATAGAGTATGTACTGCGCGATGCGCTGGTAAAATCCGGTCGTGTTAAGTTAGTGCAGAAGGTGGTGACGGAGATTGAGGAAAAGGACGGAGATTCCAGAGCCAATTAATAATGGCTCTTAGGAACAATTCACTACCCCGCACTCACGGGGCGATTTAAGATCAACTCGAACATGGGGCCAGGTAATTCACGTTCTCTTTTTCTAGTATTGTGTATCGTCTCGAAAAAAGCGCGGTATCCAGGCAATCTTTCCTGCGAAATCCCCCCTGTGAGGCCGCAACTATGAACGAAGTAAAGACCAGAATCCTTTCGTTGTATTGATGTGAACTTCACAAAACCCTTCCCCATCATCATCTCTTGCATATTCACCAGCTGAACGACAAACCGAGTAACGCTCATACCTCCAGGCATTCAGCTGCTTGTAAATATCGTCTTCATCCGTGTAGGTAATCGTCCCTTTGGCAACGAATTGTCGGTAAAGCTGTTTTATCAAAAAATAGCGGCTACGCGCGCAATATGAACAGTGCTGTTGGTAATATCTGGGGCAACGGCAATAAGCAGTGGACCGCGTAAAAACCCTTAAGAAGATTCAAAAGTAAAAGCTTCTGCATGCATCGGCTGTGGCCAGCGCGCTAACATCCTCATGCTGCCACTGCGAGAATGTTAGCCCGTTTACTACCGCTTAGTGGCAAGTATGGCTAGTCTTGCGCTCTGCCTTTCAATTCATAGAACCTGAATCATCGCTCGGAGGCTTAGGAGGCGGGCCATCCTCAAAGGCTTGGGCATTTTGCTGGTCTTCTGGTTTCTGGGCTTTTTTTGCTGGGGGCAAAATCCGCTCAACTCTAGTCAGTTC
>JAHZJJ010000156.1 GCA_022600975.1 Gammaproteobacteria bacterium
TGGTGAAGCGGTGGCCCGTTGCAGCGGCGGCTTGATTTGCGCAGCTCAACGCAAAGAAGCGATTAAGCATTACGCATCGCGTAAGGCGATGGACATTGAGGGCCTCGGAGACAAGCTGGTAGAACAGCTGGTAGACGAGCAATTGCTGCACTCGGTATCTGACTTGTATAAACTAACTCAGGATCAGTTGTCAGCGTTGGAGCGCATGGGGAGAAAATCGGCAGCGAACCTGCTAGCATCGTTGGCGCGCAGTAAACAGACTACTTTTGCAAGGTTTCTATATGCGTTGGGTATTCGCGAGGTGGGTGAAGCTACTGCACGTAATTTGGCACAATATTTTTGCGATCTAGATCCACTGATGGCAGCGCAGACAGAAACCCTGCAGCAAGTGGAAGATGTGGGGCCCACTGTCGCGCATTATGTGGCGGAGTTTTTTCAGCAGCCACATAATCTGGTAGAGATTGAAGCATTGCGCCAGGCTGGGGTGTGCTGGGTATCAGAACAAAAAGAGCGTGGAGAGCAACCGTTGGCGGGGCAGACCTGGGTGCTAACGGGCAAGTTGGCAACCTTGTCACGTAGTGAAACCAAGGATTATTTGTTGCGCCTTGGCGCCAAAGTTTCTGGCAGTGTGTCTACCAAAACCAATATAGTGGTAGCAGGCGCAGATGCTGGCTCAAAATTGAATAAAGCGCGGGATTTGGGTATTTCTATTATTGCTGAGCAGGAGTTGATTGAAATGCTTAAGGGTCACGGTATTGAAATTTAACTGGGTAATGTTGGGTCGAGGCGCTCTGTGAGTGGGTATAAGCAAGGTCGAGGGATCGTTTGTGATTTTTTTCAGTCTCCGATTTTTGTTAT
This sequence comes from Gammaproteobacteria bacterium, assembly GCA_022600975.1. Classification (GTDB taxonomy): domain Bacteria; phylum Pseudomonadota; class Gammaproteobacteria; order Pseudomonadales; family Cellvibrionaceae; genus Microbulbifer. The sequence continues at coordinate 859 of JAHZJJ010000156.1, forward strand.
CATACTTTGGGTTAATTTAACTTAGTGCTCGAGCAATCTCTTATATGGCTTATGAAAAGGAATAGTCATGAAATCATTGGTTTCAACAATAATAGTTGTGTCCGCATTTTTATTGGTATCTAGCGTTTGGGCCCAAGCACAAATGGGAGTAAGTTTACAATCTAAGGCCCCGGAAAATGCCAAAGTCTATTTTATCACCCCCCATGATGGCCAAAAAGTAGGGGCAACCTTCACTGTTAAGTTTGGGCTTTCGGGTATGGGTGTTGCGCCCGCTGGCATTAATCAAGCAGGCACCGGTCACCATCATCTACTTATTGATGTCGACACACTGCCAGACATGAGCAAGCCTTTGCCGGCCAATGAAAAAATAGTGCACTTTGGTGGTGGTCAGACTGAAACTGAGGTGACATTGCCGCCGGGCAAGCATACCTTGCAGTTATTAATGGGAAATTATTTGCATATACCTCATAGTAACCCGGTGATGTCTAAAAAGATTACGGTAACGGTAGAATAAAAGCTTTAGTCATTCCGATCTGCTTCAATGCTCCTTTTATACAAGCAACGGGTGGCAAAAGGTACATTTCAAGCAGCGTTTGGATGTGGAGATTGCAATAAGGCGATAGGCCAAGCTGGGAAGTTAAGCTCGGGAAATACTACAATCTGCACAAATAGGCAATTTTAGACCGTTGAGCCAATTATGTTCGTGGCAAAACTACGCCGCGCTGCCCCTGGTATTTGCCGTCACGATCTTTGTAAGAGGTTTCACAAACTTCATCAGATTCAAAAAATAGCATTTGGGCAATGCCCTCATTGGCATAAATCTTAGCTGGTAAGTTGGTAGTGTTGGAGAACTCCAGGGTTACATGCCCCTCCCACTCTGGTTCCAGAGGGGTAACATTAACAATAATGCCGCAACGGGCGTAAGTTGATTTACCCAGGCACACAGTCAACACCGAGCGCGGTATACGAAAATACTCGATTGTGCGCGCCAGAGCAAAGGAGTTGGGGGGAATCACACAGTAGTCGCCTTGCACATCGACAAAACTGTCCTTGTCAAAGGTTTTGGGGTCTACGGTTGCTGAGTGTACGTTGGTAAAGATTTTAAATTCGTTGGCACAGCGCACGTCATAGCCGTAACTGGAGGTTCCGTAAGAAATCAACCGTTCGCCGCGCGCATTGCAGCGGATTTGGTTCGCTTCAAAGGGTTCGATCATACTTTTTTGCTCGACCATGCGTCGAATCCATCTATCTGATTTAATGCTCACCCAGCCCTCCAGTATACCTTTGAGATTCAACTGCCATCGTTAAAGAGGCGCATGATAGCGGCTTTATATCCCATAAAAAAGTGCCAAAGGATGACGGAAAGCTTCATTAATACTTATTGATCGGGCATATTGGGGTTTAGATAAGCCCAAGGGAAAAGATCTACCACCGCCACGACCGTAGCAGTTTTCTGATTGATCAATACCACCATCGGTTGGATATTGGCCTGTAAGGGCAGCCAGGCATCAGCACTGGGCCAGCGCTTTAGAATTGTATCCACTTCCGCCGATGCATTGAATTCTGTCAGCTTTGAAAGTGGTAATGCCCGTTTTTGGATGGCTTTTTCAGCCATAGCAAGTGGTTGGTACAGATAGGGTCGGTGTTGTAGATCCAACCCAGAAAATACAGCTTCTACCGTAATATCAGAATTTTCTTGCGCATCTTCGGGTGGTAGAGCTGCAACCCATCGAGGCCCCATCCAAGAGGGCGCGCGGTATTCAGGCTTCACTTTGTCCGCATAGCGCAGATCCAGATCCGCTACTCTAACTAAATCAAAGCGATCTGCGGCAAATACCAACCACACCGGCCGCCCTTCCGCCACCGTATGCAAACCGTAACTCAGGGCGCCAAACTGCAATAAGGCAATAATGGTAAGGTCCATTTTTAAGCTTTTTTTGCCTTTTTTATAGACAACAAAAGTTAATAAGGGCCCTAAAGCGACGTCTACGACCAGTACCAGCAGAAAGATCTTGGTGACACCCGCGGCAATCGATAATGGAGCGGGATACCAGATGTAAAATACAATCACCATTGCGGCCAATGCGATCAGTATAGAAATCGATAAATGCACTGAAAATGCGCGTAAGCGAGCCAGCATGTATATACTCCAAAGGAATAGATAGTAATACAGCAGTGGAACAATTACTGTGAGTTTGACTATTTTGGCTTCAGCGCCTCTGCTTGTAAACAGAAAACGTGTTGAGCCTCAGTGCTAGTAAAATAAAAAGTAAAAGTTACGCGCATCGAGTCTAACGGCTACTTACAAAGACGTTGTTGGTTAAGGTAGTGAAGCTAGGAGTTTAAGGCGCTTTGTGGCACTTCTTATTTGTCGTAGAGCGAGGTTCTGAAGCGCCGGTTTGGGGTGTTCAACACTATGGTGGCGTGTCTCTTTAGCCTTCTGTCTTGCTGCGCAAGATTGAATATTTTTGTTGTTCTGCTCAATGTAGGCCTGGGTAAGTTTATGTACATTATGGTATTATTGTCAATCTTAGTCTGTCAGAGGAAGTGACATATAACTTTGGAGCTCTTCGGGAATATTTATTATCCAGTTAAGATTTACACCAATGAGCTCATTGCTAAATGATTATTTTTTTGAGGCCGATCAGTCTAGCCAAACTTGTTTGCAGTGATTGTGACGTTAAATAGCTTAGGCAGCGCAGTGTGAGTTTATCGCGAATTTGATACGTTTTATTTTTTCTTGCCTGCCAGTGGTTTTGTAGTATGGCCGAACTCCCCTCGCGAACAGATGTACTGATTATTGGCGCTGGTGCTGCAGGCTTGATGTGTGCCGCGGTGGCGGGACAGCGCGGCCGCGACGTGCTAGTTTTGGATCACGCCAACAAAGTGGGCAAGAAAATTTTGATGTCTGGTGGCGGGCGCTGCAATTTTACCAACTTGTACACTTCAGCGGAAAATTTTTACAGTCAAAATAGACATTTTTGTAAGTCGGCACTGGCGCGCTATAGCCAATGGGATTTTGTTGCTTTGGTGGAGCGGTACAAAATTCCTTATCATGAAAAAACCCTTGGGCAACTATTTTGTGATAATAAATCACAAAATATTGTTGATTTATTACTCGCCGAGTGCCGCGACGCAAAAGCACACGTTAGAACCCGTTGTAAAATTCAGCAAATTGAAGCGATGGATGCGGGATTTCAGCTGTATACCAATATGGGTAAAGTGTTTTGTCAATCGCTGGTAGTTGCCTGTGGCGGATTATCTATTCCTACCATGGGTGCCAGTGGTTTTGGTTTTGACATTGCACGACAGTTCGATATTAAAGTTGTGCCCACACGTCCAGCACTAGTACCCTTTGTCTTGCAGTCGCAACAATTGAAGCAGCAACAGGAGCTTCCGGGCCAGTCCTTGTTAGTAACTGCTAATTGTGGATTGGGTAGTTTTACAGAACAGCTATTATTTACGCATAGAGGCTTGAGTGGACCTGCGATACTGCAGATTTCGAGCCATTGGCACAATGGGCAGGCGGTGGAATTTGATCTTGCACCGAAACTGAATCTGCCTCAGTGGTTGGCAACGCAATGCAAGCTATTGCCCAATACTTGCTTACATAAGGTTTTGCTGAAAGTGTGGCGAAAAAGATTGGTCCAATATTTCTTGCAGCAACGTACATTGATCAGCAAACCATTAAAGCAGTACAGCTTTGCAGAGTTGGCTGAAATTGGCGAAGCATTGCAAAACTGGATATTGATACCGGCTGACACAGAAGGTTACCGAACCGCAGAGGTCACCTTAGGCGGTGTGGATACTAACGCGTTATCCTCCCAGACGATGGAGAGTAAAAAGCAACCAGGGCTTTACTTTATTGGTGAGGTGCTGGATGTGACCGGTTGGCTGGGAGGGTACAATTTTCAATGGGCCTGGGCCTCGGGCAATGCCGCAGGAGAAGTTGTATAATGATTCAGTGTGCCTGTTGTGGTAGGCGAAATTTACTAGAGTCGAATGGTACTTAGGTCAAGTGTAAGGTCTAGTAAGCATGCGCCTTCCAAGCTTGATGAAGCTTCTACTGTTTTTTAGCGCCTGGGTACACAGGAGTAGAGCATACTGGTTCAAACCCGCATGGTTACTGAGATTAAGACTTGATTAAGTGCCATTTGATTAGGGAAGGTTAAATAATCACGAAAAACATGACGAATATTCTACCTTTTAAACGCCAGTCCCCCTGGAAAAAACATCAGGGTAGTAGTCTGTGCCGCGACGGTTTTCATAAGTGGCATCGGGTAAATGAGCGAAAGTTTGATGTGAAAAAAGGGAAGTTAATCACGGAATACCGTTGTCAGCGTTGTGGTAAAGCTAAGGTCCAACTGTTGTAAAAATTTGATCAATCACTTTCGTTTTCAGTGAGAGTAAGTCATCCTAATATACCCTTTTCTAAAAAGGGCGATGAGGGCTTGCGTAGTTATGCCTTTGGTGTGTAGGCGAATCATTTTGTCATCTATTGACGCAAGCCGAGGTTGTTACAATTTATAATCGGGATGAGCCACCTCACCTTCCAATGTAATCTAATGTGTATAAGGTTTTTAGTGTGAGATTACGGCCGGAGACGCCAGTACTAGTATTGGAACCAGTGAGGCAATATTTTAGAATATCTGCCGCCCTACAGTCCCGCATTAAATCCTATTGAATAATAAATGGCCGCAGGCCAAGGCATTGAGAAAACAGTATCATTGTGAAGACTTTGATCGCTTATTTTCTAAAGCTATGGAATATATCACTTTATAATTATTTGATTGTGCAAAAGTTTGGCAGGGGCAATTGTTGTGGGCCAAATTCTGTACGCAAATCTTTGAGCTTAATGCCAACGCCGAGCAGGCGAATAGGCTTGCTGCGCTTATGCCAACACTGTTTGAGCAAATCGTTGAACTCTGAAATACGGCTTGAGCGACTGGCCCGTTCCTGGGTCATTTGAGTGAAGTCGTTGTATTTTATTTTTATTACTATGGCGCTGATTTGATAGTAGCTGTCCAGTTTGGCTAGGCGTTTATACAAGCGGATATAGAGTTTGGCGATGGCTTGCTGCCACTCGTCCAGCGCCGCTAAGTCAGTGGCGAAAGTGTGTTCAACACTAACGCTTTTGCGCGAGCTGGCGCTATTGACTGCGCGTTCGTCGATGCCGCGGCACAGTGTATAGAGGCGGTTGCCAAACTTGCCGTACTCTTTTATTAGTTCCACTAGGGAGAGGCGGCGCAAATCGGCACAGGTTTGTATGCCTTGATGGTGCAGTTTTTGTGCGGTAACTCGACCTACCCCGTGAAGCTTGGTTACCGGCAGGCGTAACACAAATGCCTCTATTGCATGAGGCTCTATTACTGTGAGGCCGTTGGGCTTTTGCCAGTCGCTGGCAATTTTTGCTAAGAATTTATTAGGTGCCACACCGGCAGAAAGGGTAATGCCCAATTTCTGTTTAACGTGTTGGCGAATCTCGCGGGCAATGAGGGTGGCGCTGCCGTGGCAGTGGTTGCTATCGCTGACGTCGACATAGGCCTCATCCAAAGACAATGGTTCAATTATTTCGCTATATTCAGCCAATATTTTGTGCATCTCGGCGCTAACTTCACGGTATTTTTTCATGTTGCCAGGAATGACCAGCAAATCGGGGCATAGCCGTTTTGCTTGGTGACTGGGCATAGCCGAGTGCACGCCAAAACTGCGTGCTTCATAGTTGCAAGTGGCAATAACCCCGCGGCGGTCACTGGCGCCGCCGACAGCAAGCGGGCGGTTACGCAGGTTGGGGTCATCGCGCATTTCTACTGCTGCGTAAAAGCAATCGCAGTCGCAATGGATTATTTTTCGCATGATGTAGAGTATATCGCCAATTTCGGTCCGACCCTTGTAATCAGTCCAATATTTAACAACGCAAGTTCAAAGGCACAAAGTTACCTTATAGTGGTTGCGCATTTTGTGGGTGCGCCATAGAATGTGATCACATTTATGATTCACAGTGCAGAGCATCTACTGCTCAATTTAAGCGTTAGGAGCCAACTTATGAATAAGAGCCAGTTGCAGCAGCATGACCGTAACCACTTGCTGCACCCCTTTACCGATTTTCACGATTTGGCACAGCAGGGTACGCGAGTAATCACCGCTGCCGAAGGTGTCTACATCACCGATATGGATGGCCATCAGCTGTTGGATGGTATGTCTGCACTGTGGTGCTGTAACCTCGGCTACAGCCGCAGTGAAATCACCACTGCCATCCATCAGCAAATGCAGGAGCTGCCTTATTACAACAGTTTTTTTCAGTGCACCACCACACCTTCGATTGAGTTGGCGGATGTGCTGACAAAACTTACTCCAGTCGGTTTGAACAATGTATTTTTTACCAACTCTGGCAGCGAGGCTAATGACACTAACTTGCGTCTTATTCGCCGCTACTGGGATCTGCTGGATCAACCTAGCAAACGCATTGTGATCGGGCGCAATAATGGCTACCACGGCTCCACCATTGCAGCGGCCAGCCTTGGTGGTATGAGCGGTATGCACAAGCAGTTCGAGCCTCTCGATTATGTCGAACATGTGCAGCAGCCATATTGGTTTGGTGAAGGCGGAGATCTGTCGCCGGAGGAATTTGGCCTGCGCGCCGCGCGCAGTCTGGATGAAAAAATCCAGCAATTAGGTCCGGAAAATGTGGCAGCCTTTATCGCCGAGCCTATTCAGGGTGCCGGTGGCGTGATTATTCCCCCAGAGAGTTACTGGCCGGAAATCAAGCGCATTCTGGCCCAGTACGATATTCTACTGGCAGTGGATGAGGTGATTTTTGGCTTTGGCCGCACTGGTCAGTGGTTTGGCTCCGACTATTACGATCTGCAGCCGGACCTGATGACCTTTGCCAAAGCGATCACTAATGGCTATTTTCCTCTCGGCGGCACCATGGTTGGCGACCGCATCGCCAAGGTGATTAAATCCAAGGGTGGTGAGTTTACCCATGGCTTTACTTATTCGGCGCATCCGGCAGCTTGTATGGCAGGCTTGGCAACTTTGAAGATTTTGCGCGAAGAAAAAATCATTGAAAATGTACGTGATAATATTGCTCCTTATCTAGCTAAACGCTGGAATGAGCTAGCAGATCACCCGATTGTCGGTGAAGCGCGCAGCCTCGGCTTGGTAGGTGCGCTGGAGTTGGTTAAAGATAAAGCGGGCCGTACCCGTTTTGATGACCAGTGCACCGCCGGGGGCATCTGCCGCGATATGAGCATCAAACACGGCTTGGTGATGCGGGCTACCGGAGATACGATGATCATCGCACCGCCGCTGGTTATCACCACTGCACAGGTGGATGAGTTGATGGAGAAGGCGCACAGGGCACTGGATGATACTGCCAAAGCTATGGCTTAAGTGTAAGCTGTCGTCATTGACGGCCGCCGTCAACTTTGGATGGGGCTGTCGATGGCAATCAAACCTATAATCAAGGCGCAAAATTGCCGCACTAACCAATCTGTAGACCACAAGGCAAATCATGTCTGTATCGAATGAAACTACACCGCTGACGGATATACAACAACAATCTGAATCATTTCTGTGCCAGCATCCGGAGCTGCAATGGATTGAAGGCTTTGTGTTTGATATCAACGGTATTCCACGTGGTAAATGGCTGCCGGCCGCCGCCGCACACAAAATGCTGGCAGGCAAACTGCAAATGCCTCGCAGTGCCGTGTGTTTAGATATTTGGGGGCGCGATGTTGAAAATAGCCCACTGGTGTTTGCCAGTGGCGATAGTGATGGCCACTGTGCGCCCATTTCCCCCCTCTGTGCCGCGCCCTGGCATCCGGAGGTCACGGCTCAGTTGCCGTTGGAGTTGCGGGAGGCGGATGGCAGCCCACTGTACGCCGAGCCCCGCACTCAATTACAGCGAGTGATTGAACGTTTGGCGGGCCTGGGTTATCGGGCTGTATGTGCGACAGAGCTAGAATTTTATCTGCTGCACGACGATACTGATGAAACAGGTGCACCACGCCCAATAAGCGAGAACAGCAGCAGCTTGGTGCCTTCTACAGATGTCTATGATTTGACCGAGCTCAACGCTCAGCAGCACTTTTTTGCCGATGTGCGCGCCGCTTGTGCTATGCAGGGTATTCCCGCTGACTCGATTCTATCGGAATGTGCGCCGGGCCAGTTTGAAATCAATTTACTGCATTGTGACGATCCGTTGCAGATCGCCCAGCAAACGCTGTTGTTTAAGCGTTTGCTCAAAGGTGTGGCACGCAAGCACGGGCTGCGGGTGAGCACCATGGCCAAGCCTTTTGGCGAGCGCGCCGGCAACGGTATGCATGTACATTTGAGCCTGATTGATCAAGACGGTAACAATGTTTTTAACGATGGCAGTACTGCGGGTTCTGAGCTGTTGCGCCAGGCAGTGGCCGGTATGCTTATTACTGCCAACGATGCCATGGCGATATTCGCCCCTCACAGTAATGCTTACCGTCGTTTTCAGCAGTGTAGCCACGCACCGTTAAATTTGTGCTGGGGCTATGACAATCGCACCACCACTCTGCGTATTCCCTCTGGGGATAATGCGGCACGGCGTATTGAGCACCGCATTGCTGGTGCCGATGCCAATCCCTATCTGACGCTGGCGACGCTTCTCGGTGGTGTATGTTACGGCCTTGAGCGCAAGCTGATGGCACCGGAGCCGGTAGCAGGAGATGCCTACGCTGTGGAGAGCGAGCAATTGATCAATACTTGGAGTGCTGCTCTGGAGCGTTTTGCCCACAGTGAGATATGGAAACAATACCTAGACCCGCGTTTTATAGAGCTGTTTGTGCTGTTAAAACAGCAGGAA
>JAHZJJ010000001.1 GCA_022600975.1 Gammaproteobacteria bacterium
AGTACGTTGTGGTGTAGTGCGAAAATAGGTGTGGTTCTCTATTTCAGCCGCGGCCCGCCCGCCCCCACTCTTCAAACATTCAGTAAAAAAACCTTACATTGAATCTAGATGGATTACGCCTGTGGCGAGCGGGGATTGTAAGCGTGCACGCGTTTTGAAATTTCGCGTCACAGGCTTTTTTAAGGAATATATAAAAATGTTAGAAATAACGTGTAAATCGTTGCAAACGGTTCACCTGGGTGAGATTTTCGCTGTCACGCCGGTATGGATGGGAGACGATAGCATAAGGCTATATATTGTGGCCCGCGATGGTGGCGAACTGACAATCGTCGATCAGGCTTTGCCCACGGTAAAGGAAGTTCAGCTATTAGAAGACCAGCAAAAGGCCCAAACCCCCGGGGATGATTCGCCCCCTAAGCCTCCGAGTGACGACTCGTTGCACTAAAGAGCAAAACCCAAACCTGGCCATACTTAGCCTAAGTAATCTTAAAAGCACTGGCATTTCTGCACTACCAATGGGGGAGTGCCCGTGCAGTAACTATCCCTCGGATTTTCCGGGGGTTAATTACTAAACGCTGGCATACATTTCCAATGCATTAAGTAATGAATTAACCAGAGCACCTTTGTATTTTTTCTTATGCATCAATACAGAGAGCTTTCTTGTCAGTGTACAGCCTTTAAGATGAATAGCCGTCAGTTCTCCCCGGGCTAATTCATGGGCAATGGATAAGCGTGATAAACAACTAATGCCTGTTCCTGACATCACCAGCTGCTTAATGGCTTCCGCCTGGTTTAACTCCATACGAACCTTTAGATGGCCCATGTGCTGAGCAATATAATAGTCAAATAACATTCGCGTTCCTGAGCCTTGCTCTCGCAGTAACCAATACTCGGTTTCAAGCTCTCCCAGTGTAACGCCGGATTTATTGGCCAATCGGTGGGAAGGGGCGGCACAGATAATCAGCTCATCCTCCAACCAGGGCAACACCTGAATATCATCATGGTGGCAAGGGCCTTCTATACAGGCAATATCCACTTCAAAGGTGGCTAGCTTTTCAATCACTCGGGAGGAGTTATGAATATCCAAAGAAGCCGTTACATCAAGGTGTTTTTTCTCGTAGGCAGCCAGTATGCCGGGTAATAAGTAATTGCCTATGGTTGTACTTGCACCAATGGTGAGACGCCCGCTTGGGTTATCGTCTTCCTGCAGAAACAAGCTGCTAATTTCCTGACTGCGATCCAGCAGTTCACAGGCAAAGGGCAATAATCGCATACCGCGGGCATTCAATTTCAGCCGATTGCCGAAACGATCAAATAGCTGCCCGTTGAGTTGTTTCTCAAGCTCGGATACAGCCATACTCGCGGCGGGCTGTGAAAGGTTCAGCTGCGCTGCTGCGAGCTGAACCTGGCCTAAACTGGCCACAGCTCGGAAGGTCTTTAGCTGCCTCAGGGTAATATGCATAGAATGCCAACCACTGTATAAGAATTATTTAAGTCAATTATACAAAAGTTTGATTTTTCTTATTCACTCGTTTTCGCTATCTTTCTCTTACTCTTTAATCTTTAAGAAAAACACCTATGGCAACCACAAAACATTATCCTTTGCCAGGTAACAAAATATCCGGAGGGATGGTTGCCAAACTCAGCCGCATACCCACCCCTCTCGGAGGGCTGGCACTGGGTATTGCCAGTTTGGGGGGAGCATGGGCACTGGTGAACCCAGAGGCAGGGGGTTCGTTAAAAGCCATTACCGCCCTGGTTGCCGCTATACTCATTGCCAAAATTATTTTGAAATTCGTTTTTCACCCAAGCTTACTGAAAGAAGAACTGGCACACTCTGTTATCGGTAGTGTTATACCTACCTGCTCTATGGGCACCATGGTGATTGCGCAGTCATTACTGCCTTACAGCCCCACCTTTGCTAACACACTCTGGCTGGTTGCTGTCGGCTGTCATGTTCTGCTGTTTATCAGTTTCTTTATTCATCGTGCCAATGCATTTAAGCTGGAGCATATGCTACCCAGCTGGTTTGTACCACCTGTAGGGATCATTGTCGCTGCAGTAACCAGTTCAGGTATGGGACATGAAAGCCTAGTTTATGGTCTCTTTGTTTTTGGCCTTAACTGCTATTTTGTTGCACTGCCCTTTATGCTTTACCGTTTATTGTTTCGTGATGCCATTCCCAGTGCTACCCTGCCAACATTTGCAATAATGGGTGCCCCTGCCAGCTTATCACTCGCGGGCTACTTAACGATCACGTCAACTCCTGATACTTTTTTGCTGGTCATTTTGGCGCTGTTGGCCATTGTTATGACCGTGCTTGTTTATATGGCATTTATTCGTTTACTGCGCTTACCTTTTTCCCCCGGCTATGCCGCATTCACATTCCCAATGGTCATCAGTGCCACAGCGCTATTAAAACTCACCGACTGGCTCGCTCAAAATAACCTGAACTGGTTAGCCAAGGGGATCGGTCACTTGGCACAGATAGAACTCATCACTGCAACGGCGATTGTTGCTTACGTCGCTGTTCGTTATTTACACCACTATCTCCTAAAACCCTTAAACAACGGGGCTTAAGGGTTCTGACGCAAAGTAGCCATTGCATGGTGTATGGACAAAACCTACATCAAAGGCAAGTGAGCCTATTTGTATAGCGCTATCGGTAACCATGGCCTGCCTGAGAAGGTTGTCATGGACAAAAGCAGAGCAAACTTTGCAGGCTTGGCAAACATAAATATTCACCTATTCACCTATTCACCTGTTTCTCATCACCGTAAATTAAGCTGAATGATTCATTTTAGTCTGTATTAAAAAATAACTAATTTTACCAATTTGTCATCGTCAGCTTATACTATCTCGCACATCAAACTACGATGGCAGGCCTGATGCAATTCCTGTATTTACTATGCTTAAACCTCTAACAACCGGCAACAATCGGCATAAGGAGCACTGATTATGGCCGCATATTTTGGCAATTTTACCAATCTTTTTCTACAGTCTGCGCCCTGGTTGCTGCTCGGTTTTTTTATCGGTGGTTTAATTCATGGTTTTATCTCCACCGAGCGAATGAATCGACACCTCGGCGGAAATAGCCTGTGGTCAACCGTTAAGGCTGCATTTATCGGTGCGCCACTGCCGCTTTGTTCCTGCGGCGTTGTACCCACCGCACTGGGGCTGCGCCGTTCAGGCGCGTCAAAAAATGCAACCGTATCATTTTTGGTGGCCACTCCTGAAACTGGTGTCGATTCAATATCCGTCACCTACGCCCTGATGGGCCCAATGATGGCCCTCATGCGCCCCATTGCTGCCATAACCAGTGCAATTGTTGCCGGCACCTTGGTTGGGCGTAAAACCGAAAAAGCTAACATTCAGAGGCAAACAGCTTGTAAGAAAGCTTGTGGTAGTAAAAAAGCACAAACAGAAAAAACGCACTCTGCCGCACAAAAATTTATCAGCGGCTTAAAATTCTCCTATATCGACATGTTGGATGATACCGCCAACTGGTTATTGATCGGGCTTTTGTTTGCCGCAGCCGTGCAGGCTTTTGTGCCGGAGAGTTTTTTTACTCAATGGGGAAGCAGCTGGCTGGCCTTCGTAGTAATGGCCATGATCGGTATCCCTATGTATATCTGTGCCACCGCCTCGACCCCCATTGCTGCAGGATTTTTATTTTCCGGCGTATCCCCCGGTGCTGTGCTCATTTTTATGTTGGTTGGCCCGGCCACCAATCTGGGAACCATCGCCATTATTCGCCGGGAGTTGGGGCAGCGAGCCCTGATCGCCTACCTTACAGGTGTGGTGGTTACCGGTTTTTTGTTCGCCTATATCACTAATTTATTGGCTGCGCACTGGCCCATCCAGCGCCACCTGCTAAGTGAGCACCATGTGGTAACTGGCTGGGTTTACCTGCTCAGTGCAGTGGTTTTGGCCGTGTTGTTACTGGCAAGTATCTATCGGCAAATCAAACATAAACTCACCTCCAACGCTGTTGACAAAGAAGCCTAGGAGCCTGTCGGACTTAACCGGTCGTAGCGAGAAAAAGACCGGTTTGAGCCATTTTTTATGATGATCCGAGGCGAATAGTGGTTCTATTTAACGAGAATCAGCATAAAAAAATGGCCAAATCCGGCTTTTCGCCGTAGGCCAGCGTTAAGTTCGACAAGCTCCTAGACCCCTCCTCCCTTTAAGTCGCGTATAACAGTGGCGGCTTGCCCATTTGCAACCGTGATCTTTCCTCTCAAAAGTGCCTGTCAAATCGTGACTGCCGAAAAGCTATAAAGAACGTTTATAATCGCGCCATACGCGCGGCTTTTGCGCTGCTCCAATTGCCTACCGAGGAAGTCTATGCCCACCATAAATACCAGCGAACTGCAGGCGCAATTTGAGCGCTTGCGTTCAAATAAAAGTTTTGAGCTTTTCATTATTTCGATCATTGTTATTTCGGCACTGGTCATCGGTGTCAAAACCTACCCCCTTCCTCCCGCGGTGGAACAGGCTATTGTCATTCTCGATTGGGGTATCACCTTCTTTTTTCTGATAGAGGTAAGCATTCGCTACCTGGGAGATCCCAACAAAAAGCGCTTCTTCCACAACGGCTGGAACTTATTTGACACCCTGATTGTCATCATCAGCCTGATCCCCATCGATAATTCTGAGCTGGCTCTCATCGGGCGGCTGGTACGCATTTTTCGGGTATTGCGTATGGTGTCCATTATTCCAGAGCTGCGCACACTCATGAATTCACTATTAGCGGCGTTGCCACAGCTCGCTTATGTATTGCTAATGATGTTCATCATCTTCTACATCTATGCTGCCATCGGTGCCACCTTCTTTGCCAGTATCAACCCAGACTTGTGGGGAGATATTGCGGTATCAATGTTGACGCTCTTTCGCGTCATGACCTTCGAAGACTGGACAGATGTGATGTACGAAACCATGAAGATCTACCCATTGAGCTGGACCTTCTACTTGTCCTTTATCTTCCTATCTGCCTTTGCCTTTCTCAATATGATCATCGGTATTGTTGTCAACGTTATGGAAGAGGAAAACGCCAATCAGGCCAAAGCGGAAGCCCTGGCCGCCGGCGAGCCTACGATGAAAGATTTACGTGATGAAATTCGCACATTGCGGGCACTAATGGAGTCTCGAACGAGGGAGTGACCCATCGTTCGAGACTTCGCCCTGCTCTGGACTAGTGGCTAAATTTGTGACAGTCTGCTACGCAAATCGCGCCACTGAATACTCTATCTGTTGATCCACTGGGATTTAAGTATCTGTAGCAACAAAAAGCCCTCGCACCACAAGGTTTGATTATGAGAATTGCACTCCTCAGCCTAATGCTGCTGTCTGTTGTCAGCGGCAATCTGTACGCTCAGGCGTCTAAGTCAGCCACTAACTCTGCAACACCGCCGCCAAATCTGGCCGCAACAACAGAGAATACGGCTAATCCGGTGGCAGCAACCGAGCGCCTGCGCAAGTGGCTCGATCAGCGCTATGAAGAAGAGCTGCAATTTAGCCCTATAACACTCAGCTACCTGGGGCGCAAAGAGCACTACGATCAAATCGATGATATGAGTGAAGCCGCCGAAGCCAGGCAACTGGCATGGAAAGAAAACTCCGTTGCACAAATGAAGCAGCTATTTGAATACGATACGCTCACAGACGAGGGAAAAGCATCTTACGATTTGTGGCTATTTCAATACCAGCAGGATAAGGCCGAACAAGCCTTCAAGCGCAATGCTTACATTTTTGAGCAGATGGACGGGGCACAATCAACCTTGCCTAATTTTGTGCTGAACTTCCACAAAGTGGATGATATAAGCGATATGGAGGCCTACATCACCCGTATCGGCGGCATCTCAAGGGCAATAGATCAACTATTGGAGCGCGCCAAACTAAATGCTGCAGAGGGCGTGCGCCCCCCGCGATTCGCCTATAAAGGTGCCATTGAGCAAGCACAAAATCTGATCACTGGCACACCTTTTACTCAGGGAGAAGATGTGCCTCTCTGGAGCGGAGCCCAAAGCCAAATAGCAGCTCTGCTCAAAGCGCAAAAAATTACCAACGCACAGGCAAAAGCGCTGACCAAATCGACGCAAAAAACGCTACAGAAACAATTCCTGCCAGCCTACCAACGCTTAATCGCTTGGTTACAAACGGATATGAAAAAGGCCTCTGTCAAAGCTCAGGGCGCCTCCAGCCTTCCCAGTGGCAAAGCCTATTACGACGTTCAGTTAGCAAAATATACCACCTTGCCACTCACTGCCGATGCCGTTCACAAGCTCGGCCAATCCGAAGTGGCGCGCATTAAGCGAGAAATGGAAGCGCTGAAAGATCGTGTGCAATTTGATGGTAGCCTGGCGGAATTTTTTGAATTTATCCGCAACGACAAACAGTTTTATTATCCAAATGCTGACAGCGGGCGCCAAGCCTATCTGGATGATACTCGCGGTTTTCTCGCTGAAATTGACCGCAAGCTACCACAATACTTCGGCCTACTGCCAAAGGGCAAGCTTGAAGTAAAACGTGTAGAGGCTTTCCGCGAGCGCGACGGCGAGTCCCAGCACTATTATCCCGGTACGCCAGATGGTTCGCGCCCGGGCATTTATTATGCTCACCTGTCGGATATGAACGCCTACTCCTCCACTGACATGGAAACCACTGCCTATCATGAGGGCAACCCCGGCCACCATATGCAAATTGCCATCGCTCAGGAGCTAACCGACTTACCACTGTTTCGCACCCAGGCAAGCTTTTCAGTTTACTCCGAAGGCTGGGCACTCTACGCCGAACAACTGTCTGCAGAGATGGGCCAATTTAAAGACCCCTACAAAGAATTCGGTCGCCTAACTGCCGAAATTTGGCGAGCCATTCGCTTGGTGGTGGATACCGGCCTCCATACCAAAAACTGGAGCGAAGAGCAGGCGGTGCAATATTTCCTCGAGAATTCTGCCGTACCGGAAGGTGCAGTGCGCTCAGAAGTGCAGCGCTATTTGATTTGGCCAGGCCAAGCCACATCCTACAAAATTGGTATGCTAAAAATATTAGAGCTGCGTACTAAAGCTAAGCAACAGCTGGGTGAGCAGTTTGATATTCGCAGTTTTCACGATACCATTCTCGGCGCCGGTGCCATGCCGTTACCGCTGCTGGAAAAACGTGTAGACAACTGGATTGCCGATACTCAACTTAGCCAACAATAAAGTCCCTGAGGTGCCCCTTGCACGCATCGCTATTGATAAATAGGAAGGAAAACAAAATGCGCAGAAAAATTATCGGCCTTGTCATGCTGGGCCTTTTGAGTGGATGCCAGCCCACAGCCACCAATAATGTAGCTTTAACTGAGCAGCAACCACTAACCGCTGCCGAAACCCAGACAATTACCCAAAAATTAAATGTTTGGCTGGATGCCCGCTACGAAGAAGAGCTGTATTTTAGCCCTGTGGCCCTGAGCTATCAGGGGCGCAAAGAACTTTACGATCAAATTGACGATATGAGTGAAGCCGCCGAGGCCAAAAAGTTGGCGTGGAAAGAAAAAACCATTGCCGAAATGCAACAGAAGTTTGATTACCATGCGCTCACAGAAGAGGGAAAAACGTCTTACGATTTGTGGATATTTCAATACCAGCAAGCTAAGTCCGAGCAGGCGTTTGAACGCAACAACTATATCTTTGAACAAATGGGTGGTGCGCAATCACAGCTTCCCAATTTCTTATTGAATTTCCATAAAGTAGATAATCTCAGTGATATGCAGGCCTATATTGCCCGCATTGAAGGTATTTCAACGGCAGTAAACCAGTTATTAGAGCGAGCAAAGCTCAGTGCCGCCTCTGGGGTACGGCCACCCCGTTTTGCCTACACTGGTGCCATTGAACAATCACAAAAATTAATTACCGGGGCACCTTTTACCACAGGCGAAGACGCACCACTGTGGGCTGGAGCCAAAAGCCAAATAAAAACACTGCTTGAGGCCCAAAAAATCAATGCAGCCGAAGCCGATGCATTAACCACAGCCGCGCAAAAAAAGCTTACAGAAAAATTTCTACCCGCCTATCAGCACCTCATTACTTGGCTACAAGCTGATATGCAACAGGCAGCTGCCGAACCCCAGGGTGCATCCAGCCTGCCCAATGGCAAAGCCTATTACAACCATCGCCTAGCAGCCACCACAACCACCTCTCTAACCGCCGATCAGATTCATCAAATTGGCCTCGATGAAGTGGCGCGCATTCGCAGTGAAATGGAAAAGATTAAAAACAAAACCAATTTTTCTGGCAGCTTAAATGAATTTTTTAAATTCATGCGCAGTGATCAACAATTTTTTTATCCCAACACCGATGCTGGCCGTCAGGCATATCTGGACGACTCTGAAACATTTTTAAAAGGCGTGGAAGCCAAATTGCCGGAGTATTTCGGCATACTGCCAAAAGCCGATTTAATCGTAAAGCGTGTCGAGGCTTTTCGCGAGCAACCTGGCGCTGCTCAGCACTACTACCCCGCCACTCCGGATGGTACCCGCCCGGGCATCTACTACGCACACCTGATTGATATGTCAGCCTATTCTAAAGCGGAAATGGAAGCGATCGCCTACCACGAGGGCAACCCCGGCCACCATATGCAAATTTCCATCGCTCAGGAATTGGAAGATATACCAAAATTCCGCACTCAAGCCGGCTTTACAGTGTATACCGAAGGTTGGGCACTCTACTCAGAACAGCTCGCCCGCGAGATGCACCAATTTGAAAATGATTACTCCAACTTTGGCCGTTTGAGCACAGAAATGTGGCGAGCCATCCGCTTGGTAGTTGATACTGGCTTGCATGCTAAAGGCTGGAGTGAAGAGCAGGCTGTTGCATTCTTTATGGCCAACAGCTCAATCCCTGAAACGGCTGTGCGCGCCGAGGTGCGCCGCTACTTAGTGTGGCCGGGGCAGGCAACCGCCTATAAAATTGGCATGCTGAAAATTCTCGAGTTGCGTACTGAAGCCAAAAAACAATTGGGGGATAAATTCGACATCCGCGGCTTTCATGACACAGTGCTCGGCGGTGGTGCTCTACCGGTACCGGTGCTGGAAAAACGCGTGGCGAATTGGATAACAAAAACGCAACAGGCTTAAGTTTGTATATAAAGGCCACCGAACAGTGCGCTGTCCGGTGGCCAGTTGCAACAAAATTCCCACTAACTTTTACTCAGCCTATATTTCTGTCCATCGCAATCTGAATATAGAAGTGTTACCGATTAGAGCTTATTCGCTATACTAAGCGCACTTCTTAACATTAGAGTTTTTTATGACCAAAAGATCCCGCGAGCTGGTAATTGTCGGTGTCGACAGCGCATCTTTTACATCCCTGCTGGAGGTACTTGAAGCGCGCAAAATTATCGAAGCAGAGCAACTGTGCTTACTGGCTGATGATGATACTGAGGCAACCCCACAAGTATTTGCCAACCGTTCTATTGCCGTACAAGCAATCACCGAATTTAGCTTTGCAACAACCCAAATAGTGGTGCTGCTGGAAAATAACGAAACTACTAAATCAGCACTAGCTGCCGCTGAGGCTGCCGAAGCCTGGGTAATTGATGCCGCTGGCATCACTTGTGGAGACGACAGTACGCTACTGATTCACCCTTTAATTAATACCGCCGATATAGCAACTGCGGAAAATAAATTAATCTCATTGCCAGGGGCGGGAGCAGCCATGCTGGCCGAGGCGCTGCTGCCACTGGCAGACCAGTTGCAGACGCTGGATATAATACTCAACCAACCGGTATCCGCACTGGGTAAGCGGGCTATAGATGAAATGGCCAGCCAAACCACACAGATGTTTAATGGCCAAGATGTAGCTACCGACCCGATAAGCGGTCAGCGCCTGGCATTCAACCATTTGAGCTCCGCTGAAGCAACGCAACCAAGTGGACACAGCCTAAGCGAACTGGCTTTAATCTATCAATTGCGTCACTTACTAGGTCATCATATTGCTATTGATGCAACCATTAACACCGCCTCCGTATTTCACGGTCAACTGGCCAATGTCCATGCAATACTAAAAGACGCGTACGGTTTGGAACATATACGGGGTTTGCTCGCCAATGGCGCGCAGTTAAAAATGTGCACACGGCCATCGGCACAAGATGCCGTTGGCGAAGCCGTCACACTTGTGGGCCGCCTTCGACTGGGGCTGACAAACCCCCATCAAATTAAATTTTGTGCCACATCCGATAATTTACGCAAAGATTTGGCCAGCAACTGTGTGCAGATTATCCACTTGCTATTGAAGCTGCACTGAATATTGAACCTTTGAAAACTTCAACAGATACTAAAAATAAAGAGGACTTGAGCAACAAAAGCAGACTATCCATACCAAGCTGACATCGATGTCTGGATTCAATTTTCTTCCGCCATTGTGGCTGATAAGTTTTTATGTGCCTGATAAATATACTATGTGCCATTTTACAATTCCAAGGGCGGTCTATACTTGGCTTTGATTTGCTTTAAAACTATGCGAACTATTTCACGGAAGAAAGGGTTTGTGCATTTTTCCACAAGTTTTTTGTAGAGAAATGTATACAATAACTGCGCTTTTACAGATATACCTCTGGAAAGCACTCAAAAACTAACAATATCAGGGAGTTAAATATGCGGGTGCAAACGCTGGCACTAGCTGTAGCTCTGGCCAGCGCATTGGGTAGCGGCCCGGCCCTGGCGCTCGGCTTGGGAGAAATCAAACTTAATTCAACCCTCAATCAACCACTGGATGCAGAAATTAAGCTCCTGCAAGCCCGCGGTCTGGGAGAGAGTGAAATCAGAGTACACCTAGCGAGTCTGGAAGATTTTAAGCGCACGGGCGTAGAAAAAACCTACCTTTTAAATGATCTGCGTTTTAATCTGGACTATACCGGCGAGCAGCCTGTGGTGCGAATTTCTAGCCGCGCAGCAATTCGCGAACCCTTCTTAAATTTTGTGCTGGAAACCCGCTGGCCCAATGGCCGCTTATTGCGCGAATACACACTACTATTGGATCTTCCAAGCGCTTCTACAATGGCGTCAACACAGCCAATCCGCGCCGCCGAACGAGAACGTCAACAAGTACGGCGAACAGATCCAGAGCCGCAAATTCAGCCACAAGTGGCACAAAAACAAACCGCCACCAATCAAACTAATAGACAATCCCCAGAACAGAAGCCAGCCGATCCTCGTTTACAGCCTGCGGCACCTGGTCAACCACCCATCGCTGATGACAACCACGTATATGGCCCAGTGGCCACTAATCAGACTCTGTGGAGCATTGCTCTCGATACCCGCAAAAATACACAATTATCCGTACAGCAAACGATGCTGGCCATACAGAGGCTCAATCCTCACGCATTTATCAATGGAAATATCAACCTGTTAAAAGCGGGCACTGTATTACGCTTGCCAACCGCACAGGAGGTGAATGCCTTAAATCATACCGAAGCGATCTCTCAGGTCGCGTTGCAAAACGGCACATGGCGCCAGCGCAACACAGAGGCAGAAACTCTCGGTGCACCACTGGATGCGCGAGCCACACTTGATACCGCCAGCACCTCCGAGGAGGTTATAGAGGGCCGAGTGTCGCTGGCGGCCCCTGGCGACAACGATGCGCTCTTATCGGGATCCGGCAGCGGTGCCGAAGAGAGTGAAGCACTGACAGGTGCACTTGCCGCAACAGAAGAAGCGTTGGATAAATCTCTACGCGAAAAAACCGAGATGCAAGATCACCTATCCCAACTCAACGAGCAAATCGACACCATGGAACGTTTGGTTGCGGTTTCTAATGATGAGTTGGCCGCGGTGCAAACTGTAGCCTCACAAAACGATGAAACCGCAAACGAAGCTCAGCAACCCAACGATAGTGAAACGCCACAAGCTGATGCCGAAGAAAAACTCGCAGATGCCTCAGCGGT
This sequence comes from Gammaproteobacteria bacterium, assembly GCA_022600975.1. Classification (GTDB taxonomy): domain Bacteria; phylum Pseudomonadota; class Gammaproteobacteria; order Pseudomonadales; family Cellvibrionaceae; genus Microbulbifer. The sequence goes on from JAHZJJ010000001.1 coordinate 11,923, forward strand.
TGCTGCAGCTAGCGAAGTATCGCAAGAAGTAATTAATCCAGCCAATGAAAGTAAGCTAGCCACACCTCCTGTAATCGAACCAACACTGTTGGAACGGTTGATGCAAAACCGCCAAGTTATCGCTATTGGAACCGTAACTTTGTTCGCCGGACTATTGGGGTTTGCAACTTGGCGGCGGCGAAAAAACCAAAAAAATGCTGACATAACTCAGGCTTCCGAACCATCATTTAGCGACACCCAAGCTACTTTGCCAGTGCAAGTACCGCCTGAAACAGAAACCCTTAAAAATAACAATGAGGCTTTTGCCAATACAACGACTGATACAGAAATCAAAGACCCACTGGTGTTAGCAAAAATGCATCTAGCCTCGGGTCGGTTAGATAAGGCCGAAACAACCTTATTAGCTGCTCTCGATGGCCATGTAGATAACACCGATGCTAGGTTGCTGTTGCTAGAAGTTTATACCCAACAGCAGAATATTCTCAAATTTGATGACCACTATCAGCAACTTAGAATGATTGCTGACACTGCAGAAATTGATCGCGCCACACGTATGCGCGATACACTGACTAGCGATAAACCCCACGTAGCCTTAGCGACAGATTTTTCCAGCGAGCCTCAAGAGGACGATGACAAGCGTGGCTCCTTTGACAAGGTCCTTAGCCCAGCGCCTCAACCAAACAGTAACCTGGATATCGATACTGCACTGTTGGATAAATTGGTCTTAGACTTAGATACATCACACCCCAATGATAAAGATGCTGAGGAAAACAACCTTCTTGAATTTGACCTAGATCTGAAATTAGATGAAGAGTTGAGCAATTCCACCACCGAAGAAAATGGTACATTAAATCTGGACGAGCTTTTTCCCGATGACCAACAGCACCACATTTCATTAGAGCACAATAATCCAGATTCAACGGCTAACGCCTCAGCCAATATTGATGATCAAACTTTTGACCTTCTCTCTGAGCTGGAAGAAACGCTCGACAAAGACGCGCTTTTAAATCCAGAAAAAAGTTCTAACAGCGAACTAGACAGCATCGAGCTTGATGACCTCAGCGAAGAGTTAGCACATCTCGATATTGAATTAACTTCCCTTAAGGATGATTCAGAATTAAAACTGCACTCACCGGAAGTGTCTTCTGCCCACGAGGGTAAATTAACAGAGGAATCTTTGCAACTTTCGCTTGAACTGGAAAAATCAGCCGTGGATGAACTGGATTTTGATTTGGAAAATAATTTAGATTCCAATCTAAATCTGTTAGAGGCTGACGATGAATTAAACACCAAGTTAGAATTAGCCCAAGCCTATCTCGATATGGGAGACAAAAACGGTGCAAAACTTATCCTTGTTGAAACTCTCAAAGAAGCCGAAGGAGAATATCGACAAAGAACCCAAAAGATGCTCGATCAAATACCAGCAGAAACCACGGAATAAAGCACTGAGTTTAACTTGATTAGAGAGGCCAATTATCCTCGATAACTGGCACTCGTGCATAGTACCCCCCAAATATTAATAATTACTCCATTAAAAAAGCTAGCTACATTTTTTTACTGAATAAACATCCTCGCCCCAAGGAACGGGATATTAAGCTGAATTCGCTCGTTTCGCATTGCTCAGCGTTTATATCGCAGCAAGCTGCGGGGAACTAGACCCAAAGAGATTAAATTAGAATTTCAAACCCAAAAAATAACAAAACAATGGCCATCACCCCTATATAAAACTGCTTGACTCTTACAGGGTAGCTATTTTTAAATTTTAAGCCAAATAATGGGTAAGCGCCAAATAATCGACATACTTCCCTTATCAGCCAATAGCTGAATTTTTTTCAAAGGTGGCCTTAACCTTCCACGGCAACAAAGCCTCGATGTCTTCGACAGTTTTGGCATAAGGCAGCTTTCCAAGAATAAACCGA
>JAHZJJ010000157.1 GCA_022600975.1 Gammaproteobacteria bacterium
ACGTTTTGCACAAATGATTTCCAACAAATACGCGAAGCTCAACGCGCCCTCAGTATGTCGAGATCTTGAATCCAACCATCATCGCCGTATTGCGCACTCTTATCTGCAGAATGTAGCGACAGAGGTCGCCAGCATCGCTGCCGCTAAAGAAGAATCTTGGCACTATGCCACTCCGCAATTGGACACCGCGATTGAAACGATATCTCTGAGCCTGGATGGAGCGATGCTACTGATGAAGGATGACGGTTGGCGGGAGGCGATGGTGGGGAGCATTTCCCTCTATGACGTGGATGGTGAGCGTCAGCACTCAATCTACATTGGAGCCGCCCCAGAATACGGCAAGGAGCATTTTTTCAAGCGCTTTGAGCAAGAGATTGCCCACGTAAAAAAACTCTATCCAAAGGCACACTACTTGGGTATTGCAGATGGTGCTAGCAGTAACTGGTCTTTTCTCGAGCCACACACTCATGGGCAAGTTCTAGATTTCTATCATGCCACCGAATATTTGACGAAGGTGGCTGACGTTGCCCATGCAAAAAAAGCAGATCAGCCTGCACGTCAACAGTGGTTAAAAGCACGGTGCCATCAATTAAAACATGAAGCGGGTGCAGCTGAGGAAATATTGGAAGAAATGCATACACTATCCCGACGCCGACATCTATCCAAGCTGAACCGGGAACAGCTGCAATCCGCTATTACTTACTTTGAGAACCAAATGTCTCGCATGGATTATGCGGCCAATGTGAAGGCGAGTTTACCCATTGGCTCGGGCGTGACTGAGGCAGCTTGCAAGACGCTAATCAAGCAACGTTTCTGTTGTTCCGGCATGCGCTGGAAGAAAAAGGGATTGAAGACGGTTCTTAGCTTGCGAGAGTTAGTACAAACGGAAGGTCGGTGGGCTCAATTTTGGAAGAAAATTGATCAGTATGGTACGACGGTTACTATGTGATAACAGGGTATAGAGGCAGCACCCAGCTGAACAGCATTATATCAGTAAGTTAGCTTGGCGAGGGTTGTGGTGTAACAAATACCTAAGACAGCGGTGTTTTTTAAAAGCACCGCTCCATGCGGACATGGGGTATATTGGCCTCGTCAAATACGGCACCAACTGATACGAAGCCAAGCTTTTGATAAAAATTACAGGCTCGGCACTGGGCGTTGAGATAGACTTTTGTTAATCCCTGGCTGTGAGCATAGCCGCAGATATTTTCTAATAATAACTGCCCGGCACCGATGCCACGTGCCGATTTTTTCACCGCCATACGCCCTATTTTCCCGCTGCTTGTGATACGGCCGGTGCCAATGGCCTCCCCTTCATTGAGTACTAGAAAGTGCTGAGCGCTGGTTTCCAGCGAATCCCATTCCAGTTCTGCAGGAACTTTTTGTTCCTGAATGAAAACCTGCTCGCGAATATTGCGGATGCTGTTGCGGTCGGTATCCCAATCAGCAAGACGTACAATAAGGCTCATATTGAGTCCCTCATTTGATTGTAATCAATAAAGCCCTGAATGATCGTCATCTTCAGCATAAACCAATGAGCCCTGAGCCACCAATTGGTCGATTAAGCCATTCGTTTTGATGAGCTGCGGGTGCCCTTTGAGTTCGTCAAGGCTAATTGTGTGTGTGGAACAAAAAACTTCTGCAAACTGCAATGGTGCGGGGAAAGACTCTCCATCTATAAACAGGGTTTGCGGGTCTCGACAAAAGGCGCAGCGCGAGCCGGGATTAAGCATCAGTTGGCTGCCGGCGTTGAGCTGTTGGCGCCAGTCTTCTGCATTATTGGCATCAAGGGCGATGACATCGGGATATTTGGCTTCGGTCATGATAGCGCCAAACCATTGGGCAATGTTTTGCGGTTGTTGCAACCAATCAGATAGCTGTTGTTGTACCCGTTGAACAGAGCTCGAATCTATTTCAAAGGGGTTGTCCGGGCGGGTTAAATCAGGATCGCTATAACGCAGATGCTCAGGTAGGCCGAGGGCAAGTTCGGCACTTAAATCTTCTAGTATGGTGCGTGAAGAAGGTGCGCGAAAGCCCACAGAGATTGTAGTGCAAGGCCCTTCGGCGATGCCCCAGTGGCCAAATTGGGGCGGTAGATAAAGGATGTCACCGGGCTCGAGTAGCCAGCTGTGCTGTGGGGTAAAATCGCGCAGAATTTTGAGCTTGGTGTTTGCCAATGTGGCTGCCTGGGAGTCAACCTTGGGGCCCAGGTGCCAGCGGCGCTTACCTTCTGCCTGAAGTAAAAAGACATCGTAGAAATCATAGTGCGGGCCGACGCTGCCCTGATCGGCGGCATAGCTGATCATGATGTCATCAAGGCGCCAATCGGGAATAAAACGAAACTGCGCTTTCAGCGCCTGCAGATCTGGCAGCCAGTGATCTGCCGCTTGCACCAATAGTGTCCAGTGACTTTTTGGTAGTGTTAGAAAGTCTTGTTCGTTAAATGGCCCAGAGCGCAGTTGCCAGGGTGACTCTATACCATGCTCTTCGATAAGGCGCGATTCTACGGTTTCCTCCAGCGCCATTCCCGCGAGCTCTTCGCCACTTATCGGTGATTTGTAGCCGGGGAGGGCATTGCGAATCAGTAAGGGCTTTTTTTGCCAGTAATCCCGCAAAAAATCCGTTACGCTAATTTCGCCTAAGTGGGTCAATGGCGCTGACATAAGTTGAGGCCTTAAATCTTTTCAGCCTGGGTGATGGCATTGCCGATATAATTGGCCGGAGTCATTTGCTGCAGCATCGTTTTTGCCTCATCGGGAATGTTTAAATTGTTGATAAACACGGTCAGCGTTTCTTTGGTAATACCCTGGCCGCGGGTCAGCGCTTTGAGTTTTTCGTAGGGTTCTTCTATGTTGTAGCGACGCATAACGGTTTGAATGGGTTCCGCCAGTACTTCCCAGGCATTATTCAAATCTTCAGTGAGGCGCGCGCGATTGAGCTCCAGCTTGCCTAGCCCTTTCAACGTGGCAGTGTAGGCAATCTGTGAGTAACCAAAACCGACGCCCATATTGCGCAGTACTGTGGAATCGGTGAGATCGCGCTGCCAGCGAGAGACGGGTAGCTTGGCGGCCAAGTGGTTGAAGATGGCATTGGCAAGGCCCAAGTTACCTTCTGAATTTTCAAAATCGATCGGGTTGACCTTGTGCGGCATGGTAGAGGAACCCACTTCGCCGGCAACCAGCTTTTGTTTGAAATAACCGAGCGAAATATAACCCCAAATATCGCGGTCAAAATCAATCAAAATGGTGTTGAACCGGGCTATGGCATCAAAGAGTTCAGCGATGTAATCGTGCGGCTCTATTTGTGTAGTGTAAGGGTTCCAGCTTAGCCCTAGGGAAGTGACAAAGTCCTCTGCATTAGCTTTCCAGTCGATATTCGGATAGGCGCAAAGGTGGGCATTGTAGTTGCCGACCGCTCCATTTATTTTACCCAGCAATGGCACATTTTGAACTTGCTTGAGCTGGCGGCGCAACCGTGCGACCACATTGGCAAGTTCTTTGCCCACAGTGGTAGGACTCGCGGTTTGACCATGGGTGCGGGAAAGCATTGGTACGGCGGCAAACGTATGGGCCAGCTCGGTGATTTTGCTGATAATTTGCGCCATTGTCGGCAAAAGTACCTCGTTGCGCCCTGAGTGCAGCATCAGTGCGTGGGCAAGATTGTTGATGTCTTCAGAGGTGCAGGCAAAATGCACAAATTCGCTGATGGCCTCGAGGGTTGCATGGCCGCTGATTTTTTCTTTTAAAAAGTATTCCACGGCCTTTACATCATGGTTGGTAACTTTTTCAATTTCTTTAATACGTTCGGCATCCACAGTGGTGAATTGTTTGACAATACCATTGAGCAGTGCGTTTGTGGTGTCATCAAATAGCGGTAGTTCAGAAATCTCTGGTTGACGGGATAGTTGTTGCAACCAGCGCACTTCCACTTCGACGCGGGCGCGAATCAGACCGTATTCACTGAAGATATTGCGCAGGGCCAAAGTTTTGCTTTGATAGCGGCCATCAATGGGGGAAACTGCGGTGAGGGCGGATAGCGCTAGGCTCATTGTATATCTCCAAAATGCATTGTGTCGTGGTGTTTGCTGAGGCTTGGAACTTCACGCATCATCGGATGGTTCATATTCGGCCAACAGAGCCTCTATTGTGGCAATTAATTTTTTGCGTTGAAAAAGTAGTTGAATTCGCCTGCCACCTAGTTGATGCCACAAGGTGGCGGAGCGAATACCGGCGAACAGCATCGCACGAATTTGATTGGCGATGCGCGGTTGTTGGAGAAAATTTACATCTCCTGTCACCTGAATGCGAAAGCGAAAGCTACCCAGGGTATCACTGTAAATGCCGGCTAGATTAGCAAAAACGTTTTCATGGCCAAGGCCAAAATGCTGGGATTGCAATTGCGCTTTTTCCAGGCGTTCATCAATTAGTTGCAACAGTTGCTGTTTTTTCCATAGCTTGCGCTGCAAATATAAAATCGACAGTACATAGCGCAGGCTATCGGTATATTCCGGGTGCTGGCGATTGCTCAAGAGTTCCTTACTGGCGCGTAGCCCAGGCAGGAGTTTTTCGGCTCCGCCGTAGACAGCCTGGCAGTTTTCTGGGTTTTGTTGCAGCAGGCTAAAAACTGCCGCAGTTAGCTGCTCCGCCGGCGCAGTACCGGTTTTTGCCAAGCGCTCTACTAGCGTTGCACCTTGAAAAATACCCGCTAAAGACAGGGCTTGATTGCGCCAATTACTCAAGGGTTGACTCCTGTACTACTTGTCGAATGAACGCCAGTCTCGCCAACACCCGTGGCGGCATCGATAACGGCACCGCCAAGGCAGTAATTGCCCTGATACAGTACCACGGACTGTCCGGGAGTAATGGCCCGCTGCAATTGTTCAAAAGCGATTTCTAAAACGTCGTCGTTTCGCACTGTGACTGTACAAGCCTGATCACTTTGACGGTAGCGGGTTTTTGCTCCTGCGCGAAATTTAAGCCCCGGAGGGGCGCCGTTAATCCAGTGCGCCTGGGAGGCTTTCAGCCCGCTTGCATAGAGCAGAGGGTGATGTTTTCCCTGGGCCACTAACAGAATATTGTGCTTGAGATCTTTTCCGACCACATACCAGGGGTCGCCGCCGCCATCTTTGATGCCGCCAATACCCAGGCCCTGGCGCTGGCCAATCGTGTGGTACATCAGCCCCTGGTGGCGACCCAAAGTGACACCCTCTGGGGTTTGTATATCCCCTGGCTGAGCGGGTAAATATTGTTCAAGAAAATCCTTGAAGCGGCGCTCACCAATAAAGCAAATGCCGGTACTATCTTTCTTGCTGTGGGTGACAAGGCCGTGTTTTTCCGCAATTTGACGCACTTTGGGTTTTTCAAGTTCGCCAACAGGGAAGAGTGTCTGGGCAAATTCTGCCTCGCCGACAGCATGGAGAAAGTAGCTTTGATCTTTGTTGGCATCCAGTCCTTTTATCAGTCGAGTATGCCCCGCCTGTTTCTGCCGGCGGGCATAATGACCTGTGGCGATGGCATCAGCGCCGAGGATGCTAGCGTATTCGAGAAAGACTTTGAACTTGATTTCCCGATTGCACAGAATATCCGGGTTGGGGGTGCGGCCAGCTTGATATTCGGCGAGGAAATATTCAAATACCCGATCCCAGTATTCAGAAGCAAAATTAGCTGTGTGTAGTTTAATGCCGAGACGAGCGCAAACCGCCTCGGCATCTGCGAGATCGGCTTTGGCTGTGCAATATTCACTGCCATCATCCTCATCCCAGTTTTTCATGAACAGGCCTTCTACTTTATACCCTTGTTGCATGAGTAACAGGGCGGCCACCGATGAATCGACACCGCCGGACATGCCGACAATAATATGGTCGGGCTTGGCGACGGAAGCATGCTCTACTGTGAGGTCTAGGTTGGGTGAAAGCATAAAAAACCAATCTTGCTGGGGCTGGCAGCTATAAAGGGGGGCGCAATTTTACCCTTGATTGGCCATGGTGACCAATTGCTGATGGCTTGCTTGAAATTGTTGCGCATTCTAGGGGCCAAGATTACTTGGCGATGTGGTGTTTGAGTGCAACTTTGGGCGGATAGTAGTCGTGATAGCTAAGGTTTGCTCTTATCCTTCCCCTTGGTTTCAGCTTGCCCAGTTGGCCACTTCAGCGCCTGATGGTTATATGGTAAGCGCGTTAATAATGTTAACAGCAAACCGAATTTACTGACCGTCTTCCTCTCTTACTTTGTCGTCCATAGGCGTTTAGGTAATGGTTGTTACAGCTGCTTGGAGATAGGTCGATGTAATTGAACTACAAAAAATGATAGATATTGCTATAATCGCGCGGATTTCCAACTCGTCCCAGTTGTTCGGGGCGCGCCTTTATTATAAGGGCATCAAATCGGCACCAGATTTTCGGCACTGTTGGCCGGCTGTTGCGACAAGGTGCCGAATTATTAGCCAAGATTTGCGGGAGTTTATTTCAATGGGTCATATTCAAGTGCCGGTTAATGGCGAAAAAGTTACAGTTAATACAGATGGTTCACTGAATGTACCGAATCGCCCGATTATTCCTTTTATTGAGGGTGATGGTATCGGTGTTGATATCACGCCAGTGATGCGCAAAGTGATCGATGCCGCGGTTAAAAAAGCCTATGGCGCAGATAAGGCTATTGCCTGGATGGAGATTTTTTGCGGCGAGAAAGCGGCAAACCTCTACAGTGGTGATTGGTTTCCGGCAGAAACGCTCGAAGCTCTGAAAGAGTATGCCGTTGGTATCAAAGGGCCTTTGACGACACCGGTCGGCGGTGGTTTTCGTTCCCTAAATGTCGCTTTACGCCAGGAGCTGGATTTGTATGTGTGCCAGCGCCCAGTGCGCTGGTTTAGTGGTGTCCCCTCTCCGGTCAAGGCACCGAATAAAGTAGATATGGTTATATTTCGCGAAAATTCTGAAGATATTTACGCGGGTATCGAATGGAAGGCAGATACGCCTGAAGCAAAAAAAGTTATCGAGTTTTTGCAGCAAGAGATGGGCGTCAAGAAAATCCGATTTCCTGAACATTGTGGTATCGGCGTTAAGCCGGTCTCTGAAGAAGGCTCTAAGCGACTGGTACGTAAAGCGTTGCAATATAGCATTGACCAGGATCGGGATTCCTTGACCCTAGTGCACAAGGGTAACATCATGAAGTTCACCGAAGGTGCCTTCGCCGACTGGGGTTATGAAGTTGCTCGCGATGAATTTGGTGCCGAGCCGCTGGATGGAGGCCCTTGGCATAGTTTTAAAAACCCAAATACTGGCAAAGAGATTGTGGTAAAAGATGTAATTGCAGATGCCATGTTGCAGCAAGTGTTGTTGCGTCCGGCGGAGTATGATGTCATTGCCACTTTAAATCTTAATGGCGATTATTTATCTGATGCCCTGGCCGCTCAGGTTGGCGGCATTGGGATTGCGCCGGGCGCTAACTTATCTGATCAGGTGGCACTGTTTGAAGCGACCCATGGTACTGCACCTAAATATGCAGGGCAGGACAAAGTTAATCCGGGTTCACTGATTCTTTCCGCTGAAATGATGTTGCGTCATCTCGGTTGGCAGGAAGCTGCTGAACTGGTGGTTCAGGGTGTGGAAGGCGCAATTGAAGCGGGAACAGTCACCTATGACTTTGAGCGTTTAATGGAAGGTGCCAAGCTGAAATCCTGCTCCGAATTTGGTGATGAAGTAATCAAGCACATGAGCTGTTAGCCGCATTTTTTGTTTAATGGACAGCGAGCCAACAGAAAACCTCCGAACTTTCGTGTTTGGGGGTTTTTAACAGGTCTAGCAGGGCCGCTTTGCTACTAATACTATGCAGAGTACATTTGTCGGCGCTTTTGAACGCTGAATCACTCCATCACTTCTGCCTCTTGATGGAGACTTGTGGCGCTGTCTGTAAAATTTTCACCTTGCGGTTGAAGGTTTGCATCATAGCTATTGAGAGCGCGGATGTTGGCCGCATGCAGGCCTTTTTCACCCTTGATAATGTCAAAGTCGACCCTTTGCCCTGCTTTTAAAGTGCGATAACCCTCCATTTGTATTGCGGAGTAATGGGCAAACAGGTCTTCGTTTTTTTCATCCGCCAGAATAAATCCATATCCTTTAGCGTTATTAAACCACTTGACGGTACCGGTAGGCATGGCGAAATCCCTCTATTTGACGAGACGACAGCAGGTCGCCTTATAAGTCTTTTAGTTATTATTATTTACATGTGTCCATAAGTTGGAAAAAATTTTCATATATTCGCCTGCAAGCAGGACTTCATCTCTTTTAGCTGACGATGATTCAGTTGTCAAGTGGTTGCGCCTTTATCCCTGCTGTTGGCGCCAATTGAGGTTATACTGGCTGCTTAGATGCGACGTAATCAGCGAAACCTATTAAATGGAAGCAATTAAAATGTTCAGTAGCAGGAGCCGGTTGAGCAAGTTATGGGAAGGTTAGTAGCAATTAAATTTTATTCTGGCGACAACGGGGGAGATCAGCATACCTCTTCTCAGGATGATCCAGATGACAATACGGCAGTGGCAGTAGTTGAGCCAGAGCTGAAACCTCCCTCCATGTACAAGGTAGTCATGCTTAACGATGATTACACCCCGATGGAATTTGTCATTGAAGTGCTTGAGCGGTTTTTTTTCGTCAATCGCGGGCGTGCCACACAGCTGATGTTGCAGGTGCACACCAAGGGAAAAGCCATCTGTGGTGTCTATACTCGAGATATAGCGGAAACAAAGGCGATGCAGGTAAATCAGTTCGCACGTGACAACCAGCATCCTCTGTTGTGTGAAATTGAAGCGGATGAGGGAGAACCAAGCGAAGACAACCATTGAAACCACTATACCCGGTATCTGTTAGTGGATGCCTTCCTTCATGTCGGTGGCCTGTTCAGGTTTCCGGGCGATATTGGCTCTGTAAGGTTCGAGGTTAAGAGTGCTCAGCAAGGATCTAGAAGTAACGCTCAATCTAGCGTTCAAAGGTGCGCGATCAAAGCGTCATGAATTTATGACTGTGGAGCATTTGCTGCTGACTTTGCTTGATAACGAGTCAGCGATTGATGTGCTGCATGCCTGTGGTGCCGACTTGAAAGCCTTGCGTCGCGAGCTGTTAGAGTTTATTGATTCCACTACACCACTGATTCCTGAAGCCGACAAAGATAGGGAAACTCAGCCGACACTGGGGTTTCAGCGTGTGTTGCAGCGGGCGGTGTTTCATGTGCAGTCTTCCGGCAAGCGGGAGGTAACAGGGGCCAATGTCCTTGTGGCTATTTTCTGTGAGCAGGAAAGTCAGGCAGTCTATTATCTGAAGCAGCAAAGTGTCGCACGTATAGATGTGGCCAATTATATTACCCACGGTATCTCCCGCGTCGGTTTTGCCGGAAACCATAGTCGTAGTAACCCAGACTCGACACCGGAGCAGACTGACGAAGAGATTGGCGCGGGCACTGAACCGGGTGCTTCCAGCCCTCTCGAGAGTTACGCTACCAACCTCAATCAGGAGGCCATGTTGGGGCGCATTGACCCGCTTATAGGCCGAGGACCAGAGGTGGAACGGGTGACCCAAGTATTGGCTCGCCGGCGTAAAAATAATCCGTTATTGGTGGGTGAGTCTGGTGTTGGTAAAACCGCGATTGCTGAGGGTTTGGCTAGGCGTATCGTCGATGATGTGGTCCCTGAGCCACTTAAAGGCAGTATCATTTACTCACTGGACCTCGGTTCGTTGTTGGCGGGCACTAAGTATCGCGGTGATTTTGAAAAACGCTTTAAAGCATTGTTGGCGGAGCTCAAAAAGCGCGATCAGGCCGTGTTATTTATCGATGAGATCCACACTATTATCGGCGCTGGGGCTGCCTCTGGTGGGGTCATGGACGCTTCAAACTTGCTTAAGCCGCTGCTCTCCGGCGGCCAGCTGCGCTGTATTGGTTCAACGACGTTTAGTGAGTATCGTGGTATTTTTGAAAAGGATCGCGCCTTGTCGCGCCGTTTTCAGAAAATTGATATACACGAGCCTTCGGTTGATGAAACTGTACAGATTTTACGGGGCTTAAAGGCTTGTTTTGAACGTCATCATCAGGTTCAGTTTACCGACTCTGCCCTGGAAGCTGCAGCCCAATTAGCCAATCGCCATATTACCGAACGGTTTTTACCCGATAAGGCCATTGATGTTATCGATGAGGCCGGTGCCTATCAGGCTTTACTGCCGTCGGACAAGAGTACCGATACCATTACGGTGCTAGAGATAGAGAATGTGGTTGCCAAAATGGCCCGCATTCCTGCCAACAGTGTCTCTGCCTCTGATAAGCTGCGGCTGGCGAGTTTGGATGATAACCTCAAAATGGTTGTATTTGGGCAGGATCCAGCTATCAATGCGTTGAGCACCGCAATTAAGCTTAATCGAGCTGGCCTCGCAGCAGAAGAAAAACCTATTGGCTCCTTCTTATTTTCTGGGCCCACCGGAGTTGGCAAGACCGAACTCTGTCGCCAGTTGGCTCAGGTGATGGGCATAGAGCTCATTCGTCTCGATATGTCTGAATATATGGAGCGCCACGCGGTGTCGCGCTTGATTGGAGCTCCTCCCGGGTATGTGGGTTTTGACCAGGGTGGCTTGCTGACAGACTCGGTCACCAAGCACCCTCACAGTGTGGTATTGCTTGATGAAATCGAAAAAGCACATCCGGAAGTATTTAATTTATTGCTACAAGTGATGGATCACGGCGCGCTTACTGACAACAATGGCCGCAAAGCTGATTTTCGCAATGTAATTCTGATTATGACCACCAACGCCGGTGCTGAGTTGATTAGCCGGCGTTCCATAGGGTTTACCCATCAGGATCATAGCTCCGATGGCATAGAAGCAATTAATAAAATGTTTACCCCGGAGTTTCGTAACCGTTTGGATGGCATTATTCAATTCAGTGCGTTGGGTATCGATGTGGTAAAAACAGTGGTGGATAAATTTATTGTAGAGTTGCAAACGCAACTGGATGAGGCTCAGGTGACCCTCGAGGTAGACGATGAGGCTCGAGAATGGTTGGCGCTGAAGGGGTACGATGAGAAAATGGGTGCTAGGCCCATGACCCGCCTTATTCGCGAAAATTTGCGTAAGCCACTAGCTGAGGCGATTTTGTTCGGAGAACTATCGGAAGAGGGCGGTCAGGTAAAAGTGACGGTCGAAAGCGATGAGCTTGTCATTGAAACTGCCGGATCTGTGGTAGCGCGCTGAATTATATTCAAAGCATTTAAGGTTTAAGGGGCCAGTCAAAATTCCTCAAATCTTGCATAGAAAAGTAGAGACGTGAATTTTACTTTCGTTGATCTATTATCTGGAAAAATTCCAGCAACGCCTCTCTGAAGGCCTTTAAACTTCAGCCCGTGCCAAACAAAATAATTACATTGATTTGGCAGACAGCACGGAGAATGTGCTTGGTTCTGTAATCCTTGTACAGCGCGCGGACTTGATACTCTTGCCTGGCGAAAAGCTTATTACAAGCGCTCATCATAGTTTAACAATTTTCAATTTCGATGAAATAGGATTCGTTGTAAACGCACATACTCAAAAGTTATGGGTATATTGTGGTAAAGTGAACAATACAATGCGCGCGCAGCGATGGAATAGTGTTGGTGTGGCGGTTAGTTTCTCTTGCGATTTCAT
>JAHZJJ010000158.1 GCA_022600975.1 Gammaproteobacteria bacterium
CTGGGAGGAGAAGAACATTTCGACGAAGCTTCCAGCATTAGGGTTCGCGAAGTCGATTTTCGCCGTGGCGAAGATGGAGAAGGTCGGGTAATTGTGAATTTAACCGATCCTGCAGTGAATATTGATGTTGAGCGGGTCAAGGGCAAGATCATGTTGACCTTCTTTAATGCGGAGTTGCCACAAGCTTTGCGCCAGCGCCTGGATGTCACCGATTTTGCCACCCCAGTGAACTCCATCACCGCCGATTACGACGGTCGCAATACGGTTATTGCGGTAGACCCCGACGGCAGCGATTACGATTATCTTGCCTATCAGGCAGATGACGAATATGTCCTTAGTGTTAAGCCCCTCGATGCGTCGGAGCAGCAACAAAAAAAAGAAGAATTCATGTTCGTTGGCGAAAAGCTGTCGTTAAATTTTCAAGATATTGAGGTGCGTTCGGTACTGCAGTTGATTGCTGATTTTACCGATCTCAATATGGTAGCCAGCGATACCGTGGAGGGGCGTATTACCCTGCGCTTGGATGGTGTCCCCTGGGATCAGGCACTGGATCTGATTTTAAAGGCTAAAGGCCTCGGTAAGCGTCAGCAGGGTAATGTGATAATGATTGCCCCGGCGGCCGAAATTGCTGAACGTGAACTCGAGGAGCTGGAAGCCCTTAAACAACTGGAAGAGCTGGAGCCACTGCGCACAGAATATGTGGAAGTGCGCTATGCCGATGCCCGCGAACTGTTTGCACTATTTACTGGCCGGGAGTTCAGCAGAGATATAGCGGGGCAGGGTCAGGCGGGTTTTGCCGGTGGTCGAGGGAGTCCGCAACAGCCACCGCGCAGTTTCCTATCCCCACGGGGCAACGCGATTGTCGACGAGCGCACCAATACGATAATTCTCACCGATACTGATGAAAGAATCGCACGGTTTCGTGAGCTAATAGAGGTGATCGATATTCCCGTAAGACAGGTTATGATTGAGGCGCGCATTGTTACTGCTGATACCAACTTTCTTGAAGAAATTGGTGTGCGTTGGAGCTATGCTGAGCAACACTCGCTTGGTAGTGGTTATGGTGAAGCCACTGGCTCCTTGGACGCTTCTTCCATAGTAGACGATAACGTAGACGATGATACTGGTGCTTGGACACCGGATTTTGATGATCTTCTGCTGACGGATTTGGCCGCCGCGGAGGGGGCTAGCAGTTTTGCCTACTCTATTATCAAAAATAATTTCTTTCTGGGCCTCGAACTTTCTGCGCTTGAAGAGGTGGGTAAAGCAGAGGTCGTCTCTCAACCCAAGGTTGTAACGGGAGATAAGCAGGAAGCAACTATTGAGTCGGGGGTGGAAATTCCCTATAACGAAGCGACCTCGTCTGGTGCGGCGTCCATTTCTTTTCGTGAGGCGGTGTTGAGACTCAAAGTGGTCCCGTTGATTACGCCAGATGATAATATCATCATGGATCTTGAGGTAAGAAAAGATAAAGTTAGCGCGGATACTCCCGGCGAAGGGGGCAGGCCGGCAATCGACGTCAATTCGTTGGAAACCAACGTATTGGTGCGCAACGGCGAAACCATTGTACTGGGTGGAATTTTTGAAAATACGGTTATAGAAAGTGAAACCAAGGTGCCACTGTTGGGAGATATCCCTTACCTTGGCCGCTTGTTTCGGCGCAATCTGAGTCAGGATAATAAAAAGGAATTATTGATTTTCATTACCCCGCGTATTATGGAAGGTGAAGCATTTCTTTCAAAGTGATTAATCAATCTGTTTTTTTAGTTGGTCCCATGGGGGTGGGGAAATCAACCATTGGTAAATTGCTGGCGGTGCGCTTGCAGCTGCCCTTTGTTGATTCAGACCGTCTGCTGGAAGCTAATGCCGGTGCCGACATACCCTGGATATTTGATATTGAGGGGGAGGAAGGGTTTCGCCGTCGTGAGAGTGCACTGCTTAAGGAATTGTGCAAGGGGGCACCGCGAGTCATTGCCACTGGTGGCGGCATTATATTAATGGCGCAAAATCGCCGGCGGCTTTGCGCCAGTGGCCGGGTAATATACTTGCACGCCAGCCTTGAGCCGTTGGTAGAGCGCACCACCAAAAGTAATAATCGGCCATTGTTGCAAGTGGCCAATCCTCGTGAGCGGATTAAAAAGTTGCTGGAGGAGCGCGAGGGCTTGTATCGACAAGTGGCCGACCTCATTTGTGAAACAGATAATTCCACTCCCAGGCAGACAGCAAACAAAATTGCCGATCAGTTGCAAGGTGGTGTACTCTGCAAGAGTTAGCCCACTTCAAGCATTGCTAAATAAACCATTCGCCGACAAGAGAACCTTATGCACTGTGTGACTGTAGAGCTCGGTGTGCGCAGTTATCCGATTATCATCGGCGCGGGCCTGCTGCAAAAAACGCATCAGTTTCAAGCCCATATTCGCGGCAAGCAGATTCTAGTGGTTACCAATAATACCGTGGCGCCGCTGTATCTCGACAGCCTGTTAGGCAGTTTGGCGTCATTTGATCAGGTAGATACGCTACTGCTGCCAGATGGTGAAGCATTTAAAACACTGGACACAGTGAATCGCATATTCGACCAGCTGTTGCAGCGGCGCCACAATCGCGATACCACAATTATGGCCCTCGGGGGCGGAGTTATTGGTGATATGAGTGGTTTTGCCGCGGCCTGTTACCAACGAGGGGTCGACTTTGTGCAGGTGCCGACAACCCTGCTGGCGCAGGTGGACTCCTCTGTGGGTGGTAAAACTGGCGTCAATCACCCCTTGGGTAAAAATATGATCGGCGCATTCTATCAACCACAGTTGGTTCTGGCTGATACCGACACATTGAACACCTTATCGGCACGAGATTTCTCTGCCGGACTGGCAGAGGTTATCAAATACGGTGTGATTTGTGATGAGCCCTTTTTTGCTTGGCTGGAAGCTAATATTGAAGCGCTTATGGCCCGTGAGCCCTGGGCTCTGGCGGATGCGATAGAGCGCTGCTGTCGCATTAAAGCTGCAGTCGTAAGTGAAGACGAGCGGGAGTCTGGACGTCGCGCTATTCTTAATTTCGGCCATACGTTTGGTCACGCCATTGAAGCAGTGCAGGGTTATGGCAGTTGGCTACATGGCGAGGCGGTTGCCATCGGAATGCTAATGGCCGTGGAGTTATCACGCCTTAAAGGTGATATAGATTTGGCAGTGGTAGAGCGCTTGAGCACATTGCTGGAAAAGGCATCATTACCACTGAAGGCCCCCCAGGGTATGACCTCAGACGATTATTTAGCCGCTATGGCTGTGGATAAGAAAGTACAAGGGGGTCGCTTGCGCTTGATACTGTTGCAAAGCTTGGGTCGGGCTTATATCAGTGATGATACGCCAAAGCCACAAGTGATTTCGGCGCTGCGCTGTTGTGGGGTTGAAAATTAATAACTAAACCGTTAAGCAGGCGAGTAGCTAGTAGCATATCGGCAATAAATAAGCATATAAATTGTGCTGTAGGCTCTTAGCAGCAAGTGAAGCTTAATTTTGTTGTCTTTGTAAAGGCAACTTAGTACCGTTGCCTGTCCCAGCGACAGAGTGAAGGAGGAAGAGAACCAGGCTCACAGGTGAGCTCTTTTGTCAGTGCATGTGGCGATATGCTCATTATGTTTACCAAGGAGTAATTCAATAAGATTCCGAGGGCTTTTATGGGTAGCGGTTTGTATCGGTTGGGTGAATTTAAAGATAACTGTGGATTTGGTTTGATCGCGCACTTGAAAGGACGTGCTAGTCATCAGTTATTACAGGCGGGAATCACATCGCTCACTCGCATGACACATCGTGGAGGCATTGCTGCCGACGGCAAAACTGGCGATGGCTGTGGCCTGTTGCTGCAAAAGCCCGATGCGTTTTTGCGCACCATTGCCAGTGAGCAAGGCGCCAGCCCATTAACCGACTGCTACGCTGTGGGGGCGTTGATGCTGCCGTTGGGCGATGCCGAGGCCGCCGCCGCGCGGCGGATATTGCAACGAGAATTGGAGGCAGAGGGGCTAAAAGTCGCTGCTTGGCGGCAAGTGCCAACTAACCCCGCTTGTCTCGGTGCTATTGCCCGCAAATCTCTACCTCGTTTTGAGCAGGTGTTGATTAACAATGCTGATCAGCCGTTGGAAGAAACGCGGTTTAATGCGCGCTTGTTTGTGGTACGCCGCAAGGTGGAACAACAGTTGGATGAGACGAGTTATATCGCCAGTCTTTCTACGGGAGTGTTGTCCTACAAAGGGTTGATGATGCCGGCGAGTCTGACGGAATTTTTCCCCGACTTGGCCGATGCGCGACTGCAAACTGCTATCTGTATTTTTCATCAGCGCTTTTCAACCAACACTATGCCCCGTTGGCCGCTGGCCCAGCCCTTCCGTTTATTGGCACACAATGGTGAAATTAACACCATTACTGGCAACCGCAACTGGTCGGTCGCGCGCACGCCAAAGTTTGTCTGTGAAAATCTACCTGAATTGGAACAATTGGCGCCACTGATCAACCGCGACGGTTCCGACTCCTCCAGCCTCGATAATATGCTCGAGTTGTTACTCGCCGGTGGTATGCCATTGCATCGTGCTGTGCGTATGTTGGTGCCACCGGCATGGCAGAATATTGATGCCATGGATACAGACTTGCGTGCGTTTTATGAATATAACTCCATGCACATGGAGCCCTGGGATGGCCCTGCGGGGCTGGCTATAACCAATGGCCGCTATGCCGTATGTGCCCTGGACCGTAATGGCCTGCGCCCGTCGCGCTGGGTGATCAGTAAAAATGACACGATTACGGTGGCTTCGGAAGTGGGCGTCTGTGGTTGTGATCCCGCCGATGTGGTAGCTAAAGGCCGCTTGGGGCCTGGACAGATACTATCCATAGACACATTGACCGGAGAACTGCATCACACAGAGGATATCGATAATCAGCTTAAACGGGCGCAGCCCTACAAACGATGGTTGAAGGAGCATGCGCGGCGAATTCGTTCCAGCTTCAACGCTGCAGCAGTAGACAACCGCTTTTCGGCAGCACAGTTTGAGGTTTATCAGAAGTTGTTTAGCTCGTCACTGGAAGAGCGTGATGCCGTTATGCGCCCGTTGGCACAGGCTGCTCAGGAAGGGGTAGGCTCCATGGGTGACGACGTACCAATGGCGGTTTTATCCCGTGTCGATCGCCCGCTATACGACTACTTTCGACAACAGTTTGCCCTGGTAACCAACCCGCCGATAGATCCGCTGCGAGAAGCGGTAGTGATGTCACTGGAAACCTGCCTCGGCCGCGAACAGTCTGTTTTTGAGCAAACACCGGGCCATGCCGACCGAGTGATACTGGCCTCGCCAGTATTGTCCCATTTGAAATATGCTGCAGTGTTGGCGTTGGATGCTCCTGGTTTCAGCGCGCAAACATTTGACTTGAATTATGACCCAGCTGAAATGGATCTCGAAGCGGCGCTCAACACCCTGTGTGCCGAGATAACAGCCGCGGTGGCTGCAGGGACGACTATTGTGGTGCTGTCAGATCGTGCTATCAGTGCTAAAAGTTTGCCGATAGATGCACTGTTGGCCACCGGGGCGGTGCATCATGCCTTGCTGCGCAAAGGTTTGCGTTGCGATTCCAATATTATTGTCGATACCGCCAGCGTGCGCGATGCCCATCAGTTCGCGTGCTTGATTGGCAGTGGTGCCACGGCAGTGCACCCCTATTTTGCTTACAGTATTATTAATCATCTGGTTGAGGCGGGCGAACTATTGCTAGATGCGGCCAGCGCGCAGAAGAATTATCGCAACGGCATCATCAAAGGGTTGCTTAAAATTCTGTCTAAAATGGGTATTTCTACGGTGGCTTCTTACCGTGGAGCGCTGTTGTTTGAAATTGTCGGTCTGGCCCCAGAGGTGGTGGATTTATGCTTTCCAGAGGCGCCAAGCCGTATCAGTGGGGCCTCTTTTGCCAACCTGCAACAAGACATGCTGGCTCGCGCACAGCTGGCTTGGAAAGCGCGTAAACCGGTCAGCCCCGGCGGCCTGTTAAAATACGTGCACGGTCAGGAATACCACGCATTTAATCCCGATGTGGTTCAACTGCTACAGCGTGCGGTGCGCAGCGGAGACTACGCTACTTGGCGCGATTACGCCGCCTTGATCAATCGGCGCCCAGTGGCAACACTGCGTGATCTGTTGGTTTTTAATGATCAGCGAGCGCCGATACCTCTGGAGCGGGTGGAATCGGTGGAAAATATTTTGTGTCGCTTTGACAGCGCTGGAATGTCTCTCGGTGCTTTATCTCCGGAAGCCCACGAGTCGCTGGCGCAGGCTATGAATCGTCTCGGTGGGCGCTCTAATAGCGGTGAGGGCGGTGAAGACTCGGTGCGCTTTGGCACCGACAAGGTTTCTAAAATTAAGCAGGTGGCCTCCGGTCGTTTTGGGGTGACGCCTCACTATCTAGTCAACGCCGAAGTGCTGCAAATCAAAATTGCCCAGGGTGCCAAGCCCGGAGAGGGCGGCCAGCTGCCTGGTGGTAAAGTTAATGAATTGATTGCGCGGTTGCGCTATTCAGTGCCAGGCGTTACTTTGATTTCGCCACCACCCCATCACGATATTTACTCTATTGAAGATCTGTCACAATTAATATTCGATCTTAAGCAAGTCAATCCCAAAGCGCTGGTATCGGTCAAACTGGTATCGCGCCCTGGTGTCGGCACCATCGCTGCGGGAGTAGCCAAAGCCTATGCGGATTTGATCACCATTTCTGGCTATGACGGCGGCACCGCTGCCAGCCCGTTGACCTCTATTCGCTATGCTGGCTCCCCTTGGGAGCTGGGGCTGGCAGAAACCCACCAAACTCTGCGTGCCAATGATCTGCGCGACAAGGTGCAACTGCAGGCCGATGGCGGTCTTAAGTCGGGCCTCGATGTGATCAAAGCGGCGATACTAGGTGCCGAGAGTTTTGGCTTCGGTACTGCGCCGATGATAGCCCTTGGATGTAAGTACTTACGTATTTGCCATCTTAATAACTGCGCGACTGGGGTAGCCACACAAAATAAAGAGTTGCGGGACGAACACTATATTGGCAATGCCGAGCTGGCGATGATTTTTTTTCGTTTTGTGGCTGAAGAAGTGCGTGAATGGCTGGCCAAACTCGGCGTCTCTACGCTCAATGAACTGGTGGGGCGTGTCGATTTGTTGCAGGTTTTGGAAGGGCAGACAACAAAGCAGCAGCAGCTTAACCTGTCACCGTTGCTACACAGTGACCCGTTATTGGCAACCAAACCACAAGTCTGTGAGGAGCTTGGAAATACGCCCTGGGACAAAGGTGAGTTGGCAGAACAAATTTTGCAAAAGCTGCTGCCGGCCATTGAAAGTAGATCCGGCGGGGAATTTAACTTCAGCATCGCCAATTGCGATAGATCCATGGGTGCGCGATTGTCCGGGGAAATCGCCCGGCGCTATGGCAACCAGGGCTTGGCAGAGGCGCCGATCAAACTTAACTTGAGCGGTGTTGCCGGTCAGTCATTTGGGGTTTGGAATGTCGGTGGTTTGGAAATGTACCTCGAAGGTGATGCCAATGACTATGTAGGCAAGGGCATGGCTGGGGGTAAACTGGTCATATACCCACCGGCCGAGAGTCAATTTGCCTCACAAGACACCAGTATCATGGGCAACACTTGCCTCTACGGGGCCACCGGCGGCAAGTTATTTGCTTCCGGTTGTGCTGGCGAGCGTTTTGCCGTGCGTAACTCCGGTGCTCTGGCGGTGATTGAGGGGGCAGGGGATCACTGCTGCGAATACATGACCGGTGGTGTTGTGGCCGTGCTCGGCACCACCGGAATTAACTTTGGTGCCGGCATGACGGGAGGCTTTGCCTATGTGCTGGATTTGCAGCGGAGTTTTTTTGATCGATGCAATCACGAACTGATCGAATTGCATCGTATTAGCAATGAGTCGCTTGAATCACATCAAAGCCATTTGCGTATTTTAATCGCTGAGTTCAGCGCTGAAACTGGCAGTGCCTGGGGGTTGTATTTGCGTGATAACTTTGATGAATATCTCGGCCGCTTTTGGCTGGTGAAGCCCAAAGCGGCGAGCCTTGCTGGACTGTTGTCGAACGTGCGTGAGCGCGGTGAATAGCTGGTAATAGAGGAGATAAACCGTGGCCGAGCGACTCAACAATGATTTTCAGTTTATTGATGTGGGCCGTATAGAGCCGGCTAAAAAAGACATTATTACCCGCACCAAGCACTTTGAGGAAATCTACCGACCCTACCGGGCACGTCAGGTAGCAAGCCAAGCACACCGTTGTTTGGATTGCGGCAACCCCTACTGCGAATGGAAGTGTCCGGTGCACAACTATATTCCTAACTGGTTGCGGTTGGTGGCCGATGGCAATGTAATGGAGGCTGCGGAGCTGTGTCATCAGACTAATTCCCTGCCAGAGGTGTGTGGGCGCGTGTGCCCACAGGATCGTTTGTGTGAAGGTGCTTGCACCCTGGAAGATGGCTTTGGTGCAGTAACTATCGGCAGCGCCGAAAAATATATAACCGACACCGCGTTTGCGCTGGGCTGGCGCCCGGATTTGAGTACGGTAACCAAACTTGACAAGCGTGTCGCCATTGTCGGTGCCGGCCCCGCAGGCCTGGCATGTGCCGACGTGCTGGTGCGCAATGGGGTACAACCGGTGGTATTGGATAAATACCCGGAAATCGGTGGTCTGATGACCTTTGGTATTCCCGAGTTTAAGCTGGAAAAAAGCATCATGCGGCAGCGGCGGGAAATTTTTAGCGATATGGGGGTGGAATTTTGTCTTGAAACTGAAGTGGGCAAGGACATTCTTTTTGACGAGTTACTGGCCAAGTACGATGCAGTATTTCTCGGTATGGGAACTTACAATTATATGAAAGGGGGATTCCCCGGTGAAGGGCTAGCCGGTGTCTTTGATGCACTGCCGTTTCTGATCGCCAACGTCAACCGCAACTTGGGGTTTGAAAAAGATTCCGCAGCGTTTATTTCTGTTGAGGATAAACGTGTCGTGGTGCTCGGCGGCGGCGATACAGCAATGGACTGTAGCCGTACCTCGATTCGCCAGCAAGCCCGCAGTGTTAGCTGTATTTATCGACGCGATGAAGACAATATGCCGGGTTCGCGCCGAGAGGTGGTCAATGCTAAGGAAGAGGGAGTGCAGTTTTTATTCAATCGTCAGCCGGTGGAAATTGTTGGTGATGGCGGCAAGGTGATAGGTGTGAAGGTGGTTACCACGCAACTCGGAGAAGCGGACGAAAATGGCCGCCGACGCCCCGAAGTGGTGCCGGGCTCTGAGGAGATCATCGCCGCGGATTTAGTGCTGGTAGCTTTTGGCTTTGGCCCCAGCCCAGCGGCCTGGTTTAACGACCACAATATCAGCCTCACTGAATGGGGAGCGGTCGAGGCCGCAGAAGCGCAGCAATACAAATTTCAAACCAGCAATGACAAAGTATTTGCTGGCGGTGATATGGTGCGTGGTTCCGACCTAGTGGTTACGGCCATTTGGGAAGGGCGCCAGGCAGCCGAGGGTATTATGGATTATCTCGATTTGTAACAGCGAAGAGCCCTGTCTTCCAGGGCGGCTCCCCATTACAATAGCGTTTTTGTAATCAGTTACGAACCTATGCCCTCTATAACTTCTGCACCTCCACTGAAAAATGATCGGTTTCTGCGCGCTCTGCTGCGTCAGCCAGTAGATCGCACACCGGTTTGGATGATGCGCCAGGCCGGCCGTTATTTGCCAGAATATCGCGCCAGTCGCGCCGCTGCCGGTTCTTTTATGGATCTGTGCAGAAATGCTGAATTAGCCTGTGAAGTCACGCTGCAACCACTGCAACGCTACCCGTTGGATGCGGCGATTTTGTTTTCCGATATCCTCACAATCCCCGACGCTATGGGCTTGGGGCTGTATTTTAGTGAAGGCGAGGGGCCCAAATTCCATAAGCCAGTGCGCACTGCGGAGCAAATTGAGGCGCTACAGGTGATCAATAGCGAGCGGGATCTGGAGTATGTCATGAATGCGGTGCGCACCATTCGCAACGAATTAAATGGCCGCGTACCGCTGATTGGCTTTTCCGGTAGCCCCTGGACTTTGGCCACCTATATGCTAGAGGGCGGCTCCAGCCGCGACTTTGCCCACAGCAAAGAAATGCTCTACAAGCGACCGGAATTGCTGCACCATCTATTGTCGGTATTGGCCGATTCGGTGAGTGATTACCTCAATGCACAAATTCGCGCAGGGGCGCAAGCGGTGCAGATTTTTGATAGTTGGGGTGGGGCTTTGAGTCACAGCGCCTATCGAGAATTTTCACTGCACTATATGACGCGTATTGTACAAAACCTGATTCAAGAAGCCGAAGGGCGTCCGGTGCCGGTAATTTTATTCACCAAGGGCGGTGGGCAGTGGTTGGAAGCCATGTTGGAAACTGGCGCCACTGCTCTAGGGCTTGATTGGACCACCGATATTACCAGTGCCCGCGCACAGGTAGGCCACCAAGTAGCTTTGCAAGGCAATTTAGACCCGGCAGTACTGTTGGCAAGCCCGCGGCAAATTCGTGCTGAAGTGGCAGCGGTACTGGCCGCTTATGGTCATGGCAGTGGCCATATTTTTAATCTTGGCCATGGTATTACACCGCAGGTTGATCCCTCTCACGCCGGCGCCATGATCGAAGCGGTGGTGGAATTGTCCGAGCAGTACCATCAGTAACTAAAACTCTCAATATTCAAAACTGCCGCCAGGGTTATGACTGCGTTATGAAACACCCTCTATTGCCGGAAAGACCCCTGTCGATATCCCCTACACTAGCCGCCACCATTGGCCTGGAAGAAGCGGTGTTGCTCACCGCGCTGGGGGATTTAATGTTGTTTTTGACTGCGGAGGACAGTGACCAAGGTCATTGGTACACTGCTGAAGCGGCACAATTGCAACAACTATTGCCCTTTTGGCGGGCAGTGGATATTCAGCGGGTGGCCACTAGCCTGCGCAATCAAGGCACAATTTTGCTGGGAGCGGCACCTTATAGCAGCAGCGCGCAGTTGAAATTTGCCTTTCCATCTCGCTTAGCAGCCTCAGTTCAACAGCCCAGCCAAAATCAACCGCAGCAGGTTGCCAACCCCAGTGCCAACCTAATCGGCCCCAACTGGGTTCCCGATACAGAGACAATGGCGCGGATTACCCAGCTAGGTGTTCCCGAACACTTCGTTCGCGAGCAGCTTCCAGAGTTTGTTACCTACTGGCGCGACCGCGGCGAGCCGCGCCACTCTTTTGCCGCACTGTTTCTCAAACAGGTGAAAAGCAAATGGGAAGCTTATAGGGCCACCGCGCAGCGCAAGCAACCGCTGCCGGAAAATTGGCGTGCTGGGACGGAAACTTTGCGAAAATTAGCAGATGAAGGGGTCAGCAGTACCTTTGTCAGCCGTTGCCAACAGCGTTTTGTGGACTACCACCATAAAAGCGGTAAGCTGTCGGTGTCTTGGGATTTGGTGTTTAATGATTGGGTGATGGAAGACTGGGAAAAGCAGGAAAGGCCCTTTATTGAAAAGCACAAGCCCGAACCCATGACCCGGGAATGGCAGCCGAGTGACAATACTTGGGAGCAGATAGAACGTTTTCATATCAGCCGGGAATTTGCCGCAAGGCTTATTCCAGATTTTATTTATCAATGGATTGAGCGCGGGGCAATCAGTGCAAAATGGGGTGAAGAATTTATTAAATATGCGCGCACCGAATGGTCGTATTTTTGCGAGAATATTGAAAAAGAGCCGATAGCGAAACCCATAGCGCGCAACTGGAAACCGTCAACTGACTGTCTCGAACATATTGTCAATATGTGCAAAATTGACAACAATTTTGCACAAAGGCAAATAGAAGAGTTTCGCCTTTATTGGCAGGAGGTGGGCAAGCCGCAAAAAAGTTGGGATATGAAATTTCTGGCCAACGTGCGTTACAAATGGGCCCAAAGGCATAAAATTCAACCGCAAATCAAATCCAATGAAAAAGATACTCGATCACGCACACTCTACGAAGATCTCACAGACACCAGCTGGATCTAACGCCAAATTAGAGCAAATGGGTAAGGCCATTAACGAAGTGTTTGGCCTGTTTAGAATTAATTTTCACAATCAATACTACAAGGCTTACCCCAACGAAGAACAATTGCGCACAGCAAAAAAACTTATGCTGGAAAGCCTGCTGCATTTTCCCCCCGAAACCGTTGTTACCGCGGCGAGAAGGGCACTACAAGAGTGTGAGTTTCTACCGACGATTTACAAGATGCTGACATTGTGTGCCGTTGGCAGTAACGGCTTACCAGAAGCTCGTGCCGCCTATCGTGAAGCCTGCAATGCGCCGCGCAATAAAAGCGATTATGCCTGGAGCCACCCGGCTGTCTATCATGCGGGTCGTGCTGCGGATTGGTTTTTTCTTGCCAACAATCCAGAGCCAGTGGTCTACCCGGTGTTTGCAGAGCACTATAAAAATATTTGCAGCCGCGTATTGCGTGGTGAAAGCTTTCAAATGCCGAAGCGCATAAAGCTGGAAGAGAACCTCGGGCAGTCATTATCAAAAGCAGAAAATGCCGAGCGTTTGGCGAAATTGCGTGCAGAATTGAAGCTTTAAGAGAAAGTTGAATAAGGCCGCGGTATAAATTAGATACCCTCGTGCAGGCCATTGTTTGTTCGGTATAGCTTGTATTTATAATTTTATATTTGATAATACCGCTCCAGCGGCGCCAAGCTATTTTTAGCCTTTTTTCGATTTTGAACCTGAAGGATGACGCTGCTGCTTCGTTTAGGCATCGGGCATGGATTGCTGCAAGCATCCATATAAAGAAAAAAATTTTAGAGAATGAATATGCGCTTTACACGATCACCCTTAATTGTAGCTATAACCCTGGCAGTCGGAAGCACAGCAACGCCTGCGTTTGCTCAGGAGAATGAAGTTGAAGAAATTATTGTACTGGGAAGCCGACAGGCGGGGCGTTCAGCCGTTGACCTACCGGTTGCGGTAGATACGCTGAGTGCTGAAGCAATGGCCAACAGTGGCCAAACTGAAGTGGGCAGAATACTGCAAACCTTGGCACCCTCTTTTAACTTTTCCAGCTCTGTCATCAGCGATGGTACAGATGCATTGCGGCCCGCAACCCTACGCGGCTTGGGGCCGGATCAAACGTTGGTGCTGATCAATGGCAGACGCCGACACCAGGCAGGCTTAATTCATACCAATACTTCCGTGGGCCGCGGAACAGCGGGGGTTGACCTCAATGCCATCCCCGCGGCCTCTATTGAGCGCATTGAAGTGTTGCGCGACGGTGCTGCGGCACAGTATGGTTCAGACGCGATCGCTGGTGTGATTAATATCGTACTGAAAAGGGATTCAGAGGCCGGGCATTTTGCGGTATCAACAGGTGAGTATTCTGAAGGTGACGGCCAGACAAACAATGTCGATTTTTCCAAGGGGTTTTCCCTGGGGGATAAAGGTTACTTCAATATCTCTGCTAATTTCCGCGATAGAGATGCCACCAATCGCGCTGGATTAAATGGTGCCTGCCAGTTTCCCGATTGTGAGGACACTGACAAGAACGGCATTTTAGAGGCTGGAGACCCCCGCGAAGTTACGGCGTCACGAAATAACTTTCGTATTGGTGATGCTATCTCAGAGCAGCAAGCGTTGACGTTAAACGCGGGCTATGATCTCGGCGCAGGGGAAATATACGGTTTTACTACGTATTCCAGTCGCGAAAACGAATCAGCTGCATTTTTCCGCATGAACAGCGAAGCGAGCAAAAATGCCCCGCTGGAAGACGGCGATGCCACAATTCCTGATGGTTTTTTGCCGAAAATCAATTCTGATATTGAAGACATTTCCTTCAATATTGGTTATCGCACCGAGTTTAATAACGAAGCGACACTGGATATCTCCTATACCTCTGGAGAAAATACCATTGATTACACCACCAGTGATTCGATTAACTCGTCTTATGCCAACAAACAGCGGTTTAGCTCTGGTCTAAGCTCAGACGAAATTCGCACATCTATTCCTCGCGAGGCTTTTGCTTATGGACTCGAGTTATCTTTGCAAACCATCAACCTCGATTACACCCAAACTTTTGGCGATTTGGCCTTGGCCTTGGGTGCCGAATTGCGTAGAGATGGCTATAAGGTGACCCCCGGGCAAGAGTATGCTTACCGCGATTATGATACCAATAGTAATGCGGAAAGCCTGTACCCTGAGGATCGCCTCGGAGGTATCCAGGGTTTTAATGGCTTAGGGCCGCAATCTGCTGTCGATGAAGAGCGCGATGTGGCCTCTCTCTATATCGACTCAGAGTACCAGTTTAATGATCGGCTGTTAATTAGCGGGGCCGTGCGCTACGATGATTATGATGGCTTTGGTGACACCACCAATTTTAAACTTGCCGGCAACCTGAGCTTGACCGAATCGGTTCACCTGCGGGCAGCGGCCAGCACTGGCTTTCGAGCCCCTTCAATGCAACAGCTCTACTTTAACAATGTCAGTACGCAATTTGATATCGACAAGAAAACGCAAGAATTGGTCGCGAATACGGTCGGCACCTTTCGCAACGACAGTGAGCTGGCACAAGCCATCGGTATTCCTTCTTTGACGGAGGAGAAGTCCACCAACTTCAGTTTCGGTATCGTTGCAGATATCACTGAAAATATGAATATCACTGTAGATTGGTATTCCATTGATATAGATGATCGTATTGTTTTAAGTGGTCAGCTTGAGCAAGGTCTGTCGGAAACCTTAGACACCGCGTTGGTCAGCTCTGGGATAGATGGTGCGCAGTTTTTCCTAAATGGCGCCGACACCGAAACCCAGGGTGTTGATATTGTTGCAACCTACAGCAATCTGGAGTTGAAGTCAGGCAATTTGGATATCACTTTGGCTGCTAACTTCACCGAAACCGATGTCGTCAGCCTATTTACGCCAGCGGGCAGCGGTTTGCAAACTTTATCTACGGATCAAGTGTTTACTGCCCAAGATATTTCCATTATTGAAGAGTGGCAGCCTGACCAACGTATTAGCCTTAGCGGCATTTATACCCTTGGTGACTTCACTGCTAATTTGGCTTTTAATCAGTATGGAGAATACACGGTAGAAGAAAGTAACAATGGTGGCAGGCAGACCTATGGTGCCGAAATATTGACAGATGTTCGGCTGAGCTATGCCTTTGCCAATGGATTGTCCATCAATGTTGGCGGAAATAATATTTTCGATGTGACTCCGGATAAAAATAAAATTGGCAATTCAAACAGTGGCGCTATTGAAGATGGGCCTAATGGGCCACTTATTGTGGAGAGCGAAGGAATATTTACCTATTCCCGGCGCTCCGCTCCCTTTGGCTTTAATGGTGCGTATTTTTATGCAGGGGTTAATTACGACTTTTAAATAAAAGTCGTAAAAAATAGCCAGCCCTCGGCAGAGCATGAGGGCTGGCGCCTTGTTTAAAAGGCTATTGTTTTTCCATTGTGGCGGAGGTTAGATTTAGTTTGTATGCGCCAATAAATCCACGTACTCGCCATTCTGTTATGTACCTCCAACAATACCCATTAACTTCACAGCAATCCACAGGAGAATCGAATGGGCACCTCATCGGAAACAAATGCCAAAGGTAAACAAGCATACTGGGAAAAACACTTGCAAACCTGGCGCAAGTCTGGAAAAACACAATTGGCGTACTGCCGCGAAGCCAA
>JAHZJJ010000159.1 GCA_022600975.1 Gammaproteobacteria bacterium
ATTGCTGTATTCTCATTATCCCAGGTCACGGTTTCTTCCTTTTAAGACTGGTTTTGTTTGGCGACAATCAGTCTAACCGTGACCTGCTTCTAAATCATCTACAGGCGAATGGCGAATTTACAGAAAGGATGATGCACTACCCTTGATTGCGACTTCCGGAATCTCAGATACGTGAGGAAAGTAACCCAAGGTTTGAAAACACTTGAGATTAACCATGGCATCCAACTGCAGATATTTGCTGAGTCGACGCTTTCTTAACCACACAATCTCTTGAGAGGTCAGAGTATAGAGGCGCTCGACTTCGTTGATGGACAGGTTTTGTTTTAACCTCGGGTAGGCAGTTTCGTGGATAGGTCTTATTGCAGAGGTTAAGGTTAAATACTGTTTTTTTGGCGGCTATTGTCGCCCTGTTCACCAATATGCCTAGAGTTTAACCTTTTTGCTTGTTTATGCGGCAGTTTTTGCCTAAAACCCTCTAATTTTTGAATATATTTTCCTATATAAATCAATAAGTTAACACCACTAGCTGTCGTTTTTTACACGAATCGTGGCCGCACCTCTATTTAACCTTAACCTCTGCAATTGAGGGGGGTATTTCAGGTAAAAATATCTTTGTTTTTCAATAGGTTAACACCACTAACTGTCGCTTTTTACACGTATCCTGATCAGATTCGTATCTGGCGGGAATCGCTCAAAAACCTTCAGACTCCGCGAACAATTTTCAAACTTATTTTCTTTATAACAAAATCAGACACAAAAAAGCCGAGGCGTTACTGCTTCGGCTTTTTTGTGTGCACGGAAAAAACTTAGTTCAACTTTTCCTTAATGCGCGCTGCTTTACCGGTCAGACTACGCAAATAGTACAATTTGGCCTGACGCACGTCACCACGGCGCTTAACCTTAATGCTGTCCACCTGTTTGCTATGGGTCTGAAAGGTACGCTCTACACCGACGCCATGAGAAATTTTGCGTACTGTGAAAGAGGAATTCAGACCGCGATTACGCTTACCGATAACAACTCCTTCAAACGCCTGCAAGCGCTCGCGGCTGCCTTCTTTTACCTTCACCTGCACCACAACTGTGTCGCCCGGCGCGAATGCAGGCACCGTACTCTTTAGTTGCTCTTGTTCCAGTTGCTGTATAATTTGATTGGTCATTTGAATATCCTCAAAACCGATTATGTAGCTTCTCAGCTAGATCACCGAGCTACTCACGCCTCGCGGCGAGCCCGAGCTTAATCAACCTCTCCGGCGCTTTGCTCCTGCAGAAATTCTTCTAGCAATTGCATTTGCTCCGGATTCAGCATCAGCTTTTCCAACAGGTCCGGCCGCTGCTGTTGTGTGCGTCCCAGAGATTGCTTGAGGCGCCAACGGCGAATTTTTTCATGGTCACCAGAAAGTAATACCTGCGGCACCACTCTACCCCGGTAATTTTCCGGGCGAGTATAATGAGGGCAATCGAGCAATCCTTGTGCAAAGGAATCTTCCAGTGCGGACTGACTGTGCCCCAAAGCACCGGGCAACAAGCGAATAATCACATCTATCAGCACCATTGCCGGCAGCTCGCCGCCACTCAAGACATAATCACCAATAGACCACTCTTCATCCACCAGGGTGTCGATAATACGCTGATCGACACCCTCGTAGCGCCCGGCCAGTAATACCAGATTGCCCGACTGAGAAAACTGCTCCACTGCAGTCTGATGCAGCGGCCGCCCCTGAGGTGAAAGGTAAATGACCCGCGCCGCTGCCCCAGCCCAGCTCTGGGCCTTCGACAATGCTTGTGCCAGCGGCTCAGCCAACATCACCATCCCGGGACCACCGCCGTAAGGTCGGTCATCGACAGCGCAGTGCCTGTCGCTGGTAAAATCTCTAGGATTCCAGCAGCGTAGCTCAAGTAAGCCATTTTCGATGGCGCGCCCGGTTATACCGTAGTCTGTGAGTGCGGAAAACATCTCCGGAAAAATACTAACCAAAGCTATTCGCTTAGCCAACCTTAAAACTCCGGATCCCAGTTCACAGTGATCACACCTGCATCAAGATCAATATCACGAATATAATCTCCAGGCAGGTAGGGAATCAGACGCTCTCGCTGATCTTTACCGCCACCAACCACCATTACATCATTGGCGCCGGTTTCCATCAATCGTAGTACTTTGCCAAAATCAAAGATTTGACCTGCAAAGTCTCCCACCACCTGCAAACCTTGCAGCTGGTGCCAATAGTAGTCACCTTCGCTCAACTGCGGCATATCATCACCGTCAACGGCTATCTCTCGTTGACAAAAGTCAAGCGCTCGGTCACGGTCATCAATGCCTTTGATATGGGCAATCAGACCTTTACCATGACGTCGGCCACCATCTATTTCGAAGCTTTGCCAGTTGCGTCCATTGCGCAACCAGCAGCGGGAAAAGTGCAGAATATTCTCCATTGGCTCGGTATAAGAATGCACTTTAAGCCAACCTCTGACGCCGTAAACCGAAGTAATTTTACCAACGATCATCAACTGCGCCGATTTACTTTCCGCAAATGTTACCACCATGGGTTCAAGCAGATTCTTTTACCAGCTTGCTGACACGATCAGACAGCTGCGCACCCTGACCGACCCAGTACTCAACCCGCTCTCGGTCAATACGCAGGCGCTCATCCTGACCACGAGCAACTGGGTTGAAAAAACCAACCCGCTCGATAAAGCGGCCATCGCGAGATTTACGGCTGTCCGTGACTGCCAAATGATAAAATGGGCGCTTTTTTGCACCACCACGAGCCAAACGAATGGTTACCATGCTGTATCCTATTGTTTCAATATTAACCGTCTAAAATCGGCATAGCTCCGCCCTGAGGCGCTGGACTGTAGGCCTTCGCACAAGCTAAAGCTCTTTTCAATTTAAACTTTACCATCCCCAGGTGGGCTGGAAGGCGGCGTATCATAATGTAACTCCGCCAATTTGTATAGCAACAAAAAACCAGCCATTTAGATTAGAAGGGTCCAACTCGCCGGTTATTTTTTGCGCAGCTCCGGCGGCAAGCCACCAAGGGCTCCCCCTAAGCCACCGGCACCACCGGGCACACCACCCATACCCCGCATCAGCTTGCCGAGGCCGTTACCCTTGAACTTCTTCATCATTTTACCCATCTGCTTGTGCTGTTTCAGCAAGCGATTGAGATCCTGAATCTGTGTACCGGAACCATTGGCGATGCGCCGCTTGCGCGAACCATTCAGCACAGCTGGATTGGCTCGCTCCATCGGCGTCATCGAGCTAATAATAGCGTCCATACGGCCCAAGGTTTTATTCATATCTGCCTGCGGAACAGATTGAGCCATAGCTCCCATGCCTGGCATTTTTTTCATTAATGCGCCCAAATCACCCATGCTCTGCATTTGTTGCAGTTGGTCACGAAGATCCTCGAGATCAAAGCCCCTACCCTTTTGCACCTTTTTAGCAAGTTTTTCCGCCTTGCTTTTATCGATCTTGTGCTCAACCTGCTCGATCAGTGACAAAACATCGCCCATACCAAGGATGCGCGACGCGATCCGGTCTGGGTGAAAAGTTTCTAGGGCATCCGTTTTTTCACCAACACCGATAAACTTAATAGGCTTGCCAGTCACATGGCGCACAGATAGGGCCGCTCCGCCACGGGCATCGCCATCAGCCTTGGTGAGAATAACCCCAGTCAACGGTAGCGCCTCATTGAAAGCCTTGGCGGTATTCACCGCATCCTGGCCAATCATGGCATCAATTACAAACAGGGTTTCCGCCGGCTTCAGCGCACTGTTGAGCTCACGGATTTCATCCATTAATTGATTATCGATATGCAACCGCCCGGCAGTATCAACAATTAGCACATCGACAAACTGTCGCCGCGCAGCATCCACTGCCGCGTGAGCAATATCCAGCGGGCGCTGATCAGCAGTGGATGAGAAAAAAAGTGCATCCACCTCTCCCGCCAGCATTTCCAATTGCTTGATGGCGGCAGGACGATAAACATCCGCACTGACCACCATGACCTTTTTCTTTTCCCGCTCCTTGAGATATTTAGCCAGCTTAGCCACGCTGGTAGTTTTACCCGCCCCCTGCAAGCCCGCCATCAAAATCACTGCCGGTGCCTGCACCGCGAGATTAAGCCCAATGGCCGCCTCACCCATGACACTAACTAGCTCATCCTGGACAATTTTTACAAATTGTTGCCCGGGATTAAGCGCTGAACTGACTTTCTGCCCCACCGCTGCGGTGCGCACCTGTTGCACAAAAGCTTTTACTACCGGCAGCGCCACATCGGCTTCCAGCAGGGCTTTACGCACCTCACGCAAAGTGTCGCGGATGTTATCATCAGTCAGCCGTGCTTTACCGGTGACCTTTTTTAACGCCGCCGCTAAACGATCGCTCAGGTTATCGAACATATTCGCTTCTCGATAGGTTAAATCGCCGCCAATAGGCGTTGCGACCTTTTGATATCCAAAATCTGGATGCGCCACAGCACAGAAGTATACCGCAACCGGGGTTTTCAGCACAGGCACACTGTGACACACTGGCCCTCAGATAAAGCACCAACGGATTTGACCATGGCGGTTTTTACTCACTGGACAACGATTGTTTTATATTTGCTAACAACCATTGCAGCAGTGTTCACCCTCACTCACCAACAATCACGCAAACCAATAATTATCGTCCTGTTTGGCAGCGCACTATTGGCCCATGGCTTGTCTTTAAGCCAAACCCTCATCACTCCGGCAGGCTACCGTTTTGACCTACTGGAAATGCTGACTCTCATTACCTGGAGCGCCAATCTTCTCATCCTGATTCGGGCATGTAACCACAGTCTCACACCGCTAATTTTAGTGATGGCCCCGTTCGCTGCTGTGACCGAGTTTTTGGCCACACACGCCTGGGGCGACGTTTTGCCGCGACAGCAACTACCCACGGGGATTGCCGCCCACGCACTATTATCGATTTCAGCCTATGCACTATTGACACTTGCCACTCTCCAGGCGCTATACCTTTATTATTTAAACAAACAACTACATCGCCATCGCCCCGCAGGTATCAGTCGCTACCTACCCCCACTACAAACCATGGAATCGATACTGTTTGGATTGATCGCCTTTGGCCAGCTGCTGCTTACAGCATCACTAATCACTGGGTTTTTGTTTGTACACGACCTATTCGCTCAACACCTTGCCCACAAAACTGTGCTATCAATAGCAGCCTGGCTTCTTTACAGCATCCTACTTTGGGGACATTGGCGTTGCGGCTGGCGTGGTAACACTGCCGTGCGCTGGACAC
Source organism: Gammaproteobacteria bacterium (assembly GCA_022600975.1). Lineage (GTDB taxonomy): Bacteria > Pseudomonadota > Gammaproteobacteria > Pseudomonadales > Cellvibrionaceae > Microbulbifer. The sequence continues at coordinate 5,285 of JAHZJJ010000159.1, forward strand.
TAACCGCCTTCGCCGCACTCATGCTAGCCTACTTTGGCAGTAAGCTGGCTTTGGAAGTTATTTTGCAACGCAACTGAGCTTGCCAGCCGCAAGTTTCTACTGCAATATCTCCCTGTGTAGATAACAAGAGTTTGCCCTTGAACGAAATACCTCTCAGCCTATTTATACCAATATTGGCCCTGCTGATCCTTATTTCCGCCTTCTTCTCCAGCTCTGAGACAAGCATGATGGCGCTCAACCGCTACCGCTTGCGTCACAAAGCAAAAAGTGGCCATCGCGGCGCCAAAAGAGCTATGCAGCTACTCTCGCGCCCCGACAGATTGATCGGTGTCATCTTGATTGGCAACAACCTAGTCAATATTTTTGCCTCAGTCATTGCCGGCTCAGTGTTTACGCGGCTATATGGCGATGTCGGTGTTGTCTATGCAACCATGATACTCACGCTGGTAATACTAATCTTCGCCGAAACGACACCCAAAACCATCGCCGCACTACACCCGGAAAAGGTCGCCTTCCCGGCCTCTTATTTACTTCGCCCGTTACTATCGCTGCTATCACCAGTGGTGTGGATGGTCAGTAGCGTATCCAACGGCCTGGCGCGATTGCTGGGTGTCAAAACCAATCCACAAACGGATGCTGAGCATCTCGCCCCGGAAGAACTGCGTTCGGTTGTATTTGAATCCGGCGCACTGCTTCCCAGCAAACATAAGGGTATGCTGCTCAATGTACTCGACCTGGATCAAGCCACCGTCGAAGATATTATGATTCCACGCAATGAAGTGGTTGGTGTGGATCTAGAAAATTCCGCAGCGCAAATACTGCAACAGCTGACTGAAAGTAACTATACCCGCTTACCAGTATATAGCGGAGACATCAATCAGGTTACAGGTATTCTTCATTTGCGTCGGGCGGCAAAGATGTTGCGAGATGGACCGGAGCAACTCACGGCAGAAACTTTAAAATCTTTCACCAATGAGCCTTACTTTGTGCCCGAAGCAACTCCACTGTCTACTTTGTTGATGAACTTTCAAAAAAGCAAGCGTCGCATGGGTTTGGTGGTGAACGAATATGGCGAAGTTATCGGCATCGTCACACTGGAGGATTTACTCGAGGAAATTGTCGGCGATTTTACAGTGAGTACCACATCCAACACAGATGAAGAAATAGTCGCCAAGGAGGATGGCTGGTATTTAATCGGGGGTGGCACCTCGATTCGGGAGATCAATCGCACTTTGCATTGGGAGCTACCCACCAACGGCCCCAAAACGTTCAACGGCTTGATTATGGAATATATGGAAAGCATACCAGGGGGTAATATAAGCTTATATTTAGACAGCTACCTAGTGGAGATTGTAGAGCTTTCCGATAAAAGGATTTCCTGGGCACGGGTAAAAAAAATAGAAAACTGACAGCGAGTAAGGAACGTGCACGAAATAACTTGTAGTACTTCAGATCACATCTGAAGTACTACATCTGAACACAGGTGTGGTTTGCTTGAGTGAAATTTTTGCGACAGAACCCTTTATGACACATGGAGCTACCAATGACCAAAGTACTCGTCTCACTGCTCATTTTGAATCTCACCTTGGGTGCTGCAGCCCTCAGCTACGCTGACGACGATTATGCAGAGTCAGCCTATGCTCGCCATTTGATCAAGCAAACTGGTATCAATGCTGAAAAAGCGATTGATATTGCCTTAGAGCACGTTGTTGGCACAGTTTACGAGTATGAACTTGATGACGACGATGATGGGCATTTATTCCATGAAATTAAGCTGATCAATCTGGAAAGTAATGAAAAGTATAAAATAAGTATTAATGTACAAACTGGTATGATATCAAAGGAAGCGAAAACTCATATCCTAAATTGGGCTAAAAACAATAAAAACCGCTTAGGCGTTCAGGCAATACAAAATTCCGGATTCGAGGTTAAAGATGCAATTTCCAAAGTTCATGCAGGGAATGATTTACTGGTAATGGATGTCGAGTATAAAAATATTCAGGGGGCTCATTTTTTTGAGATTGAAACCTCCGATAACAATGGTGAGAAGGAATGGTTACTTGATATAAGCCAAAAATCTATCATTTCGGGTTCCAGGGGCTTCTAAGGAACGCTGCACTTAAGGGCATCTCTATAAATTGAGTTTTCTTCAATTTTATTGCCCTGAAGCCTTCATAAATTGGTGCTGATAGATGACAAAAAAGTAATTTATAGGGGTGCCCTAAGGGTAGATTCACATAGTTTCAGGCTCATCTCATATTGGAAAAGACTGATACTGGCGAAGGAAATTACGGCATGCTAGTGTAGGAGCACTTGAGGTAGAATGAGGTGGACCCCATCCACTGGGCAACCCATCAATTTTAGGCGCCTAACCACACACTTTAAATTGCACTTCTCAAAAAAAGCGATTAGTGTTTAGCGTGCTGCGAGAACACTAAAGTAAAACACGGCACAAACGAGAAGAAACCATATAAAAACCGTTTTGTTTACTGGTGTCATGTAGCCCGCGAGAAACCAAGTAATTAAAGCCCTCGCGGAAATCCGAAACATCAATAGCTGAAGAAGAACCACAGTATGATCGTGTGAACGTAAGATAACGCCACCCCCCGGTGCGCAAACACCGAGAGATGGCTAACCCCAAAAGATACTCAACTATCTAGTGAGGCTGTCTTGGATGATACGCTAATCACACGCTCGCCTTCAATAA
>JAHZJJ010000004.1 GCA_022600975.1 Gammaproteobacteria bacterium
TGCTCGGCAATGTACAGCAGAACTAATGTGTATGGCTAATGCTGGTCGATGAGAAACTGGTAAATACGCTCTGTGTTTGTGGCGAAAATATTCACTTTGGATGGTATGCAAGGAGATGCACAGTGGCTAAGCGCACAAAACCCGCTCTGGATGAGAAGTTGTCGACGGAGCTTCACCGGGATTTGGAAAAAATTGTCGAAGGCGAGCTGGCGGTGGAAGAACTCACAGCCAGTAAAATGGCCTTTTTAAAGGCTTGGTTGAAAGATGATTTAACTCGCGCGGGAGAGTATCTACTCGAACTTGGCGATGAAATCCGAATTTTGGAAGAGCGTGCCGGTGATGCGTTGTTGGATGCTGCCGATCCCACTAAAACGGTTTGGCCCAATCTCATGTACTGTATCAAAAATGGTCAGCCGTGGGCTTTGGCCGGTGAGCGGGTGGTACCGGGTGAAATTTTGCAGTGCCTCGGTTGCGGCTACCGTGTACTACCGCCGGATAAAAGCAGGATTACACCCTGCCACCGTTGTGGTTACGGTTGTTTTCGTCAACTTCGCAATGCACAGGGCAAAGGCACATAAAGAATAAACGTATTTCGGGCAGCTTCAGCCTGGCGACTTTTTTCAATGGGCGCACAGCAGCGCTGTGACCTTTGTGGTCTGGCTGCTGTGCCCAATTCTCATAGTGATTAAGCCTGCTTGTCGCCATAAACAATCAGGCTGTTCACTTTCACCGTAAGTGGATGATAGCCGGGCTTAGCTTTTTCGAAAATTTCCCTGGCGGTGTCCGCTTTGCCATTTTCCATTAGGCTGCGATACAGTGGCCGCAAAAATTTATTGCGGCCGATGTTGGTAAGAAAAGTTTGCAATCTATCATTGGCGGGTTGGTAATTGTTGCGCACGGTGATCATTAACCAGCTAAAAGCGATTTCATTGTTTTTAGAAGCGGTGAGGCCAAACGTTTTATCCAGTTCCTGTAATTGTGTTGCCGTTAATTTTTCCGGCATGCTATCGAGAAAATATTTCCACTGGTGGAAGGTCCAGTCGCTGGTATCAATGTCTGATGTTTTGATTTTACCGTTCAACCATTGCTGGCGCAGCGGGTCGAGTTTGGCGAAGGCATCGGATTGTGGATGTGGTGCACCCTGAGGAATGCCGGGGGCAAAAATCCACTGATTAATACGCTTCATGTCCAGCTTGTCTGGATATTGTTTGAGTAGGGTCTGCTGCAGGTATTTGATGAAATCTGCGGAGGAAATGCTTTGAAAGGCAAACTTATTGAAGTATTCAAGCAAAAACCGATCAAAATTGTCACGGCCAACTTTCTGCTCCAGTTCATTTAGAAACAGTGAGCCTTTCTCGTAGGGAATATTAGAGAAGACTTCATCCGGATCGCGTCCGCGTATGTCTATGGCCAAAATTTCGTCGCCGTCTTTGCGCTCAGCGAGGTCGATTTGCAGATCGTCATAACCCAGGGCCATTTCCATTTGGTAACGCTCATCACCGTAGACGAATTGCATAATACGATTGGTGAGATAGGTAGTGAAGCCTTCATTGAGCCACAGATCACCCCAGCTGGCGTTGCTGACTAGGTTGCCGGACCAGGAGTGGGCTAATTCGTGGGCAATCAGTGCCACTAGGCTTTTGTCACCGGCGATAACAGTGGGGGTGATAAAGCTAAGACGCGGATTTTCCATGCCGCCAAAGGGGAAGCTGGGGGGCAAAATCAGTAGATCGTAACGTCCCCAACGATAGGGACCATAGACCTCTTCGGTGGTTTCGAGCATCGATTCAGTATCGGCGAACTCCTCGGCTGCAGCGTCCAGCAGTTCCGGCTCAGCGAAGACCCCGGTGCGTTTTCCCATGGGTTTGAAGTCCAGGTTGCCGACCCCAAGTGCAATTAGGTAGGAGGGGATTTGCTGTGGCATGTGGAATTTATATACGCCGTTTTTTCCTACTGTTGGGTCGTTATCCGCACTCATTACTGCACGCAGTGATTTTGGTGTGCGAATGGTGGCATCGTAGGTTATCCGCACCCTGGGTGAGTCCTGCAGAGGGATAAAACTGCGGGCATGAATGGCTTGGGCTTGGGTAAACAGGAAGGGATGCTTTTTGCCCGCAGTTTGCCGAGGCTCCAACCATTGTAGGCCAGAGGCACCCGGCGTGGTTTGATAAGCAATGGTGACGGTGGTGGCGTCTTTTGGCAGCTGAATGCGCAGTGGGCTGCCCAGGTGCGTGTCTTTAGCGCCGAGAGAGAATTTTACTTCATGCAGCTGTCCGTTGTGGCCAGCCTGCACCGATTGAATGTCGAGTTCTCGGGTATCCAGAATCAGCGGCGTATTGCCCTGCGTTAGGGTTTCGATCTGAAGAGTGGCTTTACCGTGAAGCACTTTACGGGCAAAGTCCACATTGAGATCCAGCGCCAGATGCTTGGTGCGATAGTCGTCGCTGTTAGCAAAAGAGTGATAGTCGGGGCCGGTGGGTGTGATCGATGTATTTATTAAAGGTTCAGCGGCTGATATGGCGCTGGCGTCTTCTGTGATTTGTTTTAGGCCATCCTGAGCTGGCTTAGCGGTTTCGGATATGGCATGGCCGCTACTTAGCACTGTCAGTAGGCAGGTTAGTAGGCGAGTCAGAGTGGGACGAGATGGCATGGATTCTACTCCAGGATGTAATCGATATGTGGCATTGCAACGGCCACGAAAGTCGTGCAACAGGATAGCGAAAGACGCAGTATTAGGAAATGGGTGGAGCTTCTGTACAGTGTTTGCAGGGTTGCTAATTCAACTTGGGTTTCAGTGTAAGCTGTTGATAAAAAAGATTTATTTTATAGCTAATTACTACGTTAAAAATTTCCGTCAGGCGTCGGAAAACCGTGGCCTTGGGTTTAATCAAGGCTGAAATCGAAGTTCAATTCTGCCGCCGGCGCCTGAACATAATAACCTTGAATGTAGTGGGCACCGCTCTGCCACAAGGTAGGCAGCATGCTTGCCTGTTCTATATAAGGCACGATCACTTTGACATTGGCTTGTTTGAGTTGGGCTACCAGTTTAAAAAGCTCAGTGCTATCTTCACCCTCATCCTGCACATTACGGACAAAGGATGCATCAAGTTTAACCAGATCCAGCTGCACATGCTCCAATGTTCTAAACGGATGCAGCCCAGTGCCAAAATGGCAGATGGCAACCTGGCAGCCGAGTTTTTGTACTCGCAGGGTAAAGTCTCGTGTGGCGTGCAAATTATTGGTGACATCTTCCTGGCGCAGCTGTAAGGCAACTACTCGGGGAGATAATCTAATGGTTTTAAAAACTTTCGCCAGCCAGAGTGGAAAATTGGTATCGAGCAATGAGGCGACGGTCAGATGTAACAGCAAGAAAATATGCTTACCTCTGCGATGTTCTGCTGCAGCGATCTTCAGTGCCGTCAGAATAACCCAGCGATCCATTTTGCTGGACAGACCAGCATTACCGAAGGTCTCCAAAAATGCAATGGGTAGTAGCTCTTCCTTGCCGTCGACAAGTCGTACCAGTACTTCATATATATTTTCATTGTTGCCTTGCAGGCTCAGAATAGGTTGATACAGCAGTTTCAGCTTGTTGGATTCCAGCGCTTGTACCAGGCGCGCACGGTGATAGGTATCGCTATCTCCCTGCTTTTTACTGTTTGGTTCATACAGTGCATAGCCGCCGCCGGCGGCATCTTGTACCTTGGCGTGCGCTTTAAGTGCCTGATCTAGCACTTGTTGTGCGCTGTCGGAAGTTTCACTGAACAGAGAAATACCGACTGCAATGGTAATATGTAGTGTTTTGTTGGCAGTATCAAAAATGGTGTCGGAAATTTTCTGATGTAGTTCGCGCGCGCGTGCTTCGGCATGGTCCGGGCTGGTATTTGGTATTAACCAGCAATAACTTTCATCCCCATAGCGGGCCAGGATATCGTCTTTACCGGTATTTTCCCGCAGTAATTCGGCGAATTTTTGATGCAAAAGATCAACCCCAGCAACGCCCACCACATTTTGTACGGTTTCTTCAAAGTGATTAATTTCGAGATATATTAAGCCCCCCGTGCGTTGAGAGTCGGCCGAAGACTGAATGGCGGTTTCTAGCATGTGTACAAAACGCTGGCGATTGTAGAGCCCAGTGACTGTATCGCGATTTTTTGCTTCATTGAGCTGAGCGTGTAGTTCTTCGGTAATTTCGGTTGTTTCAGTTGCGGCTAAGCGCAATTGCAGGCAGAGTTCGTCGTCGAAAGTTGTGGATAATACTTCTGCATTGGCGGTGAGTAGGCTTCCAGCGGCGGTGATGGCAGTAAACGACCATTGCTGTGCTTCGATTTCGTTGTGATCAATGGCACACTGGCGCAAAAATTCACGAGCATAGGGCTGTTCACCTTCAACTAACATGTCGATCAGCGGTTGGTAGCTCATTTCTTCACCATGGGAGTAGCCCAAGCGCTCGGCAAAAGAGTCATTGGCGTAAACTAGCAGGCCGTCGGATATATAAGCGATGGCTTCTTTGGAGCTATCGAGCAATTCTTTGGTGCGGCTGAGGGCGACATGATGGCGGCTGTTGTGTAACTGTGCAGTGCGGCGTTCATTGAGCGAGGTGAGTTCGCGATGGATGACCAGTAACAGATGTTGATCTTCATCGACAACCACTACATCCCGAGCACCCATTTTGAGGCCCTCGACGACCGCTTGGGTATCTCTGTGTTCGGTCAGTAGAATAACGGGTATATCCTTTTCCTGTTGGCTGATAGTGCGTATAGCGGTTGCCGCATCCAGGTGTTTATTGTGGTCCGTAGCAATTAACAGGTCCCAGGTTTTTTGCTCTAACAATTTGCTTAGTGCGGCTTCGTTCGAAACCTGCTTGGCATAATTCGGTCGCCCGGCATGTTGCAGCATACTCATCAGTCGCTTGGCTTCTTTTGGCGAGTCATGTATGAGAAGGAGTTGAATAATGTTGTTGTCACTGTTCATTGTTTTCTCATTGTTGCAATTTTTTACTGCGGCAGGCAGAAGGAGGTTTATTCGTCTAGAAGCGTATTAAATAGTTTGTGGCGCCTCTGTAACCTCTGAAATGAGGAAACTTAGAGATACCACAGGCTTATTGCCTTGAAATTCAGTTTAGGCGGTCGCGACAAAGGCCGACAAGTGCACAGTTTGCACTATGGCACAGTAAAAAGCCCACTGTGGAGTGGAATGATAGCCGCATATTGGTGCGCGGTGAGCGTTATTGATGATACACCTTAGTGCGGCGCATAATGCCATGAAATTAATTTAAGAGGCAGCTTGCCGGTCAGCCGCCCGAGCTTCTTCTTGTACACCTCAATCCATCAGCAACAAGTCGCCAAAGAAGGGTTTAACTATGCGTGAAGAGACTATCCGTTGTAAAGCGGCCGTGGCCTGGGAGGCCGGGGCCCCGTTGGTGATAGAAACTGTCGATGTTGCCCCACCGCAAAAGGGTGAGGTTCGGATTAAACTGGTGGCCACCGGGGTTTGCCATACCGATGCTTTTACATTGTCCGGTGAAGATCCGGAAGGCGTCTTTCCGGCAATTCTCGGCCACGAAGGCGGAGGTGTTGTCGAATCTGTCGGCGAAGGGGTAACCAGCGTGGGGGTGGGCGATCATGTGATACCACTGTATACGCCCGAGTGTGGCGAGTGCAAATTTTGCCTGTCTGGCAAAACCAATCTGTGCCAGAAAATTCGCCAGACCCAGGGCCGAGGGTTAATGCCTGATGGCACGACACGCTTTTCGTGTAATGGTAAACCTATCTATCACTACATGGGTACTTCGACTTTTTGTGAATATACGGTGTTGCCGGAAATTTCGGTAGCCAAGGTTAATCCGTCCGCGCCGTTGAAGGAAGTGTGTTTGCTCGGCTGTGGTGTAACGACCGGCATGGGTGCGGTAATGAATACAGCTAAGGTAGAAAAAGGTGCAACAGTAGCGATCTTTGGCCTGGGAGGCATTGGGTTATCGGCGATAATTGGCGCGCAAATGGCTGGTGCGTCGCGAATTATTGCTGTAGATATTAATACATCAAAATTCACATTGGCACAAAAGCTTGGCGCCACAGACTGTATTAACCCTCGGGATCACACCCAACCGATTCAACAGTTAATTGTTGAGTTAACTGATGGCGGCGTGGATTACTCTTTTGAGTGTATTGGTAACGTCGATGTGATGCGTGCGGCGCTGGAGTGTTGCCACAAGGGTTGGGGTGAATCGGTCATTATTGGTGTCGCCGGTGCCGGGCAGGAAATCACCACCCGGCCCTTTCAGCTGGTAACCGGGCGCGTGTGGCGCGGCACGGCATTCGGTGGGGTCAAAGGCCGCTCCGAACTGCCGGACTATGTAGAGCGCTACCTCGCCGGAGAATTTAAGCTGGAAGATTTTATTACTCATATCCTACCACTTGAAAAAATCAATGATGCATTTGATTTGATGCACAAAGGCGAGAGTATTCGCAGTGTTATTCACTACTAATAATTAAGGGAAATGAACCATGAGTATTGAGCTTGTCAGTGCAACCAAGTGTTTTGACGGCTGGCAAAAACGCTTTCAACACAGCTCCGAAATATTGAGTTGCAAAATGCGTTTTGCCATTTTTCTACCACCCCAGCCGGAGGGTGTGATGCAGCGTTTGCCGGTACTCTACTGGCTGTCTGGGCTGACCTGCAATGAGGAAAACTTTATTCATAAAGCGGGTGCTCAACGTATGGCCGCAGAGCTGGGTATTGTGATTGTCGCTGTAGACACCAGTCCGCGGGGCGAAGGTGTGGCAGATGATCCAGAGTATGATCTGGGCCAGGGCGCAGGCTTTTACCTCAATGCCACCCAGCAGCCGTGGCTGCAGCATTATCAAATGTATGACTATGTGTTGTGGGAGTTGCCGCAAATTATTGAACATCATTTCCCGGTGAATGCACGGCGTGGCCTGGCCGGCCACTCGATGGGAGGGCATGGTGCCCTGGTGTTGGGGTTGCGGAATGCCGATCGCTATCAGTCTATATCGGCGTTTAGCCCTATTTGTAATCCTATGGCCTGCCCTTGGGGAGAAAAAGCCTTTAGCGCCTATCTTGGCACGAATAAAGCTAGCTGGCGGGAATACGATGCCAGTGCACTGTTGCAGCGCACAGATAAGGTATTGCCGATACTGATTTCTCAGGGCGAAGAGGACGCCTTTCTCGAGCCTCAACTACGGCTTCAGGCACTTCAGGCGGCTGCCACCATCAAAGGTCATCCATTAATTATGGAGCGCCATGCGGGTTATGACCACAGCTATCATTTTATCGCAACATTTATTGAGCAGCACCTGCGCTTTCACGCGGACTATTTATTGAAGCATTGAAAGCTATGGCACTGTAGACGCAAGGGGCTGTCTAGCCTTTTGCTAAATCCTAGTTTTTCATAATCAAAGCGTGTTTTTCCATGGAGGGTTATTTGAATAATTGACCCCACTGAGAGGTTAGATTTCGTGCGCTAGTTTATTTGTTGGCGTACTTTTATCAAGCGCAGGTCTTCCTGTAAGTAATGGTGTTTTTGGGGTAAATAAGTTGATTGCCACTCTAACCGCGATAGATGCCCTTTTATTTTGCGGTTCAATCTGGCATCTTTGCTTCTTAAGCAGTGGTTTATAGTTTTCGTCGTTTAACGAAAAAAGAACAGAAATAAGAGGCCGCTGATTAACGGATCTCTCTGGAGCAAGTTATGCCATAAAGCTTTGTCTCCGGGTATATAAAAATAGATAGCAAAGGCAGGTAATAAAAGTGAAAAAGCGCAGGTTATTTTATCGCAAGTTGTTGGCGAGTGCAGTTGTGGGCGCCTCGGCGGCAACGGCTTCTGGGGCTTTGATAGCAGCCGACGAAGAAAATATTGAAGAGATTGCGGTGGTCGGCTCACGGATTACGCGCAATGCAGAATTCGAAACCGCAACGCCGATTCAGGTGGTGGACCGAGAAGCAATCGAAAACTCCGGTTACACCAATCTACAACAACTCTTTGAAAAACATCCTGCGGCGGGTAACGGTACCTTCTCCACCCGCGGTAATAATCAGGATTCCTCGGCCAACGGTGCTGCTGCTGTAAGTTTGCGCGGTATGGGGGCCGATGCCACGCTGGTGTTGGTTAATGGTCGGCGGGTTGCAACTAGTGCCTTTGCGGAAAATATTACCAATAACTTTGTGGATATCAATTCAATTCCCCTGGCAGCGGTGGAGCGGGTGGAGGTGTTGAAAGATGGCGCCTCGGCGCTCTACGGTTCTGATGCGGTGGCCGGAGTGGTCAACTTGGTGCTGCGGAAGGATTTTGATGGTGCGGAAGTTACGGTTGATTACGGCGGTGCAGACAGTTACGACCAGCAATCATTATCGGCTATCTGGGGCCTCAATGGTGAGGATGGTAATATTACTGTGATTTTTGATCACCATACCAACAGTACCCTAGCAAATTCTGATCGCAAGTGGTTGGATCAAGCCAACCAGTCCGCCAGGGGTGGGAATGATAATCGTTCTTCACGTGGGTATCCGGGAACTTTCCTGGTAGACGGTAAGCCAGTTGTTGACCCCGATTGCCCGCCGGGCAGTATAGTTGAAGATATCTGTAGATATGAGTATGGCCCTTGGGTGCTGTTGACCCCCGAAGCGGAGCGCACCGGCATGTTGTTGTTGGGCCACAAGCAGTTTAATGAAAGTATTGAATTTTTTACTGAAGTGACCGTGCAACACAACACTTCAATTGCTCAGGGTGCGCCTACGCCGATAGATGGCGAAGCTAATCTAATAGTACCTGAGGATCACCCGAATAACCCTTTTGGTAGGGAGGTTGGCATTGAGTACTATCGTACCGTGGACGCTGGCCCGAGACAGTGGAACATTGAGTCGAATACCTTGCGCGGTCTTTTTGGTTTGCGCGGTAGTGTCGCCGATTGGGATTGGGAGGCATCGATCCAGCGTTCTCGCAACGAATCCACGCAAACCGGAGATCTCTCCCAGGGTTGGGTGCGCACAGATAAATTACAAGCTGAAATAGATGCTGGTCGTTATAACCCTTTCGGCGGGGTGCAAAATCCGCAGTCGGTCATTGATGCTATAGGTACCAGCCTAGTGCGCCGCGGCAAATCGCAGTTCAGTAGTATGGATTTCACGCTCAGTGGCGAGCTCTTTGATACCCGTAATGGTGCTGTAGCCATGGCCGTGGGGCTTGAATACCGCAAGGAGAAAGTCGAGGATATTCCTGATGATCAATTCCAACGCGATTTGATTGTGGGTACCGAAGCGGTAGCCGCCAGTGGCGGTCGTGACATCACTTCAGCGTTTGTGGAGTTTGGTGTACCGCTGCTAGCTAATTTGGATTTGACCCTAGCCGGCCGTTATGACGATTACAGTGATTTTGGTTCCACTACAAATCCCATGGTCAATTTGCTATGGAGTGTGAATGATATGTTGTCACTGCGAGCTTCCTGGGGCACCGGGTTTCGCGCACCTTCGCTGGCACAAATTGGTCTTGGGCCGTCGGAGGAATCCATATTTTTTGCGGATCAGTACCGTTGCCAAGATCAGGGTATTAGCGCAGATGATTGTGAAGAGAAGTTTAGAAATGATTACAACGTTGCTTTTGTAGGCAACCCAGACTTAGAAGCAGAAGAGTCAGAATCTTACAATATTGGCGCAGTATTTAAACCGTTTGAGGCACTCCAGTTGTCGCTGGACCTATGGCAAATTACTCAAGAAAACAAGATTGATCGAGAGTCCCGAGAATATCTCTATAGTAGATATTGTAATGATCAGAGTAGCACTATCTGTGAGCGTGATCCGGCATTCCCGGGGGCGACTTTTGGTCAGTTGCGAAAAATCCACAGTAGTTTTATTAACATTGGAGAGCAGGAAGCTTCTGGTGTGGATTTGAGTGCGGTGTACACCGGTATGCCGCTATGGGGCGGTGAGCTGGGTCTGCGCCTAGATTACGCCTGGCTTGGCAAGTTTAATCGGGTTGAGCAGGGTGGAGATGATGGCAGCCTGCGTACCCGCGAACTGACGGGAGAGTATGAATACCCCCAGCATCGCTGGACCGGCACCGCGGATTGGAATTTAGCAGACTTTGGCTTGTCTGCCAGTTTCAATTATATCGGCGAATTTGAAGATACGCTGGAATACGAGGAAAATACCCGCGAAGTGGATGCTTTTATGACCCTGAATCTACAAGCGCGCTACAGCGGCTTTGAGCAGATGACGATGAGCATTGGTATCGATAATGTGCTGGATGAAGAGGTACCCTTTGCCATTGGCGATGGTGATGCCGATATCTACGGCTATGCTTCCAGCTTGCATGATCCACTGGGCCGTTTTGTTTATGGCAAGCTGACTTATCGCTTTTAAGGGTGTTCTGGCTTAGAGGTTTTAAAGCTCTGTAAGTAATGCAGAGCCCGAGCATAAGCGAGTTTGAGAATGCCGCAGATTGGCATCTTTCAAGCTCGTTTATTTTGGGCGAGTATCTGAGGGTTGCCGAGCTGCCAATGTAAACACAGAAGATTATTTCGGCAATAAAA
>JAHZJJ010000160.1 GCA_022600975.1 Gammaproteobacteria bacterium
TATAATCTGTTGGCGGGAAAATAGAATTTTACCTGAAAGATTATTTCATTGAAACCAGGAAGTTGTTTCGTGCGCGTTCCTTAGTGATTTAGTTATTAGTTTGCAAACCTATATCTATCACTTTTGACCCTATCTTTTCAATAAGAAACTTCTATCTCGTTGATTTAGCTGGTTTTGTTTGTCGTTAGAAAAGAGCCGCACCCATTTTAGATAATGCCCGCTATCTCTATTCCAAGACCGTTAAAGAATGGGTGGAGGAGAATGGTCGAATCAACTTAGTGTTTTTACCAGTTTATTCTCCTGAGTTGAATTTGATTGAACGATTATGGAAATTTTTCAAGAAAAATGTCCTATACAATAAGTACCATGAGAATTTGGATGCGTTCAGGAAATCATCGAAAAATTTTTCCGAGGAATTGGTCAGGAAAAAGAGAAATTAGCAACTCTACTCGGTGGAGGATTTGAGGGTTTTTGATTTATTTCTAAAATCTGATTTTCAAACGCTTTGGGTATAGCATTGAACAAGATCATCGTTTTATCAAACCAATAACCAAGCCGATGATGGGCTTCAAGACATTTCGTTCAACTCAGGTCATAAGTTTTGCTTAGGTAAACTTTTTTCGACAGAATAGGATACCTAGGAGCCTGCCGGACTTAACCGGTCATAGCGAGAAAAAGACCGGTTTGAGCCATTTTTTATGATGATCCGAGGAGAATAGTGGTTCTATTTAACGAGAATCAGCATAAAAAATGGCCAAATCCGGCTTTTTCGCAGTAGGCCAGTGTTAAGTCCGACAGGCTCCTAGCCAAGGTGTCCTCGATGCTGAATAAGCTATATAATCTCACCGGCTACCCTACTAACCACAGCCTATAGCGCAGTTGACACCCGTTTATCAGTTGGCTGCTGTCCGGTTAACTAGTGCCTTGTGACTCTGCTTAGTTTTTCGAACTATTTAGCCCTGCCACAAGTCTCTCAGCAAAAAGCGCAACGAGAAACACTATGCTACTTAAAACCAAACAAGGGGTAGCGGAAATTCACCAAGTTTAAAAAATACGTTATTAAATTCGTTTAAATGATGAGTAATACGGAGTAAGGCCATGACCACAGTGAAAACAGATGCATTTTGGATGCCGTTTACCCCAAATCGTGCCTTTAAAGCTGCCCCGCGGATGGTTGAGAGCGCCGAAGGTATTTACCTCACTGAAAAGGGCGGACGTCAAGTCATTGATGCCACTGCCGGGCTCTGGTGTAGCAACGCCGGCCATTGCCGCAGCGAAATTGCTGAAGCCATCCACCAGCAGGCGCAAAAACTGGATTACAGTTCTATTTTCAATTTTGCTCATGCGCTCGGATTTGAATACGCTGAGCGCCTGGTACAACACACGCCCAAAGGATTGGACAAGGTGTTTTTTACCAACTCTGGCTCCGAGGCGGTAGAGAGCGCCCTCAAAATTGCACTGCAATACCACCGTGCTCGCGGCCAAGCTGGGCGCACGCTATTTATCGGTCGTGAAAAGGGCTATCACGGGGTTAACTTCGGTGGAATTTCCGTAGGTGGCCTGCCGCCGAACTTCCAAGCCTTTGGCCAACCACTCAATGTGGCACACCTACCCCACACCTTGGATATAAAGCGCAATGCTTTTAGTAAAGGGCTGCCAGAGCACGGTGTAGAACTGGCGGAAGAACTGGAACGCTTGGTGGCCTTCCACGGCGCGGAGCAGATTGCCGCGGTGATTGTGGAGCCATTTGCCGGCGCTGGTGGTGTGGTACTGCCTCCTAAAGGCTATTTACAACGCCTGCGTGCCCTATGTGACCAACACGATTTGCTGTTGATTTTTGATGAGGTAATCAGTGGCTGGGGCCGCACCGGCTCGGCATTTGCGGCCATCGAATTCGATGTTATTCCGGATATGATCACCTCAGCCAAAGGCATTAATAATGCCACCGTGCCCATGGGCGCAGCTTTTGTAAGTAATCCTATTTACAACACAATCATGGATGCAGCTCCAGAAGGAGGCGTAGAGTTTTATCACGGCTATACCTATTCTTGTCACCCCCTGGCGTGCGCAGCGGGCATGGCCACCCTCGACATCTATGAGCGCGAAGGCCTACTTACCCGTGCCAGCGGCGAAATTGGCCACCACTGGGAACAGGCGCTACACAGCCTAGCTGATTTAGAGAATGTGATTGATGTGCGCAATTACGGTTTGGTTGGCGCGATTGAACTAGATGCACCGGTCCATCTCAAAGGAAAACTCGGCGCCAAGGCCAATGCACTGGCGTGGGAGGCAGGGGTAATGACTCGCGGCATCGGTGATGCTATTTGCCTATCCCCACCATTAATTATCGAACCACACGAGATAGATACCATTGTTGATAGGTTACGCGATGTGATCAAGATGTGTGCGGCAGTGTAGGCGCTTTTAACGGATGGGAACCAGAACGACTTGATCGTGGTTTCACAATCCAATACTCAATCTGCTTGTAAGAGTTTATAAGACAGAAGGAAATAAAGATCCCAAAACCTCAACCTTACTCAACACGTTTAGAGCTTTAAATATAAGGCCAGCTCTCAGCCCCTAAGCGAATGCTTTTTGGCTGAAAGCCGGCAATTCACAGCGATACATCCTTTCCCAGCACCAGCACTTTATTTAGTTCCCCGTCTGAACCAGTTCCTTATACCCAACAACATCTCTCATAAAGTTGGCAGTAAGATCACTAATAACCTGAGACTCTGCATTGATAAGAATCGCAATGCCAACCTTCTGGCGCTCGGAATATGCCACTGCAGCGCGGAAACCAGCCACCCAACCACCATGAAAAATAATACGATCATTGCCGACAGTATAAATTCGCCAACCGAGCCCATAACCAGCGTGAGAAATATAATCACGCCAGATGCGCCGCCGCATATGCTGCTTGGTCTGCACCCGTTCCAGGGTGATATCTGCAATAACCGCCGATGGTAAAATATTGGGGTAATAGCCCATCTGCGCTTTCAGCCACTGCGCCATATCGGCAATGCTGGCGTTGACCCCGGCCGCCGGAGCCGCCAAGTAATATTGTCGCTCGACCTTCACCGGACGCCAGCCGCGACCAGTCTGCACATGGGGCGCTGCGCGGTTAACGGAGGCCATAAAACCATCCCACCCTAGAGAAGCATCAGTCATTTTCAGCGGGGTAAAAAAACGCTTTTTAAGTTGACGCTCATAGGTAGCACCCGTAGCTTTGTGAATAACCACTTCAATCAGGCTAAATAGCACATTTTGATAGCTGTAACAGCTACCCGGCTTACAGTGAGGATCAATCGTGGAAAATCTAGGCAAAATTTTATTGAGCGGCTGGTTGTCTTCAAGGTAATTATCATAGGCATTGGGTGCCAGACCCGAAGAATGACTCAACAGATGCTCAACTTCCAGCTGGGTGCTGAGGCCAGGGGTTTTGAAGTGGAGCTCGGGCACATAGCGCACCACCTTATCACTCCAGTTAAACTTCTGCTCGCGGCGCAATAACGCCGCCGCACTTGAGGCAAAAGTTTTGGAGAGGGACGCCAAGCGAAACACTGTGTGAATATTGACCTTACCAGTTTTACCCTTTGCACGCACGCCATAGGTATTCATTGCCACGATGCGGCCATTGTCAACAATCACATAGGCAGCTCCCGGTATTTTCTTCTCTTCCAATAACTGGTGGAAATAACGGTCAAACGCTCTGGTCCGCGCACTAGTCCTCTGTGTATTTTTTCCGTCAACATTCTGGTTAGCATTGCTCGCAAGCCCGTTTGTGGCGATCAATATGAGCGAAAAAGCAGCCAGACAAACCAGCGAACGAGAAAGCGTTATCTGCCTCAATAACGGTAACAAAAGCCTGCGCTGCATTAAAACTACTGTCACGGAAATTAACACCCTGCCTATAAGATTAGTAGGCCCAAGTGCAATCTCTTGCTCTAACACCAACCTACAGTAGAGAATTGTAATAGAAAACTAGCCGCCACAGGTTAAAAACCTACAATGAATATTACGGCAAATAATCACTGATTGGCCCTTTAGTTTAGCTAAAAGACTCTCATGGCGTTATCAGCCCGGGCAGATAAGCTTCGATACCTCTCTTGTTATAGCACCCCAGTCTTGGGCACAAAATCAACAGTAATATTAATTAAATTGACGGATCTAATTGAGTGTGGCAATAACTAAGCTCTTAGAAGAGAAGCCCCTAGAAATTTCGGGCGCTTTTGGAAAAGATTTTTTCTAGGAGCCTGTCGGACTTAACCGGTCGTAACGAGAAAAAGACCGGTTTGCGCCATTTTTTATGATGATCCGAGGCGAATCGTGGTTCTATTTAACGAGAATCAGCATAAAAAATGGCCAAATCTGGCTTTTTCGCAGTAGGCCAGTGTTAAGTCCGACAGGCTCCTAGATACTCCTGATAATAATTTTTATATAACCTCTATTAACATCATACCCACTTAACCTATAAAACCAGTGAAAATATATATGAACAATAGATTCACTGATTTTACATTATCAAGCTTTAGTTTCTACCACAGCCAGAAGTAGAAATACCAACCGTATCGAACGCATCTACAATTGCAGAAGAACCATAGTTGAGATCATCCGCTGCCGATAAAACACCGCAGGCACCTTCAATAAAACCCGTATTTGCACCCCAATACATTTGGTTTGCAAGCACAAAAATATCAAAAGCTCTGCGAGTATCCCAACCATTGCTGGTTGCTAATAGATAGAAGGCTCGATTGTATACACCGGAACTAAAGTGCACATCGATGCCATTGTAGTAGTCGTCAGCATGGCCGATAGAACGACCGTCTAGGGTTGGATCTTCAAAATAGCGCAATGCACCATCTGCTTTGTATATCTCGGTCCCCACCAGCCAATCGTTCTCACCGCGCAGATAATACTCGGCAGCTTCGCCCGCTATGTCTGAAAAGGCTTCATTCATTCCCCCCGGCTGGTTGTAATATACCAAATTGGAGTTTTGCTCAGTAAAGCCATGGCTAACTTCATGGGCAGTTACGTCTAGGCTAACCAGTGGGTAAAATCTATTTCTACCATCACCAAAGCTCATTGCCTGGCCATTCCAAGAAGCATTTTCATACTGAAAACCGTAATGCACCCGCAAAGTTAATTTCTGGGTAAGTGGCGCAGTATTATACCAATCGCTGTACAAGCTAAACACGACATTACCAAAAAAATGTGCGTCATTTAATGGAGAAAAAGCACCATTCGTATATTTATAATCGTTATACGAACAAGGAAACTTAAATACTTCACCACCAAAGTATCTCTCTTTCATATCGAGCGTTTCGACATTTGCTGTATCCATCTCACAAGTGTCACTTACCTCAAGGTAGGGAAAGTCCGTGCCATAGAAATATTGCCCGATTTTCTCATTGCCACCTGGGCCGCTAGCCTCTCGATAATTGAGCCCTTCCCAGTGCTCCAGAACCTCACCATTTAATGCGTCGATAAAATAAAAGGGCCGTGACGGCTCTGCACTTGGTTCATACCAGTTGACCAGATAGGCCAGGCGAGCTTTACCTTTTTTATCGATATGTACATAGAGCTCCTGGTGCTTATTTTCAGCGATCAACTTAAGCACTGGCATTGACAGCGTAGCGGCAGTTTTACCTTGCCCAATGCGCTGACTAACACTTTGGCCCATCGCCCGCTCCAGTGCATTTTCAGCTTCAATCATCGGCCGTACTGAAGGCAAGTCCATGTTCAGGCCAGTCATTACCTTACCACTGATTTTGGCATTGGGACCTTGCCCTGAGCGTGTGGCGGTCTGTCCCCAAACCGGAATACCCTCATGAAGCTGGCGAAACCGGGAAACTATTTCCCCACTGGGCAAGGTGCGGGAGCGCACTTCCTCCAAGGTAACATCGCTACCCATGCCCGCTGATTTTTGATTTAAAAACATCTGCGGGGTAACCGGCACTCTATCTGCCGCTTGAACGCCAGCAGCCATGGCCAAAACAACTACCGCTAGTAATAATTGCATTTTCATCTGAATATCCCTTTTGATTGAGGTCAAAATCCACAAACATAAAAATACAAGCCCAAGAAGGCGCTTACTTCGGCATCAATATTTCACAATAAAGGAAGCTACAATATGTTTGCAGAGACTGGGCTATTAGAATTGCTGACAGCAGAAGACAAATAGAAGCGCTACAGGCGTACTGAAAAAAACTCAAAACGCGAGATTAACGACTCACTCCTCTAGCCAATTCATTTAGTTGTTATTCGGGCTTACCGAACAAAACCAAGAATACGCGACTTAAATAAAATGACAACATTGAAATATCGCTTGCCGGATGTTTTATGCGTTAATCTTGCAAAGCTAGTAAAAAAACTTCTCGGGACACACCCTTTTTTAATAATTAATATCACAATAAATTGATATCTGCGCCAAACTTAGCAATACACATACAAATTTTCATTTTAAACGAGTAATATATCGCTGACTGTAGTTGTCAAAAAACTATTGCAGTAAATAAAAGGTTTAAAAAAATAATTTAACAACTATAAATAGTACAGAGTTTCACAATAACGACCTACCCGATAACTTTACTGGCTGTTAACTTTACTTAGTTTTTTAATAAAGAATTAACAAGATGACAAAAATGGCATCTATTAGACCTTTAACCTTAATATGTTGTGAGACAGTTATGGCCACGCTGCTCTCACAGCGAGCGTATCAATTCCCCCAGATTGAGCATTAACGAATAACTTATTCAGTCATTAAAAAAGGATTTCACACAATGAGACACCTATTGACTCGAAATATAGCCGCCGTTATTTTTCTAACAGTTTGCCAAACAGTCTGGGGACACAGCGCTATGTTCCCCGATAATTTCAAATATGATGACAGTAATAACGGTGGCGGATTACCGCCAGCAATGCAGGCACTGAGCACCAATTTACAATCTGTCATCACCTGCCAAAACGGCAGTGCCGGGGGTTACCCTTGTAAAAATATTGATTTGTTGGCGTTTATCGACAAGAGGAATATGGGCGGTGGGAGCGCCAATCTCAATGATATATGGGGTTATTCAGACCCCCAGACTGGCGCTGAAATCGCAATCGTTGGCAGAACCAACGGCACTTCATTCGTGGATGTTACCGTAGCGGAAAATCCGGTTTATCTCGGCTTTTTACCCTCACACAATAATGGCAGTGCTGACTGGCGCGATATCAAAGTCTATAACGATCATGCCTTTATTGTCGCCGATGGCTTTGGTAATCGCTCCCATGGATTACAAGTCTTCGACCTTCGCAGCTTGCGCAACCTTCCCAACCCAGGGCAAACCTTACGCGAAACCGCCCATATGAATGGATTTGGCAGCGCCCATAATATCGCGATCAACGAAGACAGCGGCTATGCCTATATTGTCGGCAGTAATCAATGCAGTGGTGGCCTTTACACTGTGGATATTTCCAACCCTAACAACCCGCAATACGCCGGTTGTTTTTCGTCCGATGGCTATACCCACGATGCCCAGTGCGTGATTTATAACGGCCCGGATGGGCGCTACAGAGGCAGAGAAATTTGTGTGGGCTACAACGAAGACACCATTACCATGGTCGATATGACCAATAAATTTAACCCCGTGCAGATATCACGCACCTTTTATCAAGGAGCTCGATACACCCATCAAGGGTGGTTTGTAAACGACAACCACAGTACTTTAATCATGAATGATGAGCTAGACGAATCCTACAATGGTCACAACACCACCTCTTACATCTACGATGTGCGCGACCTACAAAATCCATTAGAAATTGGCCGCTATGTGGGGCCCACTGCTGCCATTGACCACAATCTTTATGTTAAGAATGGCTATGCCTACGAGAGCAATTATCGCGCAGGCCTACGCTTATTAGATGCCGCCAATATTGCCAGGGGCCAACTGAGAGAAGTGGCTTATTTTGATACCATTCCCGGCTCAAACAGCCCACAGTTTTCCGGCACCTGGAGCAGCTACATCTATTTCGCCAGCGGTAATATTATTACCAGCGACATTGGCAACGGCTTATTTATACTGCGCCCAAATTGGAGTGCTATTCGTAATATTAAGCTACCGAGAAAACAAAAATAATTTTGTGGGCCTGTTGACAGGCCCAGCTTATCCACCGGCTAATTTCGATTAGCACACAAGTTTGAACCGCTTGAATACTCGGCAAAGTCAGATCACCCATAACAGCAAACCACTGACTTTTTAGGAATATAAATGTCACCCAAATTAAAAGCTTACGGCAGCTGCATTGCGGCTGGTTGTTTTATTTTGTTGGCAGCCTCTACCCTTGAGCCCATCGAATCTCTTGAAGCCAACACTAAGGCTACCAACCATAGTGCATTAATGCTAATCGGCGAAAAAATGTTACATAGCGCTGAAGCGGCACAAGCTCAGTCAATCGATATTAGCCGCCATAACAATTCATTGCGCAATGCCCTCAATCAACTGCGAAGGCAAACAAGCACATTGGTTCAAGCTGAAAAACCTCCACTACTGGGCCAAACCATAGATTTATTAGCCAACGAAATCCCCCTTTGGCAGCAGCAAGTCAGCCTGCTGCGAGGCCAGGCATTAACCCAACGCAACCGTGCCCTAAGGCTACTAAAACAGGCATACCTGGAAATTTGGCGGCCCCATATCCGTTTAACAGGGCCAATAATGCTCGCCGAAAGCACTGAGTTAACTCTGGGGCACAATGTAAAAATTCGCAGCGTCCACGCCAACAAACAGAATATGAACCTCGCTACAAAAAACAATGAGCCAACGCCGGGAATGAGTCTGGCCATACCCGCAGTCAATGGGCAGGATATTCCCCGCGAGTTAAATCTGCACAGCTTTCAGATCTCTCGCAATAGCAAGGTTTTCGCTCATGTGGAACCAGAAACTGCCAGCACCCAGGTTCCGCTCAATCGGATGCACCAATGGCGGTTGATCTTATCGCAGCTCAATGGTGAGCCATTAAGCGGTGCCGATATTGAAATTGAGGGGCATATGCCTGGGCATGTTCACGGCCTGCCGACACAACCCCAGGTAACCACAGAAATAGCGCCGGGAGTTTACCGTGTAGAGGGTGTCAAGTTTCAAATGCCTGGCTGGTGGGTAATGACCTTTAATATCAATAACCACCAGTTCAATGATGCGGTTACTTTCAATATTCGCTTATAGGAAGCTGCCGTGAACAAACTTTTATTGCCGTTTTTTCAGTTATTGCTGGTATTTACCCTAAACTGCACACCTCTGCTTGCAGCGGCAAATGTAAACTATCAATTTACTACTGCAGATATTGCATTTCTTAAACGTTTTACTCTTGCAGCATTGCCGCCACTGCCCACAGCGGCCGATAATGCGATGGCTGA
>JAHZJJ010000161.1 GCA_022600975.1 Gammaproteobacteria bacterium
ATGACAACAGAATATGCCGCCGATATAGATGCGCTCTGTGCCTTTCCACCGGAAAGTATTACCAATTCTTTCGGGGAATATCTCGCCAATTTAAATAAGACCCAGCTGCGTATTGCCGAAACGGAAAAATATGCCCATGTCACTTTCTTTTTCAACGGTGGCCGCGAAGCGCCCTATACCGGAGAGCAGCGCCAACTCATTCAATCCCCGGATGTGGCCACCTATGATCTGCAGCCGGAAATGAGTGCTCTCCAGGTGACTGACGCTTTGGTCGAAGCTATTGATAGTGGGCGTTTTGATGTCATTATCTGCAATTATGCCAATGGCGATATGGTGGGTCATACCGGTGTCTTTTCCGCTGCTGTAAAAGCCGTAGAAGCGCTGGACCTGTGTATTGGACGGGTGATAAAAGCCGCTCAGGCCGCCGACGGAGAAGTTTTAATTACCGCTGATCACGGCAATGTGGAACAGATGTTCGATGCTGATTCCGGCCAGGTGAGCACGCAACATTCCACGTTGCCAGTGCCCTTTGTGTATGTTGGAGAACGCAGTGTCAAAATGCGTAACGACGGCAGCCTTGCCGACGTTGCACCGACTATGCTGGCTCTGATGGGCCTGCCTCAGCCGATCGAAATGTGCGGTGAAAGTTTGATTCAACTCGATTAGGCCTCTATGAGAAGCTATATCTTATTTTTTGCAGCGGTGTTGGCATTACCAGTGATTGCAGCGCCGCCAGTTGATGACAATCAACCGGCACGGTTGGCCGTTATCAAGCAGCGTATCGACAATTTACAGAAAGAGCTCAACCAGGTAAAAGATGCCCGTGATCAGTTGCTAAAAGAACTGCAGAGCAATGAAAAAAATATTGCCGAGTTGCATCAGCGTATCGACAAAATCAAACGCGACATGCAAAGCCGAAACAACAAGCTGCGAAAGCTTAAACAGCAGCAGCAGCAACTGGAAGCATCTCGACGAAGTATGCAGCGGCGGGTTGAGGAGGAGATCGCCGCCGCTTACCAATTGGGACGACAGGAGAAGCTTAAACTACTCCTCAATCAGCAAGACCCTCAGCATATCGCTCGCCAACTCCGCTACTACGAATACTTCCTCAAAGCACGCTACCGTATTATTGACGACTATCTCGACACCCTAGAAAACCTCACTACAGTCAGCGCCGGCATTGAGCAGGAGCGCGACGCGCTGGCAGAGGAGCAGGAGCAACTGCAGTTGCGACAACAGCAATTGAGTGGTGCGCAGAAAAATCGCCAAGGTACCCTCGATAAGTTCACTGTCATGCTGGCCAGCAAGAGTGATGAGCTGGGTCAGTTACAGGCCGATCGTAATCGGCTGCAGAAACTAGTGGATGAAGTGAGCCAAGCCATTACCAGTTTGACCAGAAACGCTGAACAAATAGCTTTTGCCAGCCGGCGTGGACGAATGCCATGGCCCAGTAGTGGCCGCCGCGGCAATGCCTATGGTCAGCGTCGGGCCAACGGCCTGACCTGGATGGGCGTTACCATTCGGGCCGACGAAGGGATGCCGGTAAAGGCGATTCACCCAGGCCAAGTAGTCTTTGCAGATTATTTGCGCGGCCAGGGTATGTTGTTGATTCTCGACCACGGCGATGGTTATATGAGCCTCTACGGTCACAATCAATCATTGACGCGCACGCTCGGTGAATGGGTGGCGGAGGACGAAATTATTGCCCGTGTGGGCAACAGCGGTGGCAACAGTGAAAGTGCGTTGTATTTTGAAATTCGCCACCGCGGCAAGCCTCAAGATCCGGCCCGCTGGTGTCGAAGTTGAGGCCGTTGAGCAGAAAAAAACACTGCAATAATTAAGCGGAAACTTGTGTAACGGCAGTTGATCCGCTAGATTGCGGCTCTTTTCCAACCGACTGATTTAGAGAGCTAAAATGAGCAAGCCATTTGTCGCTATTTTAATGGGTTCCGATTCCGATCTGCCAACCATGGAGGCGGCTTTTGCGGTATTGGACAAGTTTGCAATTACTTATGAAGTGAAAGTAACCTCTGCTCACCGCACGCCTGAGGCGACCCATAATTATGTAACTGACGCCGATCAGCGCGGTTGTGCGGTGTTTATTTGCGCTGCAGGAATGGCCGCACACCTTGCGGGCGCTGTCTCCGCCACTACGCTAAAGCCGGTTATTGGTGTGCCGATTAATGCCTCTCTGGATGGGTTGGATGCGCTTTTATCAACCGTACAGATGCCCGGTGGCATTCCGGTGGCGACGGTTGCCGTCGGCAAAGCTGGCGCCAAGAATGCTGCATATTTAGCGGCACAAATTATTGGTGTTGCCGATATCGAGCTGCATCAGCAGCTGGTTGATGAGCGCCGTGCCAACGCCGAAGCGATCATGGCCAAAGACGCGCAACTACAACAAGACCTCGCTCAGCGCAAGGGTAGTTAAATCCAGGCTATGAAGGTTTCGCCCCTGGTCCTATCTAAGGCGGTACGCGCCCTGGTCGATGGCGGCGTCATTGCCCACCCCACAGAATCTGTGTGGGGCCTGGCCTGTGACCCCGCCAACCCTCGCGCTGTAGCTCGTTTGTTAGAGTTGAAAAATCGCCCGCGGAGAAAAGGGCTGATATTGGTTTCCGGCTGTGCAACACACTTTTCCCAGTTGTTGCAAAACCTCGATAGGGAACAACGACAGCGCCTTTGCCAGACCTGGCCCGGCCCGGTCACTTGGTTGGTGCCTCATTCGGGCCTGGTGTCGCCATGGGTTTGCGGCGACCATCAGACCGTCGCCCTACGCCACACTAATCACCCCTTTACCGCAGCGCTCACTGATGCTTTCGGCGGTGCGATAATTTCCACTTCTGCCAATCCTTCCGGTTGCCAGCCGGCACAGTATAAATTTCAAGTGTTGCGCTATTTTGGCGATACGCTGGATTATGTTGGTGGAGGTTCGACAGGAGGCCGCAACGCTCCTAGTGAAATCCGTGAGCTGATCGGTGGCCGGGTGCTGCGTGCCGGTGGCCCAATAGGGCTCTGATCAGAAGGTAACAATATATTCATGAGTGATATCGACTTACAGCTGGTTAAAACTTATTTGTTGGATTTGCAGCAACGTATTTGCGAAGCTTTCAGCAGCATCGATGGCAGTCAATTTAGCACCGACCAATGGCAGAGATCGGGCGGTGGTGGCGGTTGTAGCAGGGTGTTGGAAAGCGGTGCTGTGATTGAAAAGGGCGGGGTGAACTTTTCCCACGTGTTTGGCAATCAATTGCCGCCCTCAGCCACCGCCAGCCGTCCGCAATTGGCGGGGCGCTCGTTTGAAGCCCTGGGGGTGTCGCTGGTGATCCATCCTCAGAACCCCTATGCGCCCACGAGTCATGCTAATGTACGCATGTTTGTTGCCGAGAAGCCTGGCAGTGACCCGGTGTGGTGGATCGGTGGCGGCTATGACCTCACGCCCTACTACGGTTTTACAGAAGATGTTATCCACTGGCACCAAACCGCCAAGCGTGCCTGCGACCCCTTTGGCGCTGATATTTATCCACGATTTAAAAAATGGTGCGATGATTATTTTTATTTAAAACATCGCAAGGAGGCGCGCGGCGTTGGTGGTTTGTTTTTTGACGATTTCAACCAAGGTGATTTCGACAGTGTTTTTGCGCTGTTGCGCGCGGTTGGCGACAGTTACCTGGAAGCCTATCTACCTATTCTCAAGCGCCGCAAAAACCTTGTCTATGGTGAGCGAGAACGCAACTTTCAGCTCTACCGTCGCGGCCGCTATGTGGAATTTAATCTGGTCTACGATCGCGGCACTCTGTTCGGTTTGCAAAGTGGCGGACGTACCGAGTCTATTCTGATGTCGTTGCCACCACAAGTGAACTGGCAATATGATTGGGAACCCACGGCCGATTCTCCGGAGGCGGCGCTGTATACCGATTTTTTACCCCATCAAGACTGGATCTGAACCACTTAAAGCAATAATGCATACTATTTGCGGAGCCCACTGTGTCTGACACTTATGCTGTCATCGGCAATCCCATCGCCCATTCGCTATCGCCAGTCATTCATCGAGCCTTCGCGGCGCAAGTTGGTGTGGAGATTGAATATCAAAAATTATTGGCGCCGCGAGATGGTTTTGATGGTTGCGTGCGTGATTTTTTTAATCGTGGTGGCCTCGGCCTCAATGTGACTGCGCCCTTTAAAGTGAATGCCTGTGTGCTTGCAGATGAGCTCAGTGAAGAGGCTGCTGTTGCCGGTGCGGTCAACACGCTGATATTAAAGAAAAATGGCAGTCTTCAGGGCGCGAATACCGATGGTGTGGGGCTGGTGGCAGATCTGCTGAATAATCTGCGCTGGCCGTTGCATGATTGTAAGTTATTGTTGCTCGGTGCCGGTGGTGCAAGTCGTGGCGCGCTTTTGCCACTGTTGCGAGCACGACCGGCTGCACTGCATATTGCCAACCGTACTGTTGATAAAGCGCGGCAATTAGCACAGGAATTTTCCCGCTTTAGTAAGCCATTTTATGTTGATATAAAAGCCAGTGGACTGGAAGATTGCCCGCCTGGGTTTGATCTCATTATCAACGCCAGTGCCGCCAGTTTAAAAGGCGATTTGCCTCCGCTAGCAAAGCGTGCTTTGGGTCGGCAATGCCGGGTTTACGATATGGCTTACGCTGCACAGGCGACACCTTTTGTGCGCTGGGCAGTGGACGCCGGAGCTATAGCGGCTGCCGATGGTCTCGGCATGTTGGTTGCTCAGGCTGCGGAATCCTTTTCCCTGTGGCGAGGTGTAAAGGTTAAAACAGCACCGGTACTGGCGCAGTTGCGACGTCAACTGACGGCGAACGCCCAATCCTGAGTGGCTAAAACCCTCTACACAATCTGGATTTGCTCAGTTTTTAGCTTGTATATAAACCCCAGTAAACCCCGGAGTTAAAAATGCGCGACTTGTTGCGGAAGCTATCCTGCTGTTTTGCCGCTGGTTGCTTTGCCGGGCTGGTTTATGCATTGAGTTTTTGGGCACTTGGTCATTATGGAGTTTTCTCCTGGCTGAGTGTAGATATAGTGCCATCGCTATCAAATGCCTATCTCTACCAACGTGTGGTTTGGGGCGGTATCTATGGGCTAATGTTTTTGTTGCCCTGGCGTGGGAATTGGTTAACGCGTGGTGTCTTTCTGGCCTTGATACCGGCAAGTATTTTACTGCTGTGGTTATTGCCGGCAAGGGGCTACGGCATTGGTGGTACTGGGTTGGGGTTATTCACTCCGTTGGTGGTGACATTGGCTTGTGGCTGCGGTGGTTTAGCGGGTTCCTGTTTATTGTGGCTCCAAGGCAAGTAATTCCAGAGCTTATTTGCGCTTTTGGGCTCGCAACCAGGGTGGTCAATCAAGAAGTTTAAGCGTGCGTGATAATAAATAAGTCGCTTTCTCTGCCAAAGTAGAATTTTACGACTAGTCTTTTGTTAAGCGGTTAAAATAGCTGCCGGCGGTAACCCCACCAACAGTCGAGTTGCGCATGATGTTTTGGCGTAAAATCCTCTTTTTTCGTTTTCCTTTCTCTTTTTTACCCATTGAAATGTTGATATTGATCGCACTGATGCTCTTGGCTTCATTGGCCCTGGCGCAACAGCAAACGCCCGATCAGGTGGCTACCCATCAATGGGCGGGCAACTGGTTGGTTGTAGGGCAGGGTGATGAACAGCTGGTATGGCAATTAAAGGTTGATGGTACTGGGTTCGCCCACGGCTTCGATGCTGCGGGGCAGCTGACGCACGGCTTCGCCATTGCCTGGCAAATAGATCGCAATTTGGTAAGGGTCCGCACCAGTGGTACGCTGCGCTGCAACGGCGGTATGATTCATGCCCAATTCACTGATCGCAGTTCAGTGAGCCTGAATTTTTTGGTTTTGGATGGGCGTCATTGGCGCCAACAAAATGGCGGCATTCTCGCTTTTCAGCGCCGTTTACCTCAGTGGAAGACGCCGAGCCATGGGAGTAAGTGCCCCAACCTTTACCAAAAAGAAAACTCCGGTTGAACAATGCCTCTAATGAATATTTCTACTCATATTAACTCTGAAAAAATCCTCAATCTTTGGTTAACAACGCAATAAAAAAAGGTGCTTACTTCACTGACGTGTAAACTGTGTTTGGAGTAACGTTGTGAAACAAAAACACTTTATCTTTTCTTTGTGCGCCCTTTTGGCCACGGCAATGGTGGGCATAGCGCAAACAGCAAAAAATTACGCATTGCAGCAGCCGCTACTAGAGCGCGTTTACAGTTGGAGCGCGGGTTCTCATCTTCAGGCCTCACACTGGGTGGGCAGTTGGTTGATATCTCGTGATGGCGAAACCCGCTATGTGTGGAGTTTAAATGCCGATGGCAGCGGGAGAATTTATACATTTAAAAATTTTATGGGAAAATTAAAATTTGACCATGCTTATGATGTCTATTGGTATTATGAGCCGTTCACGCAGATGGCTAATATTAAAACCGAGCGCAAAATAATATGTCGTAATGATGTGGTTTATCCATATTTTTTTACACTAAAATCCTACGAAAGTGATTATTGGATAAAGGCCAAATTTTTCTGGGTTGCTACTTGGACAGAAACCAATACTGGGAAAAATTATTTGAGTAAGACTTCAGTTAAATTTGTGGAGGCTATTTCTTCTTGGAAAGATCCACAAAAAGGAGATAAGTGCCCGATTTTTCCAAATTTAAAAAACAATAGATTTTCTATTTTTATTTTTTCTACAATTTAAATAGGCAAAGATAAATTACAGTTTTTAGGTTGAAGTTAAAGTATATAGTGACTTGAGTAATTGTAAGGCTTTATTCAGATCATCAGTTAGGCAGCAGTACTAATAGTTAGAGGTGTTGTGCTGGTGTGCCATTTCCAGCGCGCTAACGAGATGCCACAGATTTTCCTCTATTGTGACCTGGTGGAGAAACCTTATTTCTTCCCTGCATCAACTGAGTAGTTGTAGAACTTTTTAATTAGGATTTTCAGATTAAATTGAAGCAATAAAAGTTGTTTATCTGTATTATCAGTCGTAAATTTTTAATTGAATGGGTTAATAGATAATCTTTGACGCTTTAGTACCTGTTGAAAACTTTTGAGAGAAAAATGTTAAGTTACAGCTATGGATTATCGGATAAGCCACTTGTTTACAAAACTATCGGTCAGGTTTTAAAGGATACAGTTACAAATTATCCAGATCAGGAGGCGCTGGTAATTTTTCAGAATAATGCACGCTATACTTATGCCCAACTGGCAGAGAATGTTGATAGGGTCGCGGGAAATCTCCTTAAGTTGGGAGTGCAGGCCGGTGATAGAGTCGGCATTTGGTCGCCAAATAAACGGGAATGGGTTGTAACACAGTTAGCAAGTGCAAGGATTGGTGCCATATTAGTCACTATTAATCCAGCTTATAGAAATTCTGAGCTTGAATATGTTGTTAATAAAGTCACCTGCAGTACGTTGATTCTCGCAGAATCGTTTAAGTCTAGTAATTACGTTGAAATACTCAATAGTCTCGCCATTGAGCTTAATACTAGTGAGCCAGGAGCATTACAATCCAAGCGTTTGCCCTCGCTGAGAAACGTCATAGTGATCGGTGAAAATGCTGTTTCCGGCACTTTTAGTTTCGCGTCTCTAGAAGTGCCGCTTGACCAGAAAACTAGAGCAGCAGTACACACCGTTGCAGCCACACTGCAACCGGATGACCCTATCAATATCCAATTTACCAGCGGCACAACTGGTTTTCCTAAGG
This sequence comes from Gammaproteobacteria bacterium, assembly GCA_022600975.1. Taxonomy (GTDB): domain Bacteria; phylum Pseudomonadota; class Gammaproteobacteria; order Pseudomonadales; family Cellvibrionaceae; genus Microbulbifer. The sequence continues at coordinate 7,754 of JAHZJJ010000161.1, forward strand.
GTGCGACCCTCTCACATTTTAATATCTTGAATAATGGATACTTTGTTACTGAAAAAATGCGGTTTAGCAATAGGGATCGACTGTGCCTTCCTGTTCCACTTGTAACTATTCAGCACTAATCCCAAGTTCGTCGAATTTTTTCTGCAAGAAATCCGGCCACTCACCTTTGAATAGCAATGCTAAAGCCTCGCCGGGCTCGATTTTATTTTTTTGGCAAGTCAGCAGGTAGGAACGGATAAG
>JAHZJJ010000162.1 GCA_022600975.1 Gammaproteobacteria bacterium
TAAGGGACTCAATATACCAAGGAGAAGTTATGCCAAGTGCAGTCTGAAAAAGGTCTTCCATAAGGGGCTTCGGGTAAGTCAAAACAGGGGTTATCAGGCGAGTAAATATACACTACTACCCACTCGTTTTTCAAAAGAGCCGTTAAATTGTTATCAAAACCATATTGAAGCACAGTTCTTCCAAGTTGTACTCAGCGGGAAAGTTGACCTGGAGTATTGCTGGTTATGTCTCTAGGTTGCTTTCTGCAACTTACAGAACAGCCTCCCAGTGACAATCTTGCACTGCGTAGGGTCGATTACTGCGCTACGCTAAACATATCATGTAAAGCATCATACAGAGGTAAAATACGCCATGATTACCTATCTCTACTGGGCTGTAATACTGGCACTAGTTGCTCTATGCCTGTATGGCGGTATTCGCCTAGGTGGCTTTGGCAAAGCCGTCATCTTAGCGGCGATTGTATTGCTTACCGGTTGGGTTGCCTATTATTTTCACTATCAACAAATATTTGTAAAACGTCTCGGTGGAATTATGCACATCACTGTCCCGGCCGGTCAGAGGCACCTCGGGGCCACCTGGAAAGAGGAAAATTTATGGATTGAAAACTTCGATCCGCAAACAAACGAATGCATTTTTTTTGAATATTCAAAAGGTAATTTATTGCAAGGACGTGTTGTTATAGATAATTGCAACCCTCTATTGGGAGAATCGTCTGTCACAACCCCCGCTCAAGATCAGTAAATATTGGCTTAACTTCTGTTTTTCTGCTGTGATAAGTTCTTTGCAGTAGGTGTAGAAGCAGTTAAAGTAACGGAAGTAATTTGTGCGATTTTTGCTTACAATAACGCTTGTTGGTCTATTAATATGCTCTGCAAGAGTAGCCCTTGGTCTTCCATTCTTCGACAGCTTGCCTAAATACACTATCAGTATTGATAAAAACGATAATAAAATGCTAGTGCAGTGGTTACAGGATGAACTCAATAAATTGCGTAAAACTAGCAGCGTGTTAAAAGCTTACACAGACCCTAAAGACATTGCACGCTATGAACGTGGCACCCTGCAAAAATTATTGCGCTCTCGGGGCTATTACAATGCACAAGTCCGCGAGAGCCTAGAAGCTGGTAAAATTTACTATCGTATTTCCCCAGACCAAATCTATCGAATTAAAGCTATCTCTGTTTTCATGCCAGATCATTTGCAACAAGGATTTTCTGGGGTTGAATCAAAGGTTGGTGACCCTTTAGATGCTAAAAAAGTAATTGCTGATATTGCCACTATCAAAAAATATTTAAACACCCATACCTGCTTATTCAATATTGATGTTAAATATGAGGCAATCATTATAAATAATGAATATTCTGCCAGATTAGTATATCGGGTTCCTCCAAGCCCAGAGGTCAACTTAGGAAAATTGAGGCTCGAAGGCTTAACAACTGTAAATAAAGATTATTTACATAACAAACTAAAATTAAAACCTGGAGACTGTTTTAATCGCAATAAAATTGATACCGCACGCCTGAATTTACTGCAAACGAATTTAGTTACAGTTGATAAGGTAAATATTTCAACGCCTTACCACGGTGTGGTAGATATTACTTTTATGCTTAAGGAGCGCAAACATCGCACAATAAGTTGGGGTATTGGCTTTACGTCTGATGAGGGTGCAGGTGTTAGTGCAGGATGGGAACACCGTAATATTTTTCATCATGGCGAGAAACTAAAAATAGAAACTAAGATTTATCATTTAAATCAATCATTAAAGAGCGAACTTAGTGTTCCAAATTTTTTTCGCGATGACCAGAGCTTTACCACTACAGCGGAAATTTCCAAAGAAGAGCGTGAAAGTTATGATTCGAGAGCTGCCACCATTGATGGTACAGTATCTCGTAGTTTGAGCAAGCACCGTATAGCCAGCATCGGTAGTGAATTGAAATTTAGCAAAATTAAAGAAGAGAATCCCACTGAAGAGAATCCCACTGAAGAGAATCTTATTGAAACTAGTAGCTCTGACGAGAATTTTCAGTTGCTGTCCTTTCCCTTGGGATTCAAAATTGATACCACCGATAAATTATTAGACGCCCGCCGTGGTGCAACTGCGGCTATTGAAATAAAGCCTTACTTTAACCTGAGCAAAAAAAACACCAACTTCGTTAAAAATACACTGGTGCTTACCGGCTACCTCACCGCTGCGAAGCTGCGTTACACACCCACCCTTGCCGTACGGGTAAAGGTAGGTGTTATTTCTGGTATTAACACTGTAGACATACCAGCAGACGAACGCTTTTATGCTGGCGGTGCTGGATCAGTGCGAGGTTATGGTTATCAAGATTTAGGTCCTACAAGAAGAGCTGCAGGCTCTTCTACAGGTTTGGAAGTGATTGGCGGTCGAGCATTGAGCGAACTGTCGCTGGAGGGACGTTTTCGTTTTACTAAAAATTGGGGGGGAGTGATATTTCTAGATGGAGGTAACGCTTACGCCGACCCAAAACCCAGATTTGACTCGACTCTAAGATGGGGTGCTGGCATAGGGATTCGCTATATCACCACCTTTGCGCCTTTACGCTTGGATCTCGCGATGCCACTTGAAAGCCGTACCGGGCTTAAGGACCAAAAAGTACATATCTACGTTAGTCTTGGACAGGCGTTTTGATATGCAAACAATTATGAAGTGGCTTCAGAAGTGTGCGCGTTGGTGCCAGAATAACAGGCGATCAATATGGCTTTTAATCCTAACCATGCCGCTGATTGCATTATTTCTGGCGTTGAGCACTGAATGGGGCCGGGTGAAACTTACTCGTGGAGCAATTGCCAGTACCGAGTTTTTACTACCAGAATTAAATATTCAATTTAAAGATATTGAAAGCCCTCAATTTGGAGATTGGAATTTTTCTGAATTATCTATTTATTACCATACTCAACCAATGGTACAAGCAAAGAAGCTTATATTTCAGGTAACTCTATCACACTTGTTAACTGCAAAAATAGATATTAAAAATTTTCAGTCAAATTTTTTGATCATAAATTACAATATTATCGATCAGTATTTTGGGTTCCGTTCAAAAAAAAATAAACTATCGAAAGAGTCTACACAATCAACAACTTTTGCACTACCTACTGTACGTGTAGAAAATATACACATAGATCAATTAAAAATTATTTCCGATAAATTGCGAGGCTTCCCCATAGTATCAGTAATAGGGAGTGTTCGTTACCAGTGGCCAGAGAGTGACTTTTACTTTCAGATTGAAATTCGAGAGAATGGAGGTAATCAACTACATTTAAAACTATACGCTGAGGAGCTTTCAGACAACAGATATAGCTTAAATTTCAACCTAAATGAGCTGGCCGGAGGCTTTGTTTCAACCCGATTACAACTACCAATAACGGAAAATTTATCGCTGAAGGGTGAGTTTCAACTGGGTTTCTTGAAGAATAAACAACTACTGGTTGCTATTGAAAAGTTTAATTTTCCATTCCTGCGTCATAAATTGGCCATAAATGGCAGCGGCACAATTACTTTGGCGCCATGGAATGTTACAACACAAGGTCTGCATCTGACTATAGATAACAGTAAGCAATTTTTCCGAGGTTCGCTAAACGAGAATTTTGTCGATGCAGAGATACAGCTTGATAAACTGCCAATTGCAATATTTAGGCCCTGGCAAAATTACTTACAAGATGGCTGGCTGTCTTCCAACTTAACCATTAAAGGCGCTCTACCACTGCCTGTAATTTCTGGCTCCCTAGACGCTGAAAGTGATTATCAAAATCAACCACTACATATTTCTGCAATATTAACAAGTCACAAACAGTCAGTTCTACTAAAAACTGCTCAAGTCAAATTGGCAAATGCACAATTAACACTGCAAGGAGATATAAATATCGGCGCTAAAAGCTTAATGCTTACAGGCGTTATACAGCAGTTATCTTTATCAAATCTTCGTGAGCTTCTAGCGATACTGCCACAAACCACAAATATTCAGTTACCATCAAAATTAACTGGTACCGTAAATAAATTTACATTAAATATTCAAGGCCCCTGGCATAATCCGCGATTTGCAACTGAGTTAAATGGAAGTATTCAATACCATCAGCTACAAGCAAAGCTATATGGAAATGCTCACGGAGACTTTAACAAGCTGACGCTCTCTAAGTTAAATATAGAAGGAAGTGAGCTTCAGCTATCCAGTAGCGGCACGGTGCATATTGCACAGCGCTCTTTGCAATTACAGGCGAAACTACTTGCCAAAAATCTACAGCTTTCGAAAAAATTGGAATTGCCGGTAGACGCCAATACAAAGGTCAATATGACTGCAGCTATTGAGCTAACCGGCGCACTCGATGACCCCAATATTTCTTTCCAGTTAACATCCCATGGCAACTACCAAAAGTATCATTACAGTTTGAGCGGTACTGCTATGGGCACCTGGGCAAAACTACAGCTAAACCAATGGCGTCTCGGTCTTTTTGATGCAGATCGAGACGAGCCCAGATTAGCCAGTAAAGGCCAATTTTCTACAGCCGATGCTTGGCTGCAATTAAATGCCATAGTTGAACCTCTGGCACACCGGGGTAGCGGTAAAGTATCTACAAACAAATTTCCGCTTTCTCTATTGGCGCTTATGGGTGTAGAGTTACCTTCCTCTCTAGACGGCCAGGTCAGTATTGATGGGCAATTTTCCGGTGAGCTTACCAACCCCCAACTTAGTTTGTCACTATTAGCTTTGGGAAACTATGAGGGTACCCCCTGGAAAATCAGCGGAGGATTGGGTTATGAAAAAGGAAGCATTGATTTTACCAAGGTAGAATTGCACTGGACTGAACACAGTCATTTTAGCCTAGACGGCAGCCTGAACGAACAGTCAATGAATGTGCAAGCTCGCGGTACAGCACTATTCGGTGATTTAAATCAGTGGTTAAACAGTGAAATCAACGATAGTAGTGAAATCACTATCAGGGCCAGTATCACCGGAACGCCACAGCAGCCAAATCTCGCAGGAGAAGTCAAACTTAGTGGCCAAGCACCTAGGCTACAAGATGACACCATACAATCTGTACCACTGCAAATACTGCTGAATTGGCACACTGAAAAAGACACTTTACAGTTAAAGCTTGATAGCCATCACGGTAACTCTAAAACGGTCAGTGCCAATATTCACTTTGCTATAACACCATTTTTAAAACAATTGTTCGCCCGTAGTAATGGAAATAAGCAACCACTACCTATACGTTTTGACGCCAGTGGAAATGTAGACTTATCTGTGTTGAGCATATTGATTGACCCACAAATTCAGTTGATGCGCGGGCACTTGCAGGTTGCCTTGCATGCGGATGGCAATAGTATAACACCCAATATTCAAGGGCGTATTAATCTGAGCCAGGGTTATTATGAATACCGACCGGGTAATTTTCGCCTACAAAAAATTACACTAAGCGCACACATGACCCAAGATGAATGGCGTATTGAACAAGCCAGTGCTGTTAGTGAAAATTCGGGGTCCATCAACCTTAAAGGGGCTGTGGCGTTTCATCAAGCTGCAATGCCCGCGCTAGATTTTAAGATGACGACCAAAAATGTCTATTTGTTGAACCTGCCAGGGGTCAAAGGGGCATTTTCTGGCACCCTGCATCTGACCGGCTCCACCGCTTCAGCACTGCTGGAGGGAAAACTAAACCTGCGCCCTTTAGAGGTACAGATAGAATATTTTATGGGCAGCAGTGTACCCGAGATCAAAGTAATAAACGTCGACAGCGATAGGTCACAACAGAACAGATCTTCCTCACTTTTACAAAATGTAATACTGGATGTGCAAATAGATTTGGATAAGCAATCTCATGTTCGCGGCTTGGGGCTGGATTCAGAGTTGCGTGGTCAAGTAAATATTAGTGGTACTGCAATCAAACCATTGGCTGGTGGTGAGCTAAATATAGCCCGTGGTAAGTTTGATTTATTAGGTAAACAATTTAACCTTACTCAAGGTCAGATTCAGTTTGAAAACAATATGGTCGTCCTTTTTGTAAAAGGAGTGTATGACTACCCGGACGGAGAAATTACCGTCCAGCTTTCGGGCACCACCGACAAGCTAGCTATTACTTTTAGCGCTAACCCCGCCGCCGGGCAAGAAGAAATTTTTTCTCGGTTGCTGTTTGGTAAATCGTTATCAAATATCTCTCCATTTCAGGCGATACGTCTAGCGGGCCTTGTTGGCTCTTTGAAAAGTGGTACGCCTGGATTTGATCCGGTGGCCGAAGCGCGAAAACTGGCTGGGCTGGATACTTTGGATTTGGTAACTGAATCAACCAACGAAGGCGATCAATACGCGCTTAATCTAGGAAAATATATTACCGATAGAATCTATATCCAGCTACAGCGCAGCACCGATCCGCTCAATCCGTGGCAAGCACAAATGCACATTGAGTTGAAAGATAATCTGGACCTTGAAATCAAGTCTGGTGATGATACCGACAGCGGTGCGGGCAGCGTGGAGCTACAGTGGAAAAAGAATTATTAACCCCCCAGATGCTGCCAATTCCTTAACAGGATCAATTTTTGCGTTGGAACCGAGTATTTAAGAGTTCTCCAACTTTTTGATTAACAATTCTTTCGCAGCGTTAATTCTCGAGGCCAGGTAGTCATTGCCGCCCTGATCTGGGTGGAGTTTCTGAATCAGCTTGCGATGGGCACCGATAATCTCATTGCGGCTGGCAGTTTGAGATACATTGAGAATCCTCTGTGCCTCTTCAGGAGTAAGCACGGAGGATTCTGGCTGTTGTTGCGCAGCATTTTGAGTTTTCCCCTGTTGCACACCCATACGCTTAAGCAAATATGGCATAGCCAAAGGCAAATAGCGGGCAAAAATTTTCAATAGCTGGCCTGCCACAGCCAATACCAAAGCAATTGCAGCCCCTACCCAATGTAGGCGGCCAGTCATAGCCAATAAAATAGCGATCAGCGCCAAACCAATAAATATCCATTGCCGAAGCAGTTTATTGCGCTCTTTGGGGGCAGTGGATTGGAGCTTTTGAAAGGCTAGCCAACTAAAAATGCCGATAGTAATAATTAGAACGATATAAGGCAATTGAGTTTCCTTGGTTTTCGTCAGCTAAAGCAGATTAAGCTTCGGCCTGTTTAGATTTCGACTTGTACTCCAAGAGCGCTATAGTTATTAACCTCTGCGCTCGCGGTCTTGTTACTGTAATCGAAAGCACTTTCCAAGTAAAATCGAACATTGTTATTCCATCGATACTGGAAACCCAAATAATATTGTAATAATCGAAAATTGTTTGCCACTTTCGGTAGACCTGAAAATATTCGATTATCGGACTTCAGGGAATTATGGCCAAGAAAGGCCGAGTAACAATTTTTTGCGCCCCAAGTATAACTGAAGAAAGACTCTGAACCCTGAGACTCAAAAAATATATTTTGCCCTCTTTCTGAAACAGCCAGCTCCTGCGAATCGCTAGATGAGTGTTGAAATACTGCTGAGCCGTAAAAACCTTTTTCGAAAGCCCCCTTACCATAGGATATACCGGCAGCCATTGCGTCATTAGTACCAGAGGTTCTACTGCTGGTAATCAATACAAGGCCATCGGGGTCGGATAGATTAAACAAGCTAGCCTCATCGCTATTAATATTAGACTTTGACCGATTATAGGAAGCCCCGAGAAAAAGGCCTTGACCCAAATCTATCTCATATGTGAGTGATATACTCTGATTTGTTCCTTCTTCAGAGCTGTTATCTGGGAAAAGAACGAATCTATCGTTACTGAAAAATACTTCCACTGGAATCTCAAGTTCGGCGCTAGGTGTGGCGTACTGGAGCCCCAGCTGCACCTTACCTCCAAGCCAATGCCAATGTTTGCGCCAAGTAAATGCACTATCTGCACGCCCGGTACCAACAAAGCCGCCATCGGTGACCAGTGGATAAGTACCGCTCGCGAGCCCGCCAGAGACAAAGTAATTATCGGTAAGTTGAGTGACATCATAGTAGACACTTGGCTGTTTTCCGGCAGTAAACTTGCCCCAAACTTCGTCCTCTGCGAAGATATTGCCATAGCGCAAATATAACGATTCTGTGGAGCCGTTAGTACTTGGCTGATAGACCTGAGGACGAAAAGATGAAATTATCCGCAAGCCATATTCTAAATAAAATCCGGCAGTCCAATCATCGTAGATAGCTGTATTCAGGCCCACACCGATGCGAGAAGACCCATCTTGAAAGCGTGTTTGGTTTCCTGCGTTAACTTCATTGATAGAAATGTAACCTTGCGTATACAAACTAATCTCTTTCGACTCAAAAATCGTAACGGCATATGCTGTATTCGCTGTTAACGCACTGCAAACGAGAGCCATTCTCACTTGGCGTCTCCCCTTTTTTATTCTTCCCATATGGATTCCCGTAGATTCACCGTTGTAATCTAGCACTTTCAGTCGATTAACGATGCTTATAGGCTCCAGTAAGCGTTGTCCTGTTTATACGGATGCTCAAGGCATAACTCACAAATTAGAGCACTGCAGCTCAATAAAAGTAGTTTAGTTTCCGAGTGTGGCAGCTAATTGGCACTAAACTACACGATAATTGTCACCCTTTCCTTTTGTACCTCACCACGCCAAACTGAATGGCGTTACGAAAAAGTCACAGCGGCGGATTTATACTACTTAACAGTTTCATTGACACTGAGATTTGTTTTTGAGATACACTGAAGGCTCCGCTGTACAAGCGTACCCGCCGCGCCTTGCGCGTCGGTGCCAAGCGGGTTGTGCTCAACAAAAGCTATACACAGACTACCTTGAGTGACAGCCGCATCGACCAATGAAGGCCAACGATTGCACTTTAAGTGCGGACACTACAGCCTAATAGCCATGGATCATCAGAAACGTCGGCTATCGACAAAGTTCCAGATTTTGAGGTCTCTTTATATGCACTACGACAAGACATTGATACCAGCGCCCCATGTAGCACTACCGGGTCGCGACAACCCAATGTCCATCAGCGGTCTGCATTCCATCAGTGGGCACGCCATGGTGGCACCATTTCCACAGGGCTTAGAGAGAGCAGTGTTTGGCATGGGTTGCTATTGGGGTGCCGAGCGCTTGTTTTGGGAGCTTGAGGGCGTCTATAGCACGGCTGTTGGCTATGCTGGCGGCATAACTCCCAACCCCAATTATCACGAAGTTTGCAGTGGCGGTACTGGTCATGCAGAAGTAGTACTGGTGGTATTTGATCCCAAGAAAATAGCTTACCGAGAACTGTTGCGCCACTTCTGGGAACAGCATGATCCTACACAGGGTATGAGACAGGGCCATGATTTCGGCACCCAGTACCGCTCTTGCATCTATACCTATAGCGATCAACAGCAGACATTGGCTGAAAAAACCAAGCAGAGATTCCAGCAAGCCTTGGCCACGCAGGCTATGGAGTCTATCACTACAGAAATAGCCCCGGCGCCCAATTTTTATTACGCAGAAGAAAGCCATCAGCAGTATTTACACAAAAACCCACAGGGCTATTGTGGCCTTGCGGGCACTGGGGCCTGCCTGTTGCGCTAGCTCAAACACTCACTGGCGCCTTGACAATTAATCGCGACGCAGATGGTCTTTAATCGCAATGGGGTTGGGAAAGTTCAATACCACAATATAGGTTGAAACCAGGAAAGTAATAATGGCCATAGCCTGTATGAGATGAGCAGCAGCGCTGCCAATCAGCTCCTGTTTTAGTGCCAGATAAGCAATTAATAACGAAAATTCGCTGATCTGGCCCAGGCGAAACCCCAAATTCCAAGCCAGCGCCTTGCCCTCACTCTGTTGCCCCAACAAAAAACGAAAAACTAGAGGCTTTATCAGCAACATGGCCACTGCGATAATCAATGCTGGCAGTGCTATTTGTGGCAGCATCGCCAGACTAAACTGCGCACCGAGGCTGAAAAAAAATAATACCAGAAAAAAATCCCGCAAGGGCTTTAAACTCATGGCAATATGTTGTGATATCGGGCTAGTAGCGAGAAAAGTTCCGGCAATAAAAGCGCCAATCTCCCGTGATAAACCCAACACTTTGGCTAGCTCTGCCAACCCCATACACCAACCGAGTGCCAGTAGGAATACATATTCATGAAAGCGATCAAAACGCCTTAAAAGCGGCAGTAGCAACTTTTTCACCATGACCCAGGCAAATACAATCAATAGCGGTAATGCCGCAAAAGATATTCCAAGCTGAGCGGAATCAAGCCCCTTGGCACTACCGCTAAGAATCGTCGTAAGGCAAAGAATCGCGACCAAATCTTGAAACAACAACAACCCGATCATCAATTCTCCCAAATATTTGTGATGTAGTATGGTGGTGGGGAGAAGTTTGATGCCAATAATCGTGCTAGAAAACATCATAGCCATACCGATCACCCAGGATTCGGTCATGCTAAAGGAGAACAACCTACCGAAACTAAAACCAATTCCCAGAAACACCATGGAGCTGATTAAACCGACAACGATCGCTTTGCGCATTACGGCAACCAACGCCTGGGGCTGCATATCTAACCCCAATAAAAACAATAAAAAGGCAATCCCAATACTTGAAGTATCCGCTATCAACTGCAGGTTATCGACGACGGCAAAAACTGAAGGGCCGAACAATATGCCAAGCGCAATATAGGCCACCAGCAATGGCTGGCGGCCGTATAGTGCCAGTGATGCCAGAAGAGCAGCTCCGCTGAAAATTAAAAAAAAGGATTGAAAAAGATCAGTTTCCGGCACATTGCTTCCCTATGGCCTGATCTTTGCCACATGATCTATGGGTATATTTGGCAGCAAAGACTCATTTTCTCATTAAACTGTATGCCAGTTTAGATGTCGGTGGTGACAATAGCCAGTTTTTATGGTGTATTTACGAGGTTAGAATGGATGATCACCCCCAAATCAGCAATCTCATATTAAAATTTTTGACACTACGCATAGCTGCAGCATAAATGGATATAAAAACAAACTGGTTACATTTGCTCTACACTAAATCCTTGTTTTCGTAAATAAGCAATGACACTACGCTCACCTACTAGGTGCCCAGCGCCAATAACAACAAACAATTTTGGGTTAAGTTTGCTGAACCTTAATAATTTTTCTGCCATTTGTAGATTTCGATTAAAAAACAACTTTTCGTATAACAGCTTATATTGTGGATTTTTTTCAAGTTCATCGGCAAATAGTAATTTATGTATGCCGGAGGCATCACCGGTCTTCCAAGTACTGATCAACTTGGGCACAAAGGTTTTAATTTCATTGAGCTGATCTAACGTTTGTTGCAAATAGAATTCAGGGTTTTCCAGACTGTTTAGTAACCGCAGTTGCCCAATGACACTTTCAAGCTCTAACACAGGCTTGGCACTTTTGTACGCTGAATTTAAAAAATGTCGATCAATACCAAATTCAGATTCCAGCCCTTGAGCTTGTAGTGCAATCACACTCAAAGTGGTAATAAGAATTGCAGGACGCTGGCGAAATAATGTTTTCTCAGGTAGCTTGCGCGCGCGCAACCAAGCGGACAGTTTTTTATAGGTATCCACAGATATATGATCACGGAGACTCTCATCTGGTGGAAGCAGTGATTCAGCCAAAACTTGTTGTTGCAATGTAGAATCCTTTTCTATTGCTAAAATATCTGCTTCTACAACCAATGCATCACTGTTTTTATAAGTATTTTCTATATAAGCACGCAGTGGATAAAAAGACGCATTGGCCATATGAATAGCTCCCAACAAGAAAATACTCTGGCCATCTTTTTCTGCCTTCCAGATCAATCCCCGATCAGTTTGCTCGGCAATAGCTACCTGGGCCAACAAAAATAAAGCAAGCAGTGCCATAAAATTCTGAAAGCGTTGTCTGGATTGTTGCCACATAGTTTGAACCTTTTGATAAATTCTATCGGTTCATATTAACATGATTTTTTCCAGAAACGCTGCGTTGTTTAATCCCAGAAACCGTAGTTAGCCGCGCAAAAGCTGTGTAAATTATTGGTCACCTTATTGGTGATGAGAACTTTTTAAAATTTGCTAGGCGCATCAAAAAATTGTACAGACTTGCGTGATCCAACTGGGATTTTTTTGATTCATTGTTAAGACACTGAAAACCGTTTCTCTAGGCACTTGTGGCCACTGCATATTCGTGTGATAATGTGATCACATTTCATAGATTAAGCTATTTGCAATGGCAACATATATATCCAACTGCCTGCAAGGATCCGGATATATCAAAATGAACATGGGGAATAAAAATTGCTTACTAACAAACATAACGCGCTTGGAATTGGACTGGTGTTTGGATTTGGGGTATTGACGGCAGCAAAAGAGGTACTGGCTGCAAATGTCATTCAAAACCTTCCAGTATTCCATCTGCTTTTTTATAGCTTTTTAATCACTTTGCTGGTTGCAAACATTTTCTACCGATTGAGCCGTAAAGGTTATGCTGTTACCACCAAAGTAGAGCTCAAATCCTCAATTCTATTAAACATCGCTACCGCATTGAGCTGGATTGGCTTCTTTTATTCAGTAAAATATATGGAGCCTGCGATTGCGGCAGCGGTAATTACCTCAATTGGCCCCCTGTTGGTTGTTATTATTGATTGCATTTTTCGCAAAAAACAATCAATTTACCTGGTCGACCTAATAATAGCTACTGCTATTGGCAGCTCTGTTATATGGCTGGCCTGGGTTTTCGCCAATGGTGATTCTGGAGTCGGCAAACATAAACTGACTGATACGCTATTTGCGCTTTTTTCTGCACTGATTGCCGGGGTATCCTTTTCCTTTAGCAGCGTATACGCTAAAAAGCTTAACGACAAAGGTTGGTCGCCATTTTATATCATGGCAAACAGATATTACCTGCTGCTTTTTATTGCCACCTTGTTTTCACTGTGGGAAGGTGGGCTAATATTGAGCTTAAAAAACTATTGGGGCCTATTGCTTATCATTACATTTTTTGGTGTTTTGATCCCGCTATATATGCTGCAATTTGGGATTCGGCAATGCGACCCCTTTGTAGTTTCACTCATCATTGCATTGGGCCCGGTATTTACACTGTTCTTTGAATCCTTTGATCAAAGAATAATTTGGTCTGGAAAAACCAGCATAGGTATTTCCGCCCTAATTATGTGCACCCTAATGGGCTTAACAATTCAATTTCGTAGAAAAAGCAATCAATAAGCACAATAGCCTCAATGAGGTCGAAATATTGCTGTATTCACATTTAATCTAACCGGTGGGCAGATCTATCAGTAAGCTCTATTTAGCCTATTTCCATACCCTTACTGTTGACAATACCCACCGGCTATCATTACCCAAACGTCTATAGCCTACTATAAATAAAACCAGCGCAAACTCTCACCTTTATCGGAAAGCTGTGGCTGCGGGCACAACTTTCCCGGGGGATTAGAGATAATGGTGCGCGCCTTAACAATATAATTTTGCAATGGGGTATTTAGCCTACCTAGTATTGACTCTTCTTGTACTGCATTCAACGATAACTGCAAAATAGGCTGCCCTTGAACGCCCTGGTAACGCCAAATACCCGAGCTCACATCGTACTGATAGTAAGGTTGCAATTGATGTCCCAGCTCAGCGAGCAATTCCACCGCACTAATCAAGTAATCAACAGTTTCCCGATCAAAAAAATAATTAAAATTCAGGCGCACCCAGCCGGGCTTGAGGATACTTTCTCCAGCAGCGACCACCTGTTCTAAGGCGGCACTTTGCCTATCGCTCAAATTCAGCAGTTGATGCCCATAGGGCCCGGCACAGGAACAACCTCCGCGCACCTGAATACCAAATAAATCATTCAACAATGCTACTACTAGGCCATGGTGCAGCGGCTTTCCATGACGTAGGACCTGCAGTGAAACAATACTAATTCGCGGTTGATGAATACCGCCGAGTATCTCAATGTTGGGATTATCACCCCAGCGGGTAAATGCCCGCTGCAACCAATGACATTCCAGGTTTTCTATTGCTTTTGCACCAATCTGATCCTTCAGGGCAAAAACCAAGCCAGCGCGAATGGATTCAATAATCGCCGGGGTACCAGCTTCTTCACGTCTTTCTCCCGCCGGCAAATAAGTGTGTCTTTTAGCGCTGACCCAGGAAACAGTGCCACCACCAGGCTCGGCAGGTTGACGCTTGGGCAACAGAGATCTTTTTACCACCAATATGCCCGGTGTACCGGGCCCGCCGACAAATTTATGCGGCGATAAAAACAGCGCGTCTAATGACGTATATGAAGCTTTCTCACTGCTATTGGCACTCGGGCTGTGCGCTTGTAGATCAATCGCAAGGTAGGGTGCAGCAGCAGCATAGTCACAAAAGGCGAGAGCGCCGTTATCATGTAAAAGCTGGGTCACCGCGTCGATATCAGTACGAATGCCGGTCACATTGGATGCCGCTGAGAAACTGCCAATTTTTAACGGCCGATCTGCATACTGATCCAACGCCTGCTGCAGTGCATTGAGATCAATACCACCATGATCATCGAGGGCAATTGTTACTACTTCAGCTACTGATTCTCTCCATGGCAGATCATTGGAATGATGCTCAAAAGGCCCGATAAATACCACTGGACGCTGTGCCTGAGGGATCTCGAGAGCTTGCATGCCAAAGCGGGCACAAGCACCGGCCCGCAAACCTAGATAGTCCACCAACCGATTTACCGCAGCAGTAGCGCCAGCACCGCAGAATATCACCGCATGCTCCTCACCGGCATTGATAGATTTACGCACCGCTGTGCGTGCCTGCTCACGAAAGGCGCTAATCTGTCGGCCGGTGGCAGAGGTTTCCGTATGGGTATTGGCATACCAGGGTAATACCTGATGGCGAATAATGTCTTCTATGAAGGTGAGACCACGGCCCGAGGCCGTGTAGTCTGCATAGATAAGCGGGCGCTCCCCAAAAGGCGTAATGAGTGGAATCCGATCGCCGATAACACTATTGCGAATGCGCGTCAGCAAGGCTTCCCGGTCAGACATACTCACCTCTTAACTAGAATTTCAGTTGGTAGATTATTAATCTCGACGAATTGGTCGCCATATTCGTCTATTCTAAGCGACGACAAAGTCAACTCAAAGCTCATTAGATGCATAAGTGCAGCACAAAGCGTGTTTATTCGTTCACTTATTGGAATTTTTTATCAATCACCAGGGGGAATAGGCAACTCAGTGGTATTCTTAATCTGCTCCATCGCAAAACTAGAGGCCACATGGAACACGCCCGAGTAGCAAATCAACTGCTTATGAAGATGGTCGTAAGCTGCAACATTGCGCACCACAGCATGTAGTAAATAGTGATATTCTCCAGCCATACGATGGCAAGCGACCACCTCTGGCAACTCAGCCATAAATGCGGCAAAGGACTCGCTCCATTCAGGATCGTGCTGACTGGTTTTAACCAGAATAAACACCGAAACGGGCAAACCGAGGATCTCAGCGTTTAACAGGACCACTTTACGGCGGATTATTCCGCTTTTTTCTAATTTTTGTACTCGCCGCCAACAAGGGGTCTTAGTTAATCCCACACGCTCCGCCAGCTCTTCAATAGACAGGCTGGCATCCGCTTGCAAAATAGTGAGAAGTTGTCTATCAATGTTGTCGAGTAACGGCATAACGCTAAACTCTCCCTAAACTGCGCAGAGGCATATTTTCAGGAAGATGACTTCAGTGTCCTTAAAGGGCAATAAAGCATCTTTGTATTTTTTCAGTGTAGCGAAGGTTCCTGGCTTAAACTGAACCCCGATCCTATTGCTGCTGACAGGTCCCGCAAAATTCCACGCCGCTCATATAGATAACCCGAAGGCCGCTTACTGGGATTCGTTATCGTGAAGAGCGGAAACAGCTCTAAGAGAGAAAGGGTTAACTGCTAGAAGCACGCCTGAGAACTACTCTCGGACGACTTAATATGCCATTTATGACCTTAATTGGTTGTTATAGGTGTCAATATCGGCTACGGGGCAACAACAGCTCAACTGCCCCTAAGCTCAATCGGAGCTTGGGGCAGCGATTAAAGTTAATCGAAACAGCAGGATTCAAGCAACTTCTTTGGGAGGGAAACGCGGTTCAAAAAGGCCTAAAGCGACAGCCTCACGGACTTTGGCAAGTAGATCCATATCAGTGATCTCTTGTAGCTGCTGCAAGTTGTTGAGGACATAGTAAATAGGCTGCACAATATCGATCCGGTAAGGGGTACGCAAAGCCTCAATCACACCAAATTGATGGCGATTGGGTTGGTCACTGAAGGCATAAAGTGTCTCCTTGGGAGAAGACAGAATGCCACCACCGTAAATCCGCAAGCCATCCGTTGTTTGTAATAAGCCAAACTCGACAGTAAACCAATACAATCGGGCGAGGTAGGCTCGCTCCTGCGGTGAAGCTTCAAGCCCAAGCTGCCCATATTTATGGGTAAAATTGGCGAATGCCGGGTTGGTAAGCATGGCGCAGTGACCGAATACTTCATGAAAAATATCCGGCTCCTGCAGATAATCAAATTCCTCTGGGCTACGGATAAAAGTTGCCACTGGAAATTTACGCTGAGCCAATAAGCCAAAAAAGGTTTCAAAACCGATCAATGCCGGCACTCGAGCCACTTCCCAGCCTGTTTCCCGGCGCAACACAGCACTGATCTCCTCCAGCTGAGGAATGCGTTCCCAAGGTAAATTGAGCAGCTCCAGTCCGTGTAAATACTCATTACAGGCACGGCCTGGCACTATCTTCAACTGGCGCTGCATCAGTCTCTGCCAAGTTTGATGCTCAATATCGCTGTAATGGATTATGCCGTCGATGTCGGGCTTGCGCGCTTCATATTGACTGTTTTTTTTAGTGTAACCAGTTTTATTCCCCTCGGGATTACTGGCAAGCTTGGCGGATAGATCGGAAGCCTTGAGTTCACTCATGCTACTACTCCTATGTGTCCTATTATGGGCCCTGCGACCAAGGGTCACGAAAATAATGACCATTACGTTAATATCTTCAGTATTTTTAGCTATTTCGCAAGATACCGTTAGTGCTTCATAAGGTTTATTTTGTCTCGATTGGCGATACTGTTACACTTTTTGTAAATAATTTTTTACAGGTGCAGCATGAGATTGGAGATAACTTGTGAAAATCGTGTAGGGATTGTGCGAGAAATAATGTTCATTTTCAGTGAACAACATATAAATGTAACATTTGGAGAGATTGGCGGTGAAACTGGAGATAAAGTCTACCTATCGGCGCCAGAGCTGCTTTCTATTCAGTATCGCGCTATAGAAAAATCCCTTTATCATGTATCGGGGGTGAAAAAACTGCGCCGCATCCTACTGATCCCCTCTGAGCGCCGCCACTTTGAGCTGGAAACCTTATTACGACATGTGACCGATCCAGTGTTATCGGTGGCACAGGATGGCCGCATCGTCGCTGCGAATCCCGCCACCGCACGAGCATTTGGCGTCAACCTGAGCCAACTTTCTGGCTTGCAATTACAACGTTTTTTGCCTCGCTTACCGCTAATGGAATTGCTGCAGGGATTCACTAAGACCCGCTATGGCCTAGTGGCGAGCTTGCGCGGGCGCAGCTATAGGCTCAACTGGTCACCGATTACCTTGACCGAGCTCCCAGGCTCAGTAAAAAATTTTCAAAAAGAGGTGGATAAAAGCTTAATAATCAATGTGAGCGACACGGGATCCATTGTCGGTGCCGTACTAACTTTACAGCCGGAACCGCTATCAGGCCTGCGCGTTGAGTTGCCGGCAGCCAAAGTGTTGTGGGATTTCGATCAACGACGCCAAAGTTGCCTAAGACTACATGCAATGGCGCCCACCGCATCTCCATTGTTAATTATTGGAGAACAAGGCAGCGGCAAGTCGAGCTTTGCCAATGCCGCCTATTATTTATCTCCCAATGCCAGTAAAAATAACTTTTATTGCCTGCGGCCACAGAATGGAGAATTAAACTGGCCAGAAAACTTCTTTAACAGCAGTGCTTACATTACTCTGATTATCGAGAACTTACACTTGTTGTCGGACACGGCACAGCTGAAATTAACCAGAAAGCTACTCAGAACCCCTGAACTACGCAATCCCAACCTGCGCTTGATTGCAACAAGCCTTAATGAAACGGTATTAATACCGGCTTTAGCACAATTTTTTTCTACATTAATCTTGCAATTGCCACCCTTGCGGACCATGCGCCCGGCAATGCAGCAATTTGCAACAGCGATGCTCAATGAGCATCTCCAAGGGGAAACAATAGATCTTAATGCGGAAACCGTAGAAGTTTTATGCGGGCACGATTGGCCCAACAACTTTACTGGGCTGCGAGATTACCTGACCGTGGCCTTGGCTCACTGCCGCGAGCGCAAAGGTAAAAGTATTATGCGCCAGGATTTACCTGAGCTCGCTGCGCAGGCATGCCTTCCCTGGCAAGAGTGGAGCCGGGGGCTCAACTATCGGCAAATAATGGAGCACATGGAAAGGGCGCTGCTTACGGAAATGATGATAGATCAGCCCTCGACCCGTGAACTGTCCCGACAGCTGGGTATTTCTCACACATCAATTGCCAACAAGTTACGCAAATACGGCCTCGAAAAACGCCCAAATAAAACCAACAACAGAAAATAACCCAAACAGCTCTTCATAACTTGGCGGGAAATCATTATAAAAATTAGCCTTGGAGGAAGAATCTAAAAAGAATAACTACTTGTAAAAAGTAAACATATTCAAATCTATCGCTACAACCAGTATAAATGTATGCGCCAATAAATCCACGTACTCGCCATTCTGTTATGTACCTCCAACAATACCCATTCACTTCACAGCAATCCACAGGAGAATCGAATGGGCACCTCATCGGAAACAAATGCCAA
>JAHZJJ010000163.1 GCA_022600975.1 Gammaproteobacteria bacterium
AATAAAGTTGTTTGTTGCGCTGAGCAATTTCATCCGCTCCCACCTTTGGTGCTGGAGTACGTTGTGGTGTAGCGCGAAAATAGGAGTGGTTCTCTACTTCAGCCGCGGCCCGCCCGTCCCCGTACTTCAAACATTCATTAAATTAACCTTACAATTAATCCAGATGGGTTACGCCTGTGGCGAGCGTGTATTGTAAGCGTGCACGCGTTTTGAAATTTCGCGTCACAGGCTTTTTAAAGGAGATTATGGAAATGTTAGAAGTAACCTGTAAATCGTTGCAAACGCTTCACCTGGGTGAGATTTTCACCGTCACGCCGGTATGGATGGGGGACAACATCGTAAAACTATACATAGTGGCCCGCGGTGGTGGCGAGCTGACGATTGGTGAGCAAACCTTACCCACAGCAAAAAAAGCCTAAACCTCTGAGGATGGGCCGCCTCCTAAATCACCGAGCGATGATTCAAGTTCGCAACACTGAAGCCCAGAGTAAGTTATTTCGTGCACGTCCCTTACAACATTGATGCTGCTGATTAGTTATAGAAAGTACAGGCCTGTGATGCGAGTCTAATTCAGTTTGAAACTTGCATCTTGAGGTGGTTTGGATATAAATTGCCTTATTTTGCAAGGAGTTCAATTGGCAAATTTTTCCACGCATATCACCGCAAGCATTGTATCCAGTTCAATACTAGGCACTACGGTTCTGGCATCGAAGATTGCAACTATGTCAGAAAGTTTTTTACTGATCTTGATTGGCTCGCTGTCGGGGCTATTACCTGACCTTGATGCTGATAATTCCACTTCAATAGGCTGGCTCTTTTCAATATTATCCTGTGTTTTAGCAGGCGGATTTATTGCTATTTATCCTTTATCTTCATTGCTTGAGGTTTGGGTGTCAGTAGTGATTATTTACCTCATGGTTTGGAATGTCATTAAACCGCTATTTGAGTATATAACTGTGCATAGAGGAAGCCTTCATTCAATCTTAGCCATAGTTATGTTTGCTTTACTTGGCTGTGTTATCGCTTTGAAGTTAGGTTCATCATTGAGCTTTGCATTATTGGTGTCACTCTTTGTGCTGTTAGGTTCATTTACCCATTTATTATTAGACGAATGTTATAGCGTGGATTTAGCCAATAAGCGTTTAAAAGCGTCGTTTGGTAGTGCGATGAAAGTTTTGGATATGCGCTATCCAATAGCGACACTTATGCAGCTGGGGTTGGTTGGGGCGGCTGGTTATTACTTATATCAGCAATATGGCCAAATTTTTAAAGTGATGACCAAATGGTATGAGAAACTCAGTCAACTGACACTTGTCCCACATTTCTAATGCGTCAGTAATCCGCTCATGAGGGCTCTTTTGAATTTTAAGTGGGTAAATTTTTGCAGTCTTTAGCGTGTGCTGAATTGAAAGCTTAGGGCGTGTGTGGGAACATTTACGAGTTGTATGAAAAAGAGAGTGGCGGAAAATATACGTATAGTGAAGTTGTATGTATGGAATAAACTTCAGAGAAATCTGCTCCAAAGCCCCCGACAGATAACTGACGGGTGCTTTGTTTATTCAGCAGTAAAAGTCCATCTCTTGTGTTGCGCACCTTTTTCCTCATTGTACTTTGAGCCAAATTATGCATCGTAGCATGTGACAAAATTTAACCAGATTTACCAATTTATCATCGCAGGAATATGCACTTTTACCAAATTAGAAAACAGTAAATTCTGCAAGTAAATTGTAGTTACCGAATGAGCAATCGGGCTGAAAGATTGGCGTACGATGTTAATTTGGTAAATAACACTTTATCGACAAATTGCTTTATTTTTCTGCTGTGCACAATAAACGATGTAAAATTTGTCGATACATAGTTTTTAGTAATTCCAAATCCTGAACGTTTACGCACTCATTGATTTTATGGATGGTGGCATTGACTGGCCCCAATTCTATCACTTGAGCACCGCTGGGGGCGATAAAGCGCCCGTCTGAAGTGCCGCCGGCGGTGGAAAGCTCAGCGCTGTGCCCGCTTACTTTTTTAATAGCATCTTTGGCCGCTTTCACCAGTGGGCCGTCGGCGGTCAGGAAGGGTTGGCCGGAAAGCTTAAATTCGGCACTGTAGTTTAATTTATGGGTGTCTAAAATCGCGCGTGCGCGCTGCTCTAGCACCTGGGGATTGGTCTCGGTGGAAAATCGCCAGTTGCACAGTAGTGTGGCAATGCCGGGAATAACGTTGGTGGCGCCTGTGCCGGCGTTGATATTGGATACTTGAAAGCTGGTGGCTGGGAAAAATGCATTGCCCTGATCCCAGGGTTCTGTGCTGAGCTCAACGAGGGCGGGGGCGAGGAGGTGAATGGGGTTCTCGGCCAGCTGTGGATAGGCTACATGTCCCTGTACACCTTTGATGGTGAGTGCCAGGTTGAGAGAGCCGCGGCGGCCATTTTTAATCACATCACCGACAACTGCTGTGCTGGAGGGCTCGCCGACAAGGCACCAGTCTATTTTTTCGCCTTGGTGTTGTAGCCATTCGACGACTTTAATGGTGCCTTGGGTAGCAGGCCCCTCTTCATCACTGGTGATCAGAAAGGCAATACGGCCCTTGTGGTTGGGGTGCGCGGTGACAAATTCCTCACAGGCAACCACCATTGCCGCCAGGGAGCCTTTCATATCTGCGGCACCGCGACCAAAAAGAAAACCATCTTTGATTTGTGGTTCAAAGGGTGCGTACTGCCAGTCTTGTTCTGGGCCTGGGGGCACCACATCGGTATGGCCGGCAAACGCGAACAAGGGGCCAGAATTGCCGCGCATTGCCCAGAAATTACTGGTATCACCGTGGTTTAAGCGGGTAATTTTAAAACCAATTTTTTCCAGCCGTGCGATCATTAATGGCATGCATCCGGCATCTGCCGGGGTAATAGAGCGGCGACAGATCAGGTCGCAGGCGAGCTTTAACGTAGGGCTCATAGTTTCTCTTTTGATTGCAGTTTGGTATTAATTGTTGTGTAGAGTTTCATTGAGTGCTACGGCATTTTTATTGCTCAGGCATTCAACGCTGCCGGTGATGGAATTGCGGCGAAATAGCAAATTGGGTCTTCCTGCCAGTTCGCTGGCTTTACAGTGTTGTGTGCTTTTTCCGCGCTCGTCTAACAGTGCCACTTTGGTGCCTGCGGTAAGATATAGGCCGGCCTCTACTGTGCAGTTATCGCCCAGTGGAATACCGATGCCCGCATTGGCGCCCAGCAAACAATTTTGGCCCACAGAAATAGCAATATTGCCACCACCAGACAGGGTGCCCATGGTGGAGCTGCCGCCGCCGAGATCTGAACCGGCGCCGACAAAAACGCCGGCAGAAATGCGCCCTTCAACCATTCCGGGCCCTTCGGTGCCGGCATTAAAATTAACAAACCCCTCGTGCATGATGGTGGTGCCCTGCCCAAGATGGGCGCCCAGACGTACCCGAGCAGTATCGGCGATGCGCACCCCGGAAGGTACTACATAGTCGGTCATTTTAGGAAATTTATCGATACAGGAAACTTGTAGTAGTTCGCCTTTGAGGCGCGCTTGCAACTGGCGCTCGGGCAG
>JAHZJJ010000164.1 GCA_022600975.1 Gammaproteobacteria bacterium
CAATGGCCCTGAGCAACGCATCACTTACCCCAAAGTGTCCATTCAACCCAAAAAACTTTACGCTGAGAAGATTGCCCCCACAAGGATAGACTTATTATCCGTTTATACACCACGTGTGCGCGCTAGCCTAGGTGGCCAAGCCGCAGCAGAAGCCCTTATTCAAGCGGCTGTAGACAATGCCAATGCAGCCTTTGCAAACAGCGCTATGGATATAACTTACCAACTGGTTAATACTGCGGAAGTCGATTATTCCGAAAGTAGCGGCATTGATGCGCTCTACTGGTTAGAAGCAAACCCAGCTGTGGCAAATATGCGTGCGCAATACAGTGCCGACATGGTTTCAATTATTGTTGATGTGAACGATGTCTGTGGTGTCGGCTATGTACAAGACGTACCTGGGCCAGAGTTTAGCCCCTATGCTTTTCAGGCGACGGCTGTTAACTGCGCTGTTTCAAACCTGTCTTTTGCCCACGAACACGGCCACAATCTGGGCATGGAGCACAACCCGGAAAACGGCTCAGACCCCAGCGAAGCCTCATACCCCTGGTCGTTTGGGCATTATGTTGACGGCGTTTTCAGAACGGTTATGTCTTATTCCAACCCCTGCTCAAACGGCTGCCCACGGATAGCACGCCATGCAAATCCAGACATCACCTATAACGGTTATGAAACGGGAATAGATAACACTAGGGAGAATGCCCGCACCGGCCTTTTGGTTGCTCCAATCGTCAGCCGTTATTATTAAGCGAGTGAGGGGGCCGGGGTGTAGCCCGTGCCTCCTTTATTCAACCTATCTCCATGGAAAGTTATCTCCGTATAAGAAGAAAAACTTTACAATCTACCCAATAAAATCAACAACATTCGTCGCAGAGGTTCCGCGGCTCCCCACAACAGTTGATCTCCAACGGTAAATGCCGACAGATACTCCGGACCCATATTTAATTTGCGCAAGCGTCCCACCGGTATTTCTAGCTTACCGCTCACCGCCGCCGGGGTAAGTTGTTCATTTGTGGCTTCGCGCTCATTGGGTACAACCTTGACCCAGTCATTGGCAGAAACAATAAGCTGCCCAATCTCATCAATTGGTAAATTGTGTTTCAGCTTGATGGTAAACCCCTGGCTGTGACAACGCATAGCGCCAACACGCACGCAGGTACCATCAATCGGTATGCTGCGCTCAGTATTTAAAAGCTTGTTAACTTCCGCTTGGGATTTCCATTCTTCGCGGCTCTGACCATTATTCAGCTGAGTATCGATCCACGGCAACAAACTACCGGCCAAGGGGGCGCCAAATTCACTAACAGGAAAATCCACCGAACTCAGATTAGCGGCCACCTTGCGCTCTATATCCAGTATGGAACTAGAAGGGTTATCCAGTTCCTCGACCACACCTTCGTGGATACATCCCATCTGACAGAGCAACTCGCGCATACTTTGTGCCCCAGCACCACTGGCAGCCTGATACGTCATAGCCGACACCCACTCTACCACGCCTGCATTAAACAAACCGCCGAGGCCCATTAACATCAAACTGACAGTACAGTTACCACCGATAAAATTCTTGTTGCCCTGTTGAATGGCTGTGTCGATCACTGTGCGATTAACCGGATCCAATACTATGCATGCGTCTTCCTGCATACGCAGACTAGAAGCAGCATCAATCCAATAACCCTGCCATCCCTCGGCTCGCAACTTGGCAAAAACAGCCTGGGTATAATCGCCCCCCTGACAACTGAGAATCACATCCTGCTGCATAAGTGCAGCAATATCGTAAGCATCTAACAGCGGTGCCAATTCCCCGCCGATGTCCGGCGCCTTGGCCCCGGCGCTGGAGGTGGAAAAAAATAACGGCTCGGGAATATGGGAAAAATCATTTTCCGCACGCATACGTTCCAATAAGACTGAACCAACCATACCGCGCCAGCCGACAAATCCCACTTTTTTTATACGCATTACACTGCTCCTATGTATTTAAATTAGTGTCTTCATTGTGCGCAATGACAGATCCAGAAACTAAATTGCGGCTACTACGGCTGCACCCATTTCGGCTGTAGATACTTTTTGGGTACCCGAAGTATAAATATCCGCCGTGCGCAAATTCGCATCAAGCACTTTACTCACTGCAGCCTCAATAGCTTCGGCCGCTACCGCCATGTCCAATGAATAACGCAGCAACATCGCCACCGACAAAATTGTCGCCAGCGGATTGGCAATACCCTGACCGGCAATATCCGGTGCTGAGCCATGGCAAGGCTCGTAGAGGCCAAGGCCCGATTCGTTCAATGATGCAGAGGGCAACATGCCGATGGAACCTGTGAGCATGGCGGCAGCATCCGACAAAATATCTCCAAACATATTGCCAGTCACTATCACATCAAATTGTTTTGGCGCACCTACCAATTGCATTGCGGCGTTGTCTACATACATATGAGATAATTCTACATCCGGATACTCTGGTGCCAATCGATCCAATACCTGACGCCATAATACCGTGACCTCCAATACATTGGCCTTGTCTACTGAGCACAGTTTACCCCGGCGTTTTTGTGCCGCTGCAAAAGCGGTATGAGCAATGCGCTCAATCTCTGATTCGCTGTACACATAGCTGTTAAAACCCTGACGCTCGCCGTTATCCAGGGTACGGATACCTCGCGGCTCACCAAAATAAATGCCACCGGTGAGCTCGCGTACAATAAGGATATCCAACCCGGCCACCACCTCAGGCTTTAACGAAGAGGCCTCTGCCAATTGTGGATACAAAATTGCGGGGCGCAAATTGGCATAGAGGCTAAGGCCACTGCGAATTTTCAACAAACCACGCTCAGGGCGGATATCCGCTGCCAGTGCATCCCATTGTGGCCCCCCCACAGCTCCCAATAATATGCCATCACACTTGGCCGCCGCAGCCAGAGTGGCATCCGTTAGTGGTTCGCCATATTGATCAATAGAGGCACCACCAATTAATCCTTCTTCAAAACTTAACCCAAGCTTAAATCTTTTATCCACAGCATTTAATACTGCCAGGGCCTGCGTAACAATTTCCGGGCCTATACCATCGCCCGGCAACACCATGATTTTTTTATTCAAAACAATATTTCCTGTATCTGAATGTATAACTGCTAGAAATATCCTTAACCTATCACACTAGGCCAAAAGAACCGGTAAAAATCGTATTTACCCAAGTGCATCAAACAGCCATGGAGATTGCTCGCGACGACGGATTTCATAGGATCGAATAGCCTCGGCATCTTCAAGGGTCAGGCCGATGTCATCGAGGCCATTTTGTAAGCAATGTTTGCGGAATTCATCTAGCTCAAATGTCAGACTTTCACCATTGGGCTTAATGATCTGCTGGCTTTGCAAGTCAACCGTTAGCGCATAACCTTGCTGTTGGTACATTTCTTTGAATAACTGGTCCACCAGTGCCTCATTAAGCACAATTGGCAAAAGACCGTTTTTAAAACAGTTATTGTAGAAAATATCCGCAAAGCTCGGCGCAATAATAACGCGAAAACCGTAATCATCTAGGGCCCAGGGGGCGTGCTCACGGCTGGAACCACAACCGAAATTCTTGCGCGTCAACAGCACCGAAGCTCCCTGATAGCGGGGAAAGTTCAGTGGAAATTCAAGATTAAGTGGACGCCCAGAGTTATCCTGCCCCGGCTCTCCCTGATCAAGATAGCGCAATGCATCAAACAAATTGGGCCCGAAACCAGTGCGCTTGATGGATTTTAAAAACTGCTTGGGAATGATTATGTCCGTATCCACATTGGCCCGATCCATCGGTGCCACAATACCAGTGATTTGCGTAAATGGTTTCATTGCCCCGCCCCCTCTGTTGTACCGATACTGTTGGTAATTTTGTCTAATTGCTCGCGTACATCCACAAAACGACCGGCAATCGCCGCCGCCGCTGCCATACTGGGGCTAACCAGATGAGTGCGACCACCATAGCCTTGACGACCCTCAAAATTGCGATTTGAAGTAGAAGCGCAGTGTTCACCCGCACCGAGCTTATCGGCATTCATCGCCAGACACATGGAGCAGGAGGGCTCACGCCACTCGAAACCTGCGGCGAGGAAAATTTTATCCAACCCCTCTTTTTCTGCCTGAGCTTTCACCGCCTGAGAACCGGGTACCACTAATACCTGTTTTACACTGGTAGCTTTGTGCTGACCTGCGACCACTGCCGCCGCCGCTCGTAAATCTTCGATTCTGGAATTAGTGCAGGAACCGATAAAGACGCGATCCAACGCAATATCGGAAATTTTTTGTCCGGCCTTTAAACCCATATACTCTAATGCTCGCTGAATACCGTTACGTTTAGTAGCGTCGCTTTGTTGCGCCGGATCCGGAATCCGAGCACTGATCGGCAACACCATCTCCGGTGAAGTGCCCCAGCTCACCTGTGGCGATATCGTTTCACCTTGTAACTCAACCACCGTATCAAAATGCGCGCCATCATCAGAGTGCAGCTGGCTCCAGGCAGCCACCGCTTGTTCCCAATGGGCACCTTTGGGTGCGTAGGGCTTACCTTTTACATAATCAAGGGTAGTTTGATCCACAGCCACAATACCGGCACGGGCACCGGCCTCGATGGCCATGTTACACAGAGTCATACGCCCTTCCATAGACAACTTGCGTATGACATTACCGCCAAATTCAATGGTATAGCCGGTACCACCAGCAGTACCGATCTCACCGATAATCGCCAAAACCAAATCTTTGGCGGTGACCCCAGGAGCCAATGCACCCTCCACCCGCACCAACATATTCTTCATTTTTTTCTGAATCAAACATTGGGTAGCCAATACATGCTCCACCTCAGAGGTGCCTATACCCTGAGCCAACGCGCCTAAAGCACCGTGGGTAGAAGTGTGGGAATCACCGCACACTACCGTCATTCCTGGCAAGGTAGCGCCAGTTTCGGGGCCAATCACATGAACGATACCCTGCCCTGGTTCATTAATCCCAAATTCGACAATGCCAAATTCCTTGCAATTATCTTCCAGCGTTTGCACCTGCAAACGGGACACATCATCGCGTATACCGGCGATACCAGCGGCGCGTTCGGCAACCTCAGAGGGCACATTGTGATCCGGTGTTGCCACCACCGAGTCGGTGCGCCAAGGTTTGCGCCCCGCCAGACGCAAACCTTCAAAGGCCTGAGGCGAGGTGACTTCATGAATCAGGTGGCGATCAATATAAATCAAAGCAGTGCCGTCATCGCGGCACTTCACTAAATGATCTTGCCAAAGTTTGTCGTAGAGTGTTTTTTTCTGATTAACTGACCTAATGTCAAATTTCGTATTATCTGAGTGGCCCATGATGCCGGCTCCTTTATTAATAACGTTCGCAGTCTAGAATCGACTTTGAATAACATCAATTTATATTTATTATACAAATAAGTCGCTTTTGGAATAGGTTGAATAAGGTGCCGAGATGGAAATTCAATGGTTAAAGGCCTTTCTGCACATTGCCGAACAGAATTCTGTTTCCGCAGCGGCAGAAAATTTGCACCTGACTCAACCGGCAGTCAGCAAGCGTCTTGCAGCTCTAGAGCAGCAACTTAATACACCACTATTTGATCGCATAGGCCGTCGTTTGCAGCTCACCGATGCCGGCCGAGCATTACTACCGCGAGCCCGGCATATTCTCAACGCTGTCAGCGATGCACAATGGGAATTACGCAATCTTAAAGACACCATCGGTGGCAATCTGCGTATCGCCACCAGCCATCATGTAGGCCTGCATCACCTACCACCGATATTGCGGGAATTCAACAACCATTATCCAAGCGTGACCCTGGATATAGATTTTGTAGATTCAGAACAGGCCTACGAAACGCTATTAACGGGAAAATATGAACTGGCCGTGGTCACGCTTGCTCTCAAGCCATATCCATCCCTCAATGCTCAAACTCTCTGGCCCGACCCCTGTGTGGCCGTAGCGGCCCCGGATCATCCTCTGCTGCGGTTGAAAAAACTCGATTTGAACGCTCTGGCCGAATACCCGGCAATATTACCGGGCCTCAACACCTATACCGGACGGCTTATTCAACAGCAGTTCGATATTCACGGACTGAAACTAAGCGCCAAGCTAGCAACCAACTTTCTCGAAACCATCAAAATGATGGTAGGCGTTGGCCTTGGTTGGAGTGTGCTGCCCTGCACTCTGGTAGATCAAGCCTTAGCGGTACTGCCGGTGCCACAATTAGACATAGTGCGTCAGCTCGGTGTCATCAGCCACCGTCAGCATACTCTGAGCAATGCTGCCAATGTGTTGCAACAATTACTAGTTGAGAAGGCACATCACCCTTGATACCCGCAAAATGACCCTTGATTTAACCTAGCAACCGCAGTTGAATCACACAATTATTCACAAGTTCTTGATGCACACCAATAACTTAAACAGCTTTTACGCGCCCAACTGCGGTTTTTAAGTTTAAAGGATTTATCTAATTTTAAAACTTATTTTTAGATTA
Organism: Gammaproteobacteria bacterium; assembly: GCA_022600975.1. Classification (GTDB taxonomy): domain Bacteria; phylum Pseudomonadota; class Gammaproteobacteria; order Pseudomonadales; family Cellvibrionaceae; genus Microbulbifer. The sequence goes on from JAHZJJ010000164.1 coordinate 6,485, forward strand.
ACAGTATTTATTTTTTGGTAAAAATAAACCCATAAAAAACTAGCAGTAAAAAAATACTCAATAAATTTTGTTAAAAACAAACCCACTTTATCTATTATCTACAAATCCATTTTTTTAAAAAAATAGATACTGCTGGTTCCCTGTATTAATATCGAAAACAATACTACACCAAACACCATGGACTGCACCGTCCACCAGTAAGGCAAATCGGTGGGCAACGATAAAACCAGTGCAATCGCGATTGCACCGCGTAAACCGCCCCAGCTGAGCATTATCCGCCAGGACGGC
>JAHZJJ010000165.1 GCA_022600975.1 Gammaproteobacteria bacterium
CTACTGCGAAAAAGCCGGATTTGGCCATTTTTTATGCTGATTCTCGTTAAATAGAACCACTATTCGCCTCGGATCATCATAAAAAATGGCTCAAACCGGTCTTTTTCTCGCTACGACCGGTTAAGTCCGACAGGCTCCTAGCACTGGCTTTATGGGGTTTTGTCAGTGCTGGTGGTGTGGCAGGCAAAATTTTTAACCGCCAATCTGTACAGTGGGGCAGCCGACTACAATGGTGCCACCATGACCACAGGAATCGCCCATACGCGCAGCGGCTTTACCGTTGATAAATACGGTGGAAGAACCGGCAGAAGCTTTGTCTGGTGGGCCAACGCAGAGCGCCTTATCGCCAACCCGAGCTGCGGGCATGCCGCCAATATAAACGTTGGAGGAGCCCATTAATATTGGGCCCCCAATATGTGGCACTGGGCCGGGTTCCATTTTGGGGCAGATGTGCATATCACCCACCCGGGCAGCAGCTTTTCCCATAGGGGCCTTCCTGATTTTGTAGTGAGCGTTGAAGCATACAATAAAACGGTTGCTACAGGAAAGTGTTCTATTTTTGTTTCAAATACTATGCAGTCAAATTGTGGCTTTGCTATAGATTTTGTGAGCGGAAGCTGCATAGTTGAGCCCAGTGTCCATTATAACCTTCACAAGGGCAGCGGGCTTGCGGCCCTGTGAATGTGGCCGTTGAGTCAAGTTTGTACTTACACAAAAAACAAACTTTAATTTTAAAAAGACGCCCGCAGGGTTGAAACAAAGGTTTTGTTGCTTTAGTACGGGTGCTAATTTAGTAATTAACCCAATTCCACAGGGCTTAGAATTCGTACATTAGCCGACCATAGTAATAGGCACCATTAAATCCAAATGGGCTATATTGGCTGGATGGAAGCCCTAATTCACCCGCTTTGGAAATGCTGCAGTTATCAAGACTGCACCCGGTTTCATCCAAAATATTCCGCCCCCCGAGCGCAAAGCTTAAATGTTCGGTAGCTTGGTAAGTGGCTTCAAGATCGACTGTATAGGCCGCGTCAAAGGTGCCATCCGCTTCATTATCATAAAAATCGCTGTAATAATTTAACCGCGCCAATAATCGCCAAGCATCCATAGCGTGGTTGGCACTGAAATTTATTCGGGTATCTGGTATACCATTCTCTATTAACTTAATCCGGCCGTTATCAAGTATCTCCGGGTCAAAACTTGTGACTTCAGTATCGGTATAATTAGCGGCTAGGCTCCAGGCTGTAATGCCGTTCAACCACTCGGTATCAGTAGTTATTACCAGGTCAAACCCTGAAGTATTAGTATCAAATTGATTGGTAAAAAAACGAAACTCTGAAATATCCGAAGCATCAATGCCTTGACCTTGCAATGAAATCCTTTCATCCTCGGTAAGCCCATAGTTTTTTGAAAAGCTTAAACGGTCATCTACGTCAATATTAAAATAATCCAAAGTTATATCGAATTCGGCTAATGTCAAATAGACTCCCAGAGTTATATTGGTGGACTTTTCGGCATCCAAATCCTCACCACCACGCAGTCGAGCCACAGGGCTATTAGAAGGAATGACCCCCTGGTTAACCAATACTCCACTTAATATTTGTGTGGTTATATTTGATGCATTGGATTGACCAGGGGTTGGGGCTTTAAAGCCAGTACTAAAGGTCGCGCGAACGCCAAAGTTATCGACAATGCTCCAATTGGCACCTAGTTTAAAGTTTGTAGTGCCACCAAAACCTTCGTAATCTTCATAGCGTACTGCACCGGCCGCCAAAAAATTGTCACTAAGGGCCCACTCACTGTCAACGTATACTGCGTAATTTTCGCGGGAAAAATCACCAGATATGTCTGAAGATAATCCGGGAAAGCCATTGCTTGAGGTGCTAAAGCCCTGGATATCTAAGCCACCATCAATATAAGATTCAATTTGGCCAGCCGAAATGGAAAAAGTTTCCTCTCGATACTCTGTACCAAAAGCAAGGCTGATTGCATCGCCCAAAGGCATGGAAAAGTCAGCATTTACATTGAGGTCTTCCTGGCCATAGCTGCCTACATCAAAATCTGTTGGAGAATCTGCGCCGAGACTGGCATTGACAGTATTAAGGAGAAAAAAATCTGACTCATGGGCGCCATAATAAGCTGAAAAGCTCCATCCAAGCTCTCGCTCCGTGGTACCGCGTAATCCCAATAACAATGATTGATCCGTGACTTCGCCACCAAATCTTGGGGTGAAGCCACCGGGCAAGATTTCGCCAAAGTTAAAACAGTTTTCGTCTGCTGCCAACCCCGCTAGAGCACTTGCCAATTCAGGGCTAGTGGGCTCGCTTGAGTTAACCGCGTATTGGCTGCAGTTGCCGGAACCATTCGCAGTTAAGTCGGCCACTAAGAGTTGTGAAAAATCATCTGTTTTGTTATCCGGTGTACCATTGTCGTTTGTTGAGGAATAGACGCCATCACGGGTTAAAGGGTTGCGATAAAAGAAACTGCCCGTAGCTTTTTTATGGTTGTGGTTGGCCTGGCCAAAAAGCTCGACACCCGCACCGAGTTCACGGGCAAAATTTGCCCACAATTTAATGTCATCTTCCACTTCTGGTAGGCCCCAAACTTGTACAGGGTTTTCAACTGGGAAACCAGCGGCAGCCAGAGCAGCTGCATCGGTCTGCTGAATGCTGCGGTTAGTTGCCTCTTGCTCTGTAAATTCTCCGGTTAAGTTCAAAAAACCCTTGCCACCTAAAGAAAATCCCTTATTGACGGCGACAGAGTAAGTTTCACCATCGCCTTCTTTATACACCCCATGCCTAACCTCAATAGCACTCTCGCTATCGGAATCTTTGAGATTAAAGTTAATAACACCTGCGATCGCATCAGAGCCGTACTGTGCCGCGGCGCCGTCGCGTAATACCTCGACGCTTTTTAGTGCCAAAGCGGGTATAGCACCAATATCAGGGCCCTGTGATCCATCTGACGAACCATTGCCCAGCCAGGTAATTGCTGAACCCCTGTGGCGACGTTTTCCATTCACTAGTACCAAAGTATGATCCGGGGCCAACCCCCTCAGGTTGGCGGGCTTTACTAAAATAGTTGCATCATTTACTGGCTGGTCATTAACATTGAAAGAAGGCACCAGATTACGCAGCAAATTGTTTGTGTCCATCTCGCCCTGATTGAGGAAGTCCGCTGCGGAAATAACATCAACAGCTGCAGTTGAATCTGTTGCTGAACGGGGTTTGCCGCGGGTACCTATAGTAACCACTTCTTCTATGACTTCCTCGGCAGCTTGTGTGGGCAAAGAAATACTGGCCACACTGGCTGAAAGGCCCGCCATAAAGCTGACGAGTGCTAGTTTTCGATAGAACATATTTGGATTTACCTTTATCACTATTGTTATCGTTATCGTTAATTTTATAGTTTTAATTTAACTTTGGCAAAGCTTTAGGTTTTTACTTGAACTGTTTTTTAGGTAGCATTTGAATGCTCGTATTTTTATTGAATGAATAGATTGCTTGCGCACTTTAAAAGTGTTTTATCGTTAGCTAAAGTAAGATTAATTTTAAGTTGAACGTTGTGGATCTTTAGAAAAACCTGGGGGTTTCAGCCAGGCCCAACCGGAGCTTTGCCACGAGTTTGTCGCAAAGACTTCGATAGCACCATCGGCAAAAATGGCCTTCCAGAAAATTCTGTTATGGAAAAAGTGGAGCGAAGCTTGCTCACCTGTTTGGCAAAGGACAATTTAATCGAGAGGGAGTCTTGGATATCAATAACTCATGACAGTCGCCGGTTAAATCTTTTTGAACACAAGTGTGATTCTCTTGAATGAAATTATTGCGACAAAAATGCACTGACATCCCCCCATTCACAGCGCAGGGATGCCAGTACTTTTATACTGCTTAGCGGCAAGTAGGGTTAGTCTTGCACTCTGGGCTTCAGTGTAGTGGATCTGAATCATCGTTCGGAGGTTTAGGGGGCTGGCTATCTTCTGGGGCTTGGGAATTTTGCTGGTCTTCGGATAGCTGAGCTGCTTTTACCGTGGGCAAAGCCTGATCAATGATAGTCAGTTGACCACCATCGCGGGCCACTATGTATAGCTTTACGATGTTGTCCCCCATCCATACCGGCGTGATGGTGAAAACTTTACCCAGGTGAACAGATTGCAATAATTTACAGTCTACCTCTAACATTTTTAAACTCCTTTAAAA
>JAHZJJ010000166.1 GCA_022600975.1 Gammaproteobacteria bacterium
ATACACCAATCATCGTACCACACCAGACCCTGCACCAACGCCATGGGCGAAAGCGGATAAAAACATTCAACTGTATTATTAATTTTATTGAAGCCGAACACAGGCCTGGCTTATCATTCATGACAGCCTCGCTAGATAAGTCCATATCTTTTGGGGTTAGCCATCTCTCTGTGTTGGTCGCACTGGGGGGTGGCGTTTCGTCAAAATCAGATAATCATGGTGTAGCCCTTTTTGGTTTGTGCTTTTATCTCTGTTTTTATTTCTGTTTTTATTGCATTTTGCCTTAAGCTTTACGAGCAACGCAGTTTACTGAAAGTTCGCAGAGTACTTAGAAGATGCTATATAACTGCCCGCGCCCTTTCTTAAACTGTTTATCTTTAGACGCTACCATAGCACCCCGCACAGTAAGCATTTTTTTGTATGAAGCACAAAAAAATAGATGCATTAAGCGACTTTAATTTCAATTAACGCCCTAAAGCGGTCAATAGTTTGCGCAGCAGTGTTGTACCAATCGAGTCCCTGATGAAAAACAGCAGTGCCCACCCGATTCTGCACTGTCGGTTCTGGTTTTGAGATTGACACGATTAATTACCACGATGATCCGCAAATCGATGTGGTGATTGTGAATATTCGGTGAATTACGAAAGAAGCTAAAAGAAAAAACCCGGCGGTTAAGCCGGTTTATGAACGTTTTTAGGATGCCTGGCTGACTTCCACCGTGCTACTGGCTGGTCTTTCAGCCTGCAGTTTTGCCAATTTGCTGAGCTGGTGCAAAGAGCCCAACTGGGCGTAAATGACCGGCAGAAAACCGCGCTTGCGGAAATCGGCAAATTTTTCTTCCGGCAGCTCGCCGAGCTTTTTTTCGTCGATAATATAAAGACCGTTTATGTTGACCTTTTCGGCACCGACATTGACGGTTATGTTTTTGGCGGTGAGTAGTTCCAGCTCATTCAGCGTTTTGGTAAATACTTTGGTCAAACGATCACTTTCCAAATAGCTCACCAGCGCTTCTTTGCGGGCTTTCAAATACTCAGTTTCTTCGCCATCTTCAGCAAAAAGAGCATTGCCTTCAGCTTCATCCACCTGCGGGCTATCTTCTACCAGTGCCACAGTGAGCTGATCTTTATTGTTATTGCTGGGCGAGAGCATAAATGGGTGATTGCCGAGGCAACCGGGTACAAATACCCCACGCCACTTGTTGACCTCATTCACAAACAGGTTTTCACCAACTTTGAGGCTGAGCAAGGCAACCGCCTGTAACTCATTGGTATCAGTATTTTTTACAAAAACAATCGGGTATTCGGCACCGAGGCGGGCAAACTCATGGGCGGTAACCGGCAGCATATGGGTAGATTGCAGGTGCTCGAAACTGGTTAGATCGCGCACTTTTATGTTTTTGTGCTGCTCTTTGTTCAAAGGGACGATTTTGGGGCTCTGCTTACTCTTCATACAACACCATTTGTTGAGGTTATTTTGAAAAAACTCGGCCAGTATATTTTTTAACTACGGAAAAGAAAGAAAAAAAATCAACGCACTTGCAGTGAAAAGGCTTATCCGCTGCAAGTACCAGACCATTCAATCAACATGACAGGCAGATTATAGTTTGCTCAAATGCTTGCCAACAATCTGCAATAGGGGTTTAAAAACCTTTGGAGTGGCACACACCAGATTGCCCGAATCAAGATAATCATTGCCGCCGTGAAAATCACTGACCAAGCCCCCGGCCTCTTTAACCAACAATGTCCCCGCCGCAACGTCCCAACTTTTTAGCCCCATCTCCCAGAAACCGTCAAAGCGCCCGGCGGCCACATAGGCCAAATCCAGTGCTGCGGCACCAGGGCGGCGTATACCGGCAGTTTGGCCGGCAATTTCTTTTAACACCTGAAGATAGGCATCCATGTGCTCTAAGCGCTCGCCACTAAACGGAATGCCAGTGCCAATCAAGGCGCCGCGTAAACCCAGACGCGATGATACCCTCAGGCGGCGGCCGTTCAGTGTTGCACCGCAACCGCGACTGGCAGTAAACTCTTCGCGTTTGATGGGATCAAGCACCACCCCGTGCTCGACCCGGCCACGGTAACAACAGGCGATGGAAACGGCAAACTGCGGCACGCCGTGAATAAAATTGGTGGTGCCATCGAGGGGGTCAATGATCCACTCATAGTCGGCCTCAGCTCCTTCTTGTAAACCGCTCTCTTCACCGCGGACACTGTGCTTGGGAAAGGCCTTGCGCAGATGGTAAATAATTTCCCGCTCACTGGCCCTATCCACCTCAGTAACAAAATCATTGCGGCTTTTTTCTTCAACCTGTGTCAGATCGTTGCGCTCCCAGGCTCGTTCGATCAATTCACCAGCCTTGCGCGCAGCGCGCAGGGCAATATTCAGCATGGGTTCCATAGTAATACCGCATTAATGATTAAAAAATAAGGATTAACAGCAAATCCGGGCAGATTGGGGGCATGATTGTAGGGATTTTTAGCCAAGCTTGCTACACTGCTGCGCCAACTTGTGCCTCCGGCACAAAATAACGCTTCCTAGTCACTTTCAATATATAGATTTAGAGTATGGCCGAGTCTCCATTAAATAATATTCGCGTCGTGTTAGTAAACAGCGCGCACCCAGGCAATATTGGTGGTGCTGCCCGTGCACTAAAAAATATGGGACTTAGCCAATTGGTCCTGGTACAACCGCGGGAATTTCCCGCGGCCAATGCAATCTGGCGCGCTGCCGGCGCAGCGGAGTTACTCGACAATGCCATAGTGGTTGATAGCCTGCAGGAGGCAGTGGCCAACTGCGGCCTGGTGGTTGCCACCAGCGCCCGTGAACGGCGTATCCCTTGGCCACTGCTAACACCGCGCCAGTGTGGTGAAAAAGCCGTTGTTGAAGCCGCCACCCACCCTGTAGCTCTGGTATTTGGCCGCGAGGATCGCGGACTTACCAATGAAGAATTACAAGCGTGCAACTTCCATGTACATATTCCCGCCAATGCAGATTACAGCTCTCTCAACCTAGCCACCGCAGTACAGGTGCTCACATATGAAGTGCGCGTGGCGGCACTGGAATTAGAGCGCGGTAGTGCACTCAACTACACCGAGTGGGACAGACCCCCGGCCAAAGCCGCAGATATGGAGCTATATTTTGAACATCTACAACAAGCACTGGGGGAGTTGGAGTTTATCGATCCGAACAAGCCTCGCCAAACCATGACCCGCTTGCGCCGACTGTTTAGTCGGGTGCGTCCAGACGATATGGAACTGGGGATTTTACGCGGTATGCTAACGGCGATTCAAAATCATATTTATCGCGCCGGTGGCCAAGGGCGGCCGGATAAGCCATCCGGCTCAAACAGTCGGGGGTAAACCCTTGGTATTTATACATAGAGCACGTTAGTGAATAAGCGCAGCCATTTAGCCCCTTGGAGCCTTCAAGCCGTACTTGAAGTGACCCAAACTTGAAGGGCCTTAATAGCGGCAAGTACTCGGTACAAATGGGTAAGCTGCGGCATCGCCAATAACACAACCCCAGACTATCGGCGCGGCGGGGTCCAGTGGTGACGTGGGTTCACCACTAGTATCATCAATCTCTCCGCTACCCGGCACCAGGGTCAGCGGTTGCGTCTGTAACGCTGCATCTATATTCGTGGTGTAAGTAACCACAATTTGTCCATCGGTCAACACCGGTGTACTGACATCGGCAATGCCAGCAATGGCAATAGAGGCCACGATACTGCCGGCGACATAACTGTACCCATAAGAATTGGCAGGAGCATCACCAGTGCCGGGATAAGCAATAATGGCGTCCTGTTCGGTACTAGTATAAGTCTCAGCCACGGCGGTCTTGGCTGCGCTGGCCAAGATTAAGCCTTCCACCACCTGAGCCCGAATCGTATAATTTTTATACGCTGGTATTGCCGTGGCAACCAGGATCGCCACAATCGCGATGACAATCATCAGCTCAATGAGCGTAAAACCTTGTTGCTTTTTCATTGTAACCATCCTATGGGTGTGTAAATCCAATCTCATCTATAAGAACTACCAAATAAGAAGCAACTTTTAGGCCAAGTTGACAGATAAACTGAACAAGTGGCAAAATCGCTCGCCGAACCCCTCGCTCTACCATCCTCTCTTATTCAAATGAGACAATTCATCCTCTATCAACCCAGCGCTGTCCGGTTTTCAGCATAGGCCATGGGCCTAACTGTGAAGCGACAACACTGCCAAATGTCGTTATTACTACCCAATAGCCGTCATCTCACTCTCAGATTTACCCCCATGGGTTGCGTCATCACTATCTGGCCTGTGCCATACATAGCCGCAATAGCGAGCTTTACGGGGAAGAAGATACTATGAACAATAAATGACTCGCTCAATTTTCCACTCAATTGCCACAACACGGTTGCAAAGTGGCAACCCGAGACCAAGCCAGCAATACAGCCACCTGAATAGCCCTCGGATCACTTGCGCTAATGTTGTGTGGGAAGTGGGCACCGCGTGACACAAATTGACAAAACCCGACATAGTGCACAGAGGCTTTGCTTAGCAGCAGACTTCAAGTTGGCAAAAAGCGCCAGAGCCGCCTTCAGTGGGAAGCTACCGGATCGTGTATATTTCAGCTATCCACGCAAAGCTGCCGCCCGCACAAAGGCTCATCAATTTCAGGCACCACCAAAACGACAACGAGCAGGCACAAAAGCATATTCCTCTGCATTACTCACAGTGCAACCCCATACGATAGGAGCTATGGCTGTGATTGGCGCGGTAGGGATACCCGTAACACCATCAATAGTGCCACTACCCGGTATTAAATTTACCGCCGTTACAGAGCCTACAATGGAACCGGCGAAGGTAATGGTAATTTGAGCATCTGTAATAACGGGTGCAGCGGTATTCGCCATAGCGGCAATGGCTATCGAGGCCACTGTGTCTATCGGAGTAAAACGATAACCATAAGAGCCCGAAGATACGCCACCGGTGCCATCATAGGCAGCAATAGAAGCGGCCGTAACCACTGTATAGGTTTCAATCACCGCCATTTTTGCCTGGGTGCCCAACATCAAACCTTCCACCACCCGGGCGCGCACAGTAAACTTTTTATATCCTGGCAGGGCAATAGACGACAGAATGCCAACAATCGCAGTGACGATTATCAATTCCATTAACGTAAAGCCCGATTGCTTTCTCATACTAGGCTAGTTACTCATCTACGCATAAAATTCCTTGCAGAAACTCTATTGAATATAGTTACAAGTCTTGCGTTAGTCTGACAGAAAGAAAAAACCTATGCCGCTAAGTTGGTGCACTCGGGTCACTGCTAGACAATAAATACTATGAAGGGAAAGCGATGCTAGGACAGACGCCTGCCCCAAATTAATAATGACAGTTGGCGGGTACAAATGGGTAGGCTGCTGCTGCGCCAACGCCACACCCCAAATGATCGGCGCATTGACATTGACAAAATTATTAATGGCTATGGAAGCCACTATCACTGCCTGAAGTGTAGCTATAACCGTAAGAATCGAGAAGCGAGGCGCCGGTGCCGCCCCCAAGAATTGAAATCGCATTCGTGGTGGTGTAGGCATCAACCACCGCAATTTTAGCCGCAATAGCGAGGCTTAACCTCTCTATCACCCGGGAGCGTATGGTGTAGGTTTTGTACGCCGGCAAGGCAACAGCGATCAAAATGCCGACAATCACGACAACAATCATCAGCTCTGTTAAAGTAAAACCCAAGTGCTTTTTCATTAAAAGCATCCTGCTGGCTCGCAAATGAAGTCCTTTTAACAACCCTGACGCTTCAGCAGCATATTCTGAACCAACAGGACAAACAAAGCAGTGCACTTCGTTGACTGTGGATAACCTTTCTTCTCAGAACCTAGACGATACATGCTATTGAATATTCATCACGCTTGATACTCGGCAGTTTAGCTAACCTGCGAACCGCGCTATAAAAATTATAGAGGTATCCTAAAGTGTCACAATGCGCAAAAAGTGCGCACTTTTTGAACAAAAAAGCTTATTTCAACCATTTGGTATAGAAATTTTCAGCAATTAACCTTTTGATACCTACTTGTGGCATCAGGGAGAAAAAAGAATGGCAACCAATAAAGAAGAAGAGAGGCTAAAACATTTGTCCTCCCTTTTATTGCTTAGCAAAATGGTCACTTCATCAAAAAAAACCCGCTGTGCATCACATTTAGTGCGTGTCATGCAAAATCTGCATAAAATAGCAGGCAGTTGTCCTCTACAAACGAGTTTCACCTAATGCAGTGTTTTCTTCCATGAGCAGCATCGACCTGAACGGACTGGCCAAACGGCTGATTGCCAACGAAATAATCGACGAACCCACGGCAATTTCCGTTACCAAAGCGGCAAAGCGTGAAAAACAAAGTTTCGCCCAACATGTGGTAGCCACCAAACTGATCAAGAGCCATCAATTGGCCACTATTGCTGCCCAGGCTTTTGGCTCACCGCTGTTTGATCTTGGCGCCTACAACTTTGATCTGATTCCCCGTGGCTTGGTGGATGAAAAACTCATCAGCAAACACTTTGCCTTGCCAATCTATCAACGTGGCAACCGACTATTTGTGGCAGTGGCAGACCCCACCAATCTAGCGGGCCTGGATGAAATCAATTTCAACACCGGGCTCAGCACTGACGCCGTGCTGGTGGAAAGTGACAAGCTGGCCATCGCCATTGAAAAATACCTTTCCAACACCGACGGTATCGAAGATGACCTCAGCGAGATCGAGGACAATCTAGATAAGTTGAATGAAAATTCAGAGTCAAGCCCAACGGAAGATGATCCCGACGAAGCTCCAGTCGTACGCTTTGTGCACAAGGTCCTACTCAACGCAATCCGCACGAATGCCTCGGATATCCATTTTGAGCCCTATGAAAAAAGCTACCGTGTACGCCTGCGTACCGATGGCATTCTGCACGAAGTGGCTCGCCCCCCTATCCAACTGGCCATTCGCATCTCATCGCGGCTTAAAGTCATGGCTCAGATGAATATTTCCGAGCGCAGGATGCCCCAAGATGGGCGCATCAAAATACAGCTGTCTAAGCTGCGTGCGATTGAATTTCGAGTAAGTAGCCTGCCAACGCTCTGGGGTGAAAAAATCGTATTGCGTATCCTCGATCCCTCCGCTGCCAAAATGGACATTGTCGCACTGGGCTACGAAGAAGATCAGAAAAAAAATTATTTGGATGCGCTATCTAAGCCCCAGGGCATGATTCTGGTAACAGGGCCCACCGGCTCAGGCAAGACTGTCTCACTCTACACTGGTCTAAACATTCTCAATACTCCCGAACGCAATATTTCCACCGCCGAAGATCCGGTAGAAATTAACTTGGAGGGGGTCAATCAGGTAAATATTAACTCCAAAGTGGGGCTCAACTTCGCCGAGGCACTACGATCTTTTTTACGGCAAGACCCGGATATTATCATGGTGGGCGAAATTCGCGACCTGGAAACCGCAGAGATTGCCATCAAAGCGGCGCAAACCGGCCACTTAGTACTTTCAACCCTACACACCAACTCCGCTCCAGAAACCCTGACTCGGCTGATGAATATGGGCGTACCAAGTTTTAACATCGCCACTTCAGTCAGTATTATTGTCGCCCAACGACTGGCCCGCAAACTCTGCAGCGAATGTAAAAAACCCGCAAAGCTGCCACCAGAGGTGCTAAAGGCAGAAGGCTTTGATCTGGTCACCATTCACGACAACAAATGGCATATTTTTCAACCAATAGGTTGCAGCCACTGTAGCAATGGCTACAAGGGCCGGATTGGTGTTTATGAAGTAGTTCGCATCACTGAGGGCATCTCTAAGCTTATAATGGGTGGTGCCAACTCAATTCAGATTGCCGACCAAGCTAAAAAAGAAGGCTTTGCCAGTCTGCGGATTTCGGCCCTGAGAAAAGTGGTAATGGGCATAACCAGCCTGGAAGAGGCCAACCGTATTACCAAGAATTGATTGCCCACTGGCACATAAAAGCAGCAATACGAGGCAGTTGGACAGCTTTGACGCCTCCAGAATTACTACATAGGAATATTACCCATGGCAAAACCCTCCACCCCTGCTGCATATATATACAATGGCGTAGACAACAAAGGCAATAAGGTGCAAGGGGAGCTCACTGGTAATAACCCGGCGCTAATCAAAGCCCAACTTTACCGCCAGGGTATTATTGCCAACCGGGTACGCAAAAAACCCAACCCTCTGTTCGGTGGCAAAAAAAAAGTTAACTCCGCAGATATTGCTTTATTTACCCGACAGATGGCCACAATGTTGAAATCCGGGGTACCCCTAGTACAAAGCTTTGAGATTGTGGCTGGGGGGTTGGATAACCCCGCAACTAAAAATCTTATTTATTCCATTCACAATGAAGTCAGCGCGGGCGCAACCTTTGCCGATGCCCTGCGTAGACAGCCTAAATATTTTGACAATCTATTTTGCAATCTCGTCGCTTCCGGGGAGCAATCCGGGGCGCTGGAAACTATGCTCGATCGCATTGCCACTTATAAAGAAAAAACTGAAGCACTCAAGGCAAAAATTAAAAAGGCAATGATTTACCCTACCATTGTATTAATCGTATCCGGAGTCGTAACTTCCATTCTGCTAATAAAAGTTGTACCTCAGTTTGCTGAAACCTTTGCCAGTTTCGGCGCCGAGTTACCTGCTTTCACACAGCTTGTTTTAACTATGTCTGAATGGATGCAGGCAAACTGGTTTATTCTTCTGCTCTTAATTATCTTCGGAATCGGCGGCACTGTAGAAATCAGAAAACGCAATAAAAAAGCAGCTAGATTTTTTGACCGCTTAACCCTCAAACTGCCCATTCTGGGGTCTATTGCTTACAACTCCATCAGCGCACGCTATGCGCGTACACTTTCAACCACTTTTGCCGCCGGTGTACCTCTCATAGATGCTTTGAGTTCTGTGGCGGGCACCACGGGTAATATCCTCTATGAAGAGGCCACGTTTAAAATTCGCGATCAAGTAGCCACCGGTATTTCTTTGAACCAGGCGATGAAAACCTCAAGCCTCTACCCCAATATGCTGATACAAATGACCGCTATTGGTGAAGAGTCTGGTGCACTGGATACCATGCTGGGCAAGGCGGCTGACTTTTACGAAGATGCCGTAGACAATATGGTAGATAATCTCACCACCCTAATGGAACCCTTCATTATAGTCCTTTTGGGTATCTTGATTGGCGGTATCATGATCGCCATGTACCTGCCGATTTTCCAAATAGGCAATGTGATTTAATCATGCTAGAAGTATTCGACCAACACCCTGCGCTGCTTTTGGGCAGCACCTTTGTTTTCGGGCTGCTGATTGGCAGCTTTCTCAATGTGATAATCTACCGCCTACCGATTATGATGGAACGAGAATACAAACGAGAGTTCTATCAGTATTTTAATCAACAGCCGAGCGCTACTGATCAACAGCTGCTAGATGAAACGTTCAATCTAACGCTCCCCCACTCTCACTGCCCCAAGTGCAACGCCAGAGTCAAGCCGTGGCAAAACCTTCCGTTGATCAGCTATATATGGCTAAAAGGAAAATGTGGTTACTGTCGCGAAACGATTCCCAAATGCTATCCGATGGTGGAATTGATTACCGGCCTATTTAGCGTCATCGTAGTCTGGCAGCTGGGTTTTAGTTGGCAGGCGCTGGCGGGCTGCGGCTTTACCTGGGCCCTGGTAGCTTTGTCCGCCATTGATTTTGATCGTCAGCTGTTACCCGATAGTATTACCTTGCCTCTGCTGTGGGCCGGGCTGCTCGTTAACAGTTGGCAACTATTCACGTCAATACAGGATGCGGTGATTGGTGCTATTGTCGGCTATCTGTCACTCTGGATAGTCTTTCATATGTTTAAACTAATAACCGGCAAAGAGGGAATGGGAGCCGGAGACTTTAAGCTCCTCGCCGCTATAGGCGCCTGGTTTGGCTGGCAGATGTTACCGCTGGTTATTTTGCTCGCCGCAGGCGCAGGCGCCATAGCAGGGCTCAGCTGGATGCTGATTGTTGGCCGCGATAAAAATTTACCCATTGCTTTTGGCCCTTACCTAGCGGCTGCGGGTTGGATTGCGATGCTGTGGGGTCAACCAATTAACAATTGGTACCTCAACTATTCCGGGCTAAGCTGATCGTTAGGCCGATTTCAAATGATTAAATCACTATTAATAGCCTGCCCATTTTACACTGCCCGTGAGTTCAGTTTATGTTTATCGTGGGCTTAACCGGCGGTATCGGTAGTGGGAAATCTGCCGCAGCGACTTGCTTTTCTGCCTTTGGTATTACTGTAGTGAACGCCGACCAGGCAGCGCGAATTGTAGTACAGCCGGGTACACCGGTATTGCAAAAAATTGTCGCACATTTTGGCAAAACTATACTGCTGTCAAATGGGCAACTGGACAGAGCAGGACTCCGCAACATCGTCTTTAATGATGCCCAACAACGCCACTGGTTGGAGCAATTGTTGCACCCGTTGATCTACGAACAAATAACACAAGCACTCGCTGCCAGCAACAGCGCCTATACTATACTCGAATCCCCGCTGCTGATTGAAGCTGGCCAAACCGCCCTGGTAGACCGCATTTGCGTAGTAGACCTACCACCCGCACTGCAAATTAAACGGGCCTGCACACGCGATGGCAACACGCCCGAGCAGATTAACAAAATCATGCAAACTCAGCTCTCCCGAGCCGAACGCCGTACCAAAGCAAACGATATACTGGACAACTCCGGCACTCTGCAAGCATTGCAGCATCAGGTCGAAAGACTGCACCAAAAATACCTGGGATACTGCTAAAGTGTGCTATATCATCTGTAGCGGCAAAAGTTAACCCAAATAACCACCAATCTGGTAGCAATGGAAGTCGGTAGATTCTATGGCTAAAGAAAACCCTGAAGTACAATGTCCAACCTGTCAAAAGCCCATTCAATGGAGCGACCAATACCCACATCGCCCATTTTGCTGCAAACGCTGTCAGCTGATTGACTTGGGCGAATGGGCCAGCGAAAACCATAAAATACCTGGCATACCCCTCTATGACGACGTTCTGAGCGAAGACATTGAACCAAATAAACGCCACCATTAAACGGAGGGCTTTATTTTAAAAAATAACCAAGCAAAGGCTGATGATACAACCCGAGGCTAACAGAGTTACCACACAGTAGCCCATAATATCCCGAGCATTTAGACCGGCAATACTGAGTGCTGGTAATGCCCAAAAGGCTTGAATCATATTAGTCCAGGCGTCACCCCAAGCAATCGCCATCGCGGTTTTAGTCGCGGAAACGCCTAGCTCGGCACCGGCCGGCATCATAATAGGTGCTTGCACAACCCATTGGCCACCTCCTGAGGGCACAAAAAAGTTGACAATCCCAGCGCTTAAGAAGGTAAATAATGGAAAAGTGGTTGCATTGGATATAGTGACAAAACCACTAGAAATAGCACCCGCCAAAGAAACCCCATCGGCACCTTTAGCCACCATCATCCCCATGATGCCGGCATAAAAAGGGAACTATAGTAAAATACCCGCGGTACTCTTTGTACCCTCTGCCACTGCAGCAAGAAACTGTTTCGGCGTTCTATGTAGGGCAATGGCGGTAAATAAAAATAAAAAGTTAACGATATTCAGGTTCAGCGCAAACCCATTTCTCACAAAATAACTAATGATATAGATAAATCCCAAGGTGGCCAGCAATACATTGATCCAGCGGCTATTTTCCAGTTTCTCAGCAAGAGTTTTGGGTTTTAATAAAGGCTTTTCAACAACCACAGCATCCAATAAGTGCTCCGGAATGGTCAAACTATGGCTTTTATCCGGATGCATAAAACGGTTGAGCAATGGGATAGTTACTAACAGAGCAACAATAATGGTGATATTAAGTGGTGAAAATATCGTCTCTTGTATGCTGATAGGAGTATGAATGGCACCTCCAGTCACCATGCTTAGATTATTGCCACTCGCAAGCGCCAAGGGAATAGAGGCAGACAAACCACCATGCCAAAATAAAAAACCGCTATAGGCTGCAGCGATTAGCAACCGATAATCGGCACCCTGTACTCTGCTGGCAAGCTCCTTGGCAAAGATAGCCCCTAGAACCAAACCAAAACCCCAATTGACCCAACTGGCAATTGCCGAAACGATGGACACCAAAAAAATCGCACTATCAGGTTTATGGACCATTGACGCAAGGTTGGCAAGCATACGCTTAAATGCCTTAGTCGCTGCCATCGCATGCCCAGCCAGCACCACCAATGCCATTTGCATCGAAAAACTTAGTAAATTCCAAAAACTACCGGCAAAAGCATCCACCACTTGAACCGGTGATTGCCCCGTTATTGGCATCACCAGAGCAAAGACAACAAAAGTTAAAATAGCACAAAAGATAAATGGATCAGGCAAATAATTCTGCATAATATGGGAGCATATTGCAGTCATTTGCTGTAATGGATTTTTTTTGTCATACACCTAAATTCAAAAAATGCTTATCCGTAAACCTACAGGATTTTCTATACCACCAAGCGCGACCACAAATAAACTTATTTTACTTTAGCGAAACAGGTCAAAATAACCACACTGGAAAATAGCTACTTTAGATAGCGCATTCAGGATTGCGACGCAATGATATACCAAAATTTTAAAAAACAAAACACACTCTTAGAACCATCCCGCACTCAGTACAACCTGACTTCCCAGGAGAGTATACATAATTATAAGCCGATACAACTCATATAATCAAAAAATAAGCAATCAATGTCTTAACAGCGATTGCTCCCTCTCAATGCCTTAAACTATGCCCACTTATATTCGATAGGATTTGAGTTGGAACTGTAAGGCGTTAGGTATTCTAAAAGATTTCTTGATTCTTTAATTGCCGTTTTATATAAGCTTGTATTTCCCATAACAACCACAGAGCTAGAAAGAGCCTTAGAAGATATATTTTTCTTTCTCTTCATAGTATGAAAATTTTGCTGTAAGTTGGTACATTATTCTTCACTTACCTTCGTATGTTGCAGACTTTTCTTTAATGAGAACCTGGCAACATATGTAAACTACTTAAAATCTCCACTACAACGAATCCAATACCAAGTAACACTAATAACCATAGTATTGGAGTGGTTTGCCAGGTTCGGTAGATCTGTTCTTTATTTTTCTTACGTAAATTACGTACCATTAATGGGGGTAAAATTAATGCTAAAATAGCAACAAAAATACTGCTATAACCTAATGCCAAAACAAAACCTTTAGGATAGAAAAAGACGAATAAAATAGATGGAATAAAGGTAAGTAAGCTAACGATAAAGCGGTTAGAAAATTTACGGCTATTTATCTTGGTTGCTTCAGATAAAAAATCTAAAGCACTTATGGATAAACCTAAAAAAGAAGTTGTAAGCGCTATATTGGTAAAAATATCCACGCACAGGTTGATGTATTTACTTCCTGCAATATGCTGTATGTTCATGACCATATCATCAATAGATCCATGCTTAGCAGCAATATTTTGAAAGCTGTTAGCGCCATGAAGGGGAAGTACGCCAAGGGTAACGAGCTCCCAACAAATATAGATCATTAAAGGAATAAAACTTCCTGATAGTACAATTATGCGCAATCTTTTAACATCAGGGCCAATGTAATTTCGAATAGAAGGAATTACGATTTGCGAGCAAAAAGCAATCATCAAAATTGGCAATGTATGCCAAATATACGGTAATTGCTGGGTAGAGCTAACTAGATTATTTGCATTAACATCTGGTAAGATTAAAAAAATTATGGCAAAAAAGGCAATGCCCTTAATTGTCATGAGGCCACGATTAATATAATCGACAGAGCGCATTCCTAATACGACAACGCCACCAAGCACGATAATAAAAATCAGCACGTTAACCCAGTCTGGCCAAGTGATCCCGATAATTAATTTAGTAACCACACTTAGCATAGAGGACCCGCCAGAAATATAGGCAGCGTTTGTGGTATAGTAAAGTAATAATAATGACACCCAGGTAGTGATTTGTCCGCCGCGTCCAAGAGTGTGGCGTGACATAGCGCTAAAATTGGTGCCCGCAGGAAAAGCAAGGTTGACCTCGAGGATCAAAAGTGCCGTTAAACTCATCACCGCCCAGCAAAATATTAGTAGCAGTATGGCAAGAGGAAAGCCAATTGCTGCAGTCACCAGAGGGAGAGCCAACATACCGCCGCCGATCGCGATGCCAACGATAAGCAAAATACACCCAAAAGTTTTGAAGGCATCGCTCATATTTTTCTCTCTTTAAGCATATAACCTACTTATGCCTTGTCAGTAAAATCTGTGGGTTATTTATACTACCGGTAAAGAACATGCACGAAATAACTTCCAAAATTAAATAGGTTGTGATTGCAAAGTGAAACCAAGAATTGAATAAAAACTTAAAGTTATTTCACGCACAATGTTAACCGATCAAGTAGATGGTACAGCGAGATTTTATTCTAGGGAAACATTCTTACAACCATAAGATTTTATTGCTAACACTTTTGTTTTATTGTTCAACCCGTTCACGACTCCATTGGAAATAGTTTTTTCCCTGAACCAGTTCAGAATCAACAGCTGATACTGACGGATAGGTTTGGCAATTTTCTTCATAGAGAGTACCTTCGAGCATATGACCATCGTGACCCATCGAGCAAAAGGCTTAAAACCTAAGCCTGGGATACAGGCTCCCAGAAATGGTTGGAATCCTCCCGTAGCAACCAAGCACGGATACCTTTCAAATTGTATTGCAACATTTCTGATGATTTTACATCCTACTTTTCCTTCATATTCTCTTTACACTTCAATAAATACACCAGAGACGTTTACTGGTATGGTTTTCGCTTACCCACAACAAACACTTGTATCTTTAATCTATTTGGTACACCGTTGCCAAATAGTTATGGCCTTTGTGTCGAGTTATTTTATCGACACAAAGGCCATAATATTCGATAAATCTTGATATCTTAGCCTTCCTCATTCACTGCCTACGCTTCCAGCTGAATACGAAAAACTGTATTACCAACAAGTTGAGCCTAACCAAGTGGTATGACGCAAACAAAATTGCCTCCGACAAACCCGGTGTAATTCAGAGATAGCTAAGGGGAAGTGGCACCCTAGAATTCACCAAAATCACATCTTATAAGACAATAGGACACCATCGCTGTGCCCCCAAAACTCTTATGAGTGACGTATTTTTGGCATATTTCGCACTGCCGTTTCCTAAGGTTATGGTCTTGTCAACCAGAATCCAAATCTGACAAGATGATCTTCTCCCTTTTCTAACCAACGTCATAAAGCGCCAAGCTAAAACAAGGGATCCTCAGCGAAATCTGTGGGTCTAAATCACACGCAATAGGGGCTTCGCCCCTAATCCACAAAGGCTTACCCCGCCCCCGCCCCCGCCGGAAGGCAGAGGTTCAGTTGCTGAACCTCTGCTAATAAGGTAAATGCTCGGCTTTAAAGTCAAGGATTACTCGGCGCAAGAGCCTGTGTTCCTCCTGGACTTTAAAACCGAGCATGAAAATCAGTAACAAAAGTAAACAGTAAATTAACAACCCCAATAAATCACAATAAATATTTTAAAATCAAATGCTTAGGTCAATTTTTTAGAATACGTGACCCACAGATTTTACTGACGATGCTAAATTTTGTATCAAGGGGTCGTTGCAGTTTAAAAAGTTAGCATTGATCTGCCTCCTGGCAGCTTGAGAGAAATTGGAGCTCTATAGTGGTTGTTTATAAATAACAAGTTGTTTATTCTTTCTCATCAACGCCACACTTTCTATGTGGAAGGCCTCGAAGTTCCCGTTATGATTGCAGTCTGCGGGAGATGCGTTGCAGTATCAGGTGACTGGGATTGTAAAAGGTTTTGGCAGCTAAACAATTTAGCTATTGGATACCGTAGGCCTCTGCTGATCTCTCAGTAAGTTGAACGTACCATCTCATGGCACTTGAACCGGATAAGTTCAACTACAGTGTTCAATTGGCGACCTTATGGCCGTAATTGGGCAAAAGCTATGCCCCTGAGGGCTCAAGGAGAGAAGCAAACAATGTTTATAAAAATAATCCCCCGTATACTTTTGATGACTCTGTGTTGTTTCGCCGCTACAACAGCTGTATCCCAAGAAGGCATATCGTCTTCTCTATTCGCAAACGAGCTAACCCGACCAGTTTTTTTAACCCATGACGGACTCAATGCAGACTGGGTTTATATCCTCGAACAACGCGATGGCTCCACCGGACGTATTAAAATCCTCGACCGAACTGACGGCACATTAATCTCAACCTTCCTATCTGTCCCCGGCCTCAATACCAGCTCAGAGCAGGGCCTGCTGGGGCTTGCTTTCGACCCTGACTATGAAAACAGCGGTTACTTTTTCATTAACTACACCCGCAATAATCGAACGTATGTAGTACGCTACCAGCGCTCCGGCTCTGATTCGCGATTTGCCAACCCGGGTTCTGCAGAAATTGTATTTTCCATCCCTCAGCCTTTCGCAAATCACAACGGCGGCTGGCTAGGTTTTGGCCCCGATGGGTATCTCTACATCGGTATGGGTGATGGTGGCTCGGCGGGTGACCCGGGAAACCGTGCTCAAAATCTCGATGTTCTACTCGGTAAAACTCTGCGCATTGATGTTAGTACACAACCCTATTCTATTCCCGAAAGCAACCCCTTTGGCAATGAAATTTGGCATTATGGCTTACGCAACCCCTGGCGCTACAGTTTCGACCGGGAAACCAATGACCTCTGGATCAGCGATGTGGGTCAAAACCAGTGGGAAGAGCTCAATTTCCAGCCCGCCTCCAGCACTGGTGGCGAAAACTGGGGCTGGCGCTGTTACGAAGGTAATCAGGAGTATAATACCGATGGTTGCCCGGATCCCAGCACCCTGGTATTCCCATTCTGGGAATACCAACACGGTGGCTCACCCTTTCGCTGTTCTATTACCGGTGGCTATGTCTATCGCGGTACTGCGATACCCTCACTGGATGGAACCTATTTCTTTGCCGAGTACTGCTCCAACCAAATCTGGTCGTTGAAATACGACGGTAATGCAGTTTCGGAATACACTGAACGTACTAGCGAGCTTGCGCCGAATACTGGCGCCATCCAAAATATTTCCAGTTTTGGTGAAGACTTTTATGGTGAGATTTATATCTGCGATATCAACGGGGAGATCTATAAAATAGTCCCGGCAGCCTCACCCGCCAGAAAATAACGAACTATCAAGCAAGCTAAAACGGCCACCTCTTTAGGAATGGGTAGATACTTAAATCTTACCAGTAGTCATTGAGGTGGGCCCCGTTGTAGTCTTCCTACGCAAAAATATGACCTCTCATACAACCCGCTTAAAAAAAGCCATTTTCGTTGTACATACCGCCTTAAAAGGCTTATTCGGGCTCAAGCGAGTTTTACAAGCATCTTACCCAAATTAGCGCCCTTAAACAGACCAAGAAATGCTTCGGGCGCTTTTTCAATGCCCTCAAATACGGTTTCTTTCCAGCTGACTTTGCCATCTGCAATCCACTTTGACATAGTTTGCACATATTCTGGGTAAGCATCCCAATGGTCAAACACAATAAACCCCCGCATGGTAATTCTTTTCGCTAGTAATTGGACAAAGTTCGAAGGCCCAGGCACTGGGCTGGTGGCATTGTACTGATCGATTAAGCCACAAACGGCAATGCGGCCACCGGTGTTCATCAGGTTTAAGCAAGCTTCTAAATGCGCCCCACCAACATTTTCATAATAAACATCAATACCTTCGGGGCAAGCATCGGCAATGGCCGCTTGCAGGTTGTCACAGGTTTTATAATTAACCACTGCATCAACGCCAAGCTCTTTTAATAAATAATGCTCCTTTTCTTTCGAGCCAACACTGCCGGCAACATAACACCCTTTTAATTTAGCAATTTGACAAACAATCGCACCAACGGCACCAGAGGCGGCAGAAACAAATACCCGATCAGAGGGTTTAAGCTGGGCAATAGTATTGAGGCCAGTGTAGGCGGTCATTCCAGGCATACCCAGGATCCCGAGAAAAGCCTGGTCGGCAATATCGGTTTGTGGCAGCGACTGGAGGTCACTGCCGTCTGAAACAAAATATTCACGCCAGCCACACATACTGGATACTTTGCTGCCAACCGCAAACTTTGGATTCTTTGAAGCTATCACCTCTCCAATAGCACCACCTTCGAGCACCGCATTAAGCTTAAAGGGCTCAACATAACTTTTGCGATCCACCATCCGCCCACGCATGTAAGGATCAACAGACATCCAGAGATTTTTTACCAAAACTTCATTTTGTGCAATTTCGGCCACGGGTACCGTGACCAGCTTAAAAGCATCCAGAGTTGGTGTGCCCTCTGGACGATGATTGAGGTGTAATTCCCGACTTTTTTCGATCTGCATAGTATCACCTACTCAAATAATGATTGAAAAATACCCTGCTTATGGGTGTGCGATTATATAATCCATACAAGCGGGTTATTGATTGTTAGTCCGCCACTGTTGGTTATAGAAGAGCTTGTAAACTGAATCTTTAAAAACCAACTACTCAAAAATTTCTACCAAGGATTTTTTTAGCTGCATCCACAGCAAAATCCCGATATTGTGCTTCGAGTTGCAACATTTCCTGTTCAAAACGCAGCTTTTCCTTACGCGGCAATTGTTTCCAATCTTGCAAAATTGGTATGTGACTGGTTTTGTTCGCCAAACTATACAAAACGGCGAACTCCTCACGCACAGACTGCTCTACCTGCAAAGCATCCAATAACGCGCGAATACGAATTGCCGCTTCGGTCAGCGACACACTGTTGTCCAGCAGGGCTTTGGCTAAAATCTGAATACTGGTATTTATCCGCTGCCGCTGCTCAAGTGCAGCCGCCTGCTGACTGGCAAGCTCTATAGATTGACGTTTTTGTACCCGAAACAACTTCACACAGTAAAATACAGCAATGCCTGCCAACAGCAAAATAATTGCACATGCCGCAACCAATAACCACAGAGGGACAACGATCATGCTCTATCCACCCTCGTAGCCAATGCCCACAATAACGCTAAACTGCAACGATGACATTAATTTTAAATTAACCAGCTAATTTATTTATCGATTAGATTAATGCAAAAAGCAATACTTTATCACTGACACCATAAAGCTAGCTTTTGGCAATCAACGCTGCACTAAGGCATATCATCCAATACTGCACCCTCTTTAACCGGCACCATCAAATCTTCTTTGGTTACTTTCAATAACAACAAAGTATTGGCAGCCACATAAATCGATGAGTAGGTGCCTACCCAGACGCCGACAATTAACGCCAGGGAGAAATTGTGAATCATCTCCCCGCCATAAAACTGCAATGCCATCAACACCAATAAAGTGGTCGCAGAGGTCATCAGCGTGCGGCCAAGGGTTTGGGTGAGAGAGATATTAATAATTTCTTCGGCCTCGGCTTTGCGTACCTTGCGGAAATTCTCGCGAATCCGGTCCGCCACAACGATAGTGTCATTAAGGGAATAACCGATCACCGCCAACACCGCCGCCAGCACCGTAAGATCAAAATCCAGTTTAAAAAAGGCAAAAAAGCCCAGCACAATAATGACATCGTGCGCCAGTGCCGTCACCGCGCCGATGGAAAACTTATATTGAAAACGCAGCGCCACATAGGCCATCACCACCACCAGCGCAAACAACATACCCAAACCGCCATCGTCGCGCAGCTCTTCACCAATTTGCGGCCCCACCATTTCTACCCGCCGCAGAGTTACATTGCCGTCACTGTGTTGGCTCAACACCGTGAGCACCTCATCGGCAATTGAGTTGACCTCCTCCTGCTCACGCAAGCGCTCTTCTTGAATTTCCTGAGCTATTTCCTCTTCGGCAACTTCCGGAGGAAGCTTTATCAGCACCTCCGTATCGGAGCCAAAATTGACCACCGTAGCGCCCTCAAAACCGGCCTGTTGCAACTCATTGCGCACATCATCAATAAGTGGTGCATACTCATAACCCACTTCTATTTGGGTACCGCCAGTAAAATCCAGGCCGAATTTCAAACCATTAACCACCAATGCGGCAATAGAGCCCATTACCAGCAATACTGAAAAGGCTGCGGCGAATCTGCGCCAACGCATAAAATCATAAATGCGGCGACCCATATATTCGTTATCTTTAATGTCTTTTGCGTTGCTCTCACTCATGGTCGCTTCTCCTATATCCACAGCTTCTGTACACGGCGACCACCGTAGAAGATATTAATGATGGCTCGGGTACCCATGATAGCGCTAAACATAGAAGTTAGAATGCCAACCGAAAGTGTTACCGCAAAACCCTGTACCGGCCCGGAACCTATAGCGTAAAGAATCACAGCAACAATCAGGGTGGTGATGTTGGCATCAACAATAGTGCTAAATGCATTGTCGAATCCGGCACTGATCGCCGATTGTGGTGGCAAGCCATTGCGCAATTCCTCGCGTATGCGTGAAAAAATCAGCACATTGGCATCCACCGCCATACCCACGGTCAAAACAATACCGGCAATGCCCGGCAGGGTGAGCGTGGCGCCGAGAATCGACATCACCGCCACCAGTAAAGTTAAGTTAAATGCCAAAGCAATATTGGCGGCCAAACCGAACACACGGTAAAACAACAGCATACAAATCAGTACCGCCAGCAGGCCGATCTGCACCGAGGTCACCCCCACTTTGACATTGTCGGCACCAAGCGACGGGCCAATCACTCGCTCCTCGACAAAATACATCGGTGCCGCCAAAGCACCGGCACGCAGTAATAATGCTAACTCCTGGGCCTCTGCCGGGCTACCTAAACCAGTGGTTTGAAATTGTCGGCCAAGCGCACTTTGCACTGTGGCTAGGTTAATAAGCTTTTTGTCGTCAGTACGCTTTTGCACCACGGTTTCATTACCATCGGCATCAACTCGAGTTTCCGGTGTAAACCGGCTTTCGATAAACAGGGTACCCATACGACGGCCAACATTTTTCCAGGTGGCCCGATGCATCATTTCGCCACCCCGGGAATCCAGAGTGATATCCACTTTTGGAAAACCGTTTTCATCGTAACCTGCGCGGGCATCAGCCACCCGCTCGCCGGTAATAATAATTTTGCGCTCGAGCCAGGCGCCGCCATAAGCTTGACGATCTTGTTCATTGCGGTATTCAAAGTAACTTTTAGTGGTCGTCAGCGCATTGGGCTTTGCCTCCATGCGATATTCCAGATTCGCGGTCTTACCAATAATCCGCTTGGCTTCGGCGGTATCCTGCACACCGGGCAATTCCACCACAATACGATCGCGGCCCTGGCGTTGTACTATCGGCTCCGCCACCCCGAGTTCATTGACACGATTGCGCAGGGTGGTGAGGTTTTGAGTAACAGCATAATCTTCCAGCTGCTTGATTTCCTGCTCGGTCAAGGTCCCCCGCACTGCCAAGTTGCCGTCATTGCCCGACTGTTGCCATTGCAGTTGAGGAATTTCTTTACGCAGTGTTCTAACAGCACGATCACGCAGTTCCTCGGTGCGAAATCTTGCGACAATTTCCCGATTATCCACCACTTCCACACTACGATAAGGCGCCTTCACCCCGCGCAGCTCAGTCTTCACATCCGCCGCGTAACCTTCGAGATTGGTTTTGACTACAGTACTGGTATCCACCTCCATCAAAAAATGTACACCACCGGCCAAATCCAGGCCCAATTTCATTGGCTTGCCACCGATATCGGCGAGCCAATGGGGCGTGGTCGACGCTAGGTTGAGTGCCACTACATAATCGCTGTGGCCCAACGCCTGCTGTATAGCGCGTTTAGCGGGCAGCTGATCTTCACTCGAATTGAGCCGCAGCAATACAGACTTACCCTGCAGCTCACCACCAAAATGATCGATACCAGCATCATCAAGCGCCTTTTCTGCACGGCTGAGCACATTCTGCCCCACCTCCAGGGCACTGGACTGGCCAGAGATCTGCACTGCGGGATCGGGGGCATATAAATTGGGCATGGCGTAGACAAAGCCAAGCACCAAAACCACAAGAATCAGAAGATATTTCCACAGAGGATAGCGATTCATACTGCACTCATTGTTGAAATTTTCATCCGTTAACGGACCATTTTTTTCGATTAGCGATGATATTTGGGCGCTGACCCGTATCTGCAAGCGCTATCCAATCATCAATCGGATGCCAATGATACGCAAATGTACAGCGGGCACAAATCTACCCCATCTCAATCCTGCTTTGGTACCTCTCGGCCCAGCCTGTGATAGAAGTCTGCAACATAAGCCTCAAGCGCACCAGCGGCAATGGCCGCCCGCAAATTTTGCATCAGGCGCTGGTAGTGACGCAGGTTATGGATAGTGTTAAGTTGCGCACCGAGGATCTCACCACAACGGTCCAGATGATGTAAATAACTGCGAGAGAAATTTTTGCAAGTGTAGCAGTCACACTCGCTTTCCAGCGGGCTGTTATCCCCGCGGTGCTTAGCATTGCGAATCTTGACCACCCCGTCAAAGGTAAACAAGTGGCCATTGCGTGCATTGCGGGTGGGCATTACACAATCAAACATGTCCACGCCGCGGCGTACCGCCTCGACAATATCTTCCGGCTTACCCACCCCCATCAGATAGCGAGGCTTATCCTCCGGCAGCTTATGCGCCAAGTGATCCAACACCTGCATCATCTCCTGCTTGGGTTCACCCACCGACAGACCGCCAATTGCATACCCATCAAAACCAATCTCGGTCAGCCCAGCCAGAGACGCATCGCGCAGTGCCGGAAACATACCACCTTGAACTATCCCAAATAACGCTGCGGGATTACTACCATGAGCCTTTTTAGAGCGCTCTGCCCAACGCAACGACAATTCCATTGACCTTTGCGCCTCATCAAAGGTCGCCGGATAAGGCGTGCATTCATCGAAGATCATAACAATATCCGCACCCAGCTCCCGCTGTACCTTCATTGAGGTTTCCGGGTCAAGAAACACGGGGCTGCCATCAATCGGCGAACGAAAAGAAACACCTTGCTCGGTAATTTTGCGCAAATCGCCGAGGCTGAATACCTGAAAACCGCCCGAATCGGTGAGTATTGGGCCCTGCCAGTGCATAAAATCATGCAAATCTCCGTGGAGCTTGACCACCTCCGTACCCGGCCGCAACATCAAATGAAAGGTGTTACCGAGAATAATATGCGCACCAATGGCCTCCAGATCCCTCGGCAGCATACCTTTTACCGTGCCGTAGGTGCCAACGGGCATAAATGCTGGCGTCTCGACCACACCCCGCGGAAAGCGCAGGCGACCGCGGCGCGCCTTGCCATCACTGTTATCCCGCTCAAATTGCATAAAGCAACGGCTACTCTTGCCCACTGATGTCGAGGCTTCCCCGCTTACAACTCTCTGTTCACCCGCAGTGGGCCCTTCGTTTCTCACAGCGCCATCCCCACTTCACCGGGATCAACTTGAGCATTGCGATCAATCAGCATCATATCTCCGTAACTAAAAAATCTATAGCGCTGCGCCACCGCTTCACGATAGGCACACATAGTATTGCGATAGCCAGCAAAAGCACTTACCAGCATTAACAGAGTGGACTCCGGCAGATGAAAATTGGTGATCAGCCGGTCTACCACACGGAATTGATAACCCGGATAAATAAAGATATCGGTTTCACCCGTAGTAGGCTGCAACGCACCACTGGTAGCGGCGCTCTCCAGCGCCCGCACACTGGTAGTGCCCACGGCAACCACCTTGCCGCCGCGGGCACGGCATGCCGCTACCGCACTGCAGACAGATTCCGGTACATTCAATACTTCACTGTGCATCTGGTGAGAATAAATGTCATCTACCCGTACCGGCTGAAAAGTACCCGCGCCGACATGCAAGGTAATAAATGCAGTATCCACCCCTTGCGCTCTCAGCTCTAAAAGCATCGCTTGATCAAAGTGCAAGCCCGCCGTGGGCGCCGCAACAGCACCCATAGTGCAGCTATACACTGTCTGATAACGCTCGCGGTCGGCTTCGTTATCAGGCCGGTCAATATAGGGCGGTAATGGCATATGGCCGAGGCGCTCAAGCACCGGCAGCACCCCTTCAACGGGAAATTCCAACTCAAATAAGGCATCGTGACGGGTAATCATCGAAATAACCGTGGCATCTTCCAATAGAATGCTACTGCCGGGTTGAGGAGATTTACTGGCACGCACATGAGCCAATACCCGGCGTTCATCGACTACCCGCTCCACCAGAATTTCCAACTTGCCACCGCTGGCCTTGCGCCCAAACAACCTCGCCGGCATCACCCGAGTGTCGTTCAATACCAATAAATCGCCAGGCTGCAAAAACTGTGGCAACTCGGCAAACTGATGATGGGCCAAAGCACCTGTGGGACCATGTAAATGCAACATCCGGCTGCCACTGCGCGCTTTTGTTGGAGCGCGGGCAATGAGATCATCGGGCAAATCAAAGTAAAAATCCTGGCGACGCATAAAATCATATCAGATGACAAAAAACGGGCACGAAGAGTAACGGAAAGCCGCCTTCCCGCCAAACACAAACTGGGCCAAACCCTTCCCAAACGGCCGGGAAAAGATCAATGGAAACTAACCTGAAAATTTAACCCTTATAAATCAATAGGTTATGATAAACGCATTATCATTTTTTTAAAGACAGAAGTTTTCAAAAAAATTCCTGGCCATACACGCCAACTTCTTGTAGGATGCGCTCCACTCTCATGTGCCGGAATGGCGGAATTGGTAGACGCGCCGCACTCAAAATGCGGTTCCCTTGGGAGTGCCGGTTCAAGTCCGGCTTCCGGTACCATCAACAAATTTGCATATTTCACCAAATCAAATAAAAATCTTATATTTCAACCAGTTAAGTACTATTTTCATGTAATGCTTGTCACCCGATATTGCCATACCTTTGGTGTATTTGCTTAAAATCTACGGCAGAATTACGACAACATGGTATCTATAAGCAATACTTCGGACAGTTTTAGAGAGCTAGAGCCCTGAATCTATAAGGCTTGAGCCACTGGGCGCTACTTTATCGTGAGTCTGGGGTAGTCCTGAGTTGCCAATAATCACCTTATAGGGTTGTATGCCCCGGAATCATTGGGCTAAAACTGTCCTAAGTATTGTATAAGAAAACGCAGGGAAAAATGGTTGACTGAGGTCCACCTCAAATGATGCTATAAATTTGCACTCTTTTTCTCATAACCAAAAATAAGGATTTATCAGTAATGTCTACATTTTGGGTAGTCGACACTAAAGCTAAAATTGCGCCAGAAAGTACCTATGAGCAAGATGGAAGCAAATGGTATTACGGGCGATCAATAGTTCCAGCAGACTCTATTGAAGAAGCCCTAACGCTTCTTAGAGCAGCATTAAAAAATAAGCATGTTGTAATAGAATCGGTCTTATCAATAATTGATTACAACCATTCGACCTGGGATTCGGAAAAAGATGAATTACATGAAACTATCGAAACCTATGAGAAGGCTAAAGCTCACAACGAAGTAGTTACTGGAAGCTTTGCTTCAGGTATGTACTTGGATAAAGAATAATTATGCTTAAAAGAGCAATACCTTTAGCTAAAGGAGCAATGACCTTAGCTGAAGGAAGTCATAAGTACCAATTCAAAACAGATGCCACTTTAGTTTTAAATGGGATCAAAGAACGAGAGTACACTTTAAGAACCACGTATGACCAATTATCAACATGGAAAGCCAAGTATGCGGTCAACACATCGCCATTCTATCCTCGCCTAAAAACTTCCATAAAAGAAGCAGCCTTAATTGATAATGACATTTGGGTTTTCGGCATTGACGGAACAAATTCCAGCCACATTATTGACGCAGTAACTGTTGCATCTCAATTTTATCTGATTCAGCCTAAAGATATACTGAGTGATATTTACATCAAAAATTTAAATGCTGAAGGTCAGCATGAAAATAATATGCCTTTATTGGTAAAGCTTAATATGTCTTTATATGAACAAACAACCCGGGCAATTATTAATGCTTGCAAACACTTTGACCTACAATCAGGAATAAACATTCACGTATGCAGCTCAAATATAAACCCTAAAATCCCCAGACCAAATTTACACCAAGCCTTAATTGCTGGTGGAGCAAAATCCGTAGAAACTGATGGGCGAAAAATTCGACACAAAGTTGGCAGTAATAATGGCCAAGATTCTGTCTCGCTAATTAGTAATCTACATGTAGCAACCTTAGACTTATAGGAGATTTCATTATTGTAGCTGTCCTGATACTGACAGATTACCAATAATGCCTTTTAACCTTATAGCACCCCGTATAGCGGTGCGTTAAACTGGCACTTGTTTTGCAGCTTTTAGGAAAATAAGTGCCAAATTTACGAGTCCGTTGCTACGGCTTATTTTGTAACTTAGAATTTGGCACTGGCTACATAACCATTAAATGCCAAGCACTCTTTAATACGATGTTTTTGAACAGGCGACATTGTTTCCACTGGAGAATATTTATAATCAGTATGCTCATCACTTAGCTGAATTTCGCAACCGTTTTTTATGTCACAGCGAAAAATAAAGGATTGAGAGTTGTAAGCGCTATGAAAATAGACACCGCTTAAATACTGAATATTAATTTGACACTTAATTTCTTCTTCACACTCTCGTAGTAAAGCTTCATGAATAGTTTCATTCGGCTCAAGTGCTCCACCGGGCAAGCCCCAATTGCCATCACCATAGTTGGCTTTAAGCAATAAAACCTCGCCTGAGTTATTTGTGATGACCGCATGACTACTTAATCGAAATGTATCTTGAAATGCCATGATGAATCCAAGTTATATAACGCCGCGAGCAGCCGCAGGCAAAATTAGCGCTTTTTCCCTGTAATTTTGACAAAAAAGTGACACTTTTGACTATCGGCTGCCTTGTCTTGTATACGCCCAGCATGGGCATGAACCAGCCCTTTCAAGGTGATTTTTTGTCCTTTTTCAGAAGCTTCGCTGTAGAAACATGTGGCGTATCCGGTGAAAATTTTTTCTTGGGGGGTTCTTTTTTAGGCCCACGTCGATGTTTCTTATATTTGTCGAGCTGAACAT
>JAHZJJ010000167.1 GCA_022600975.1 Gammaproteobacteria bacterium
AGGTGAGAGCGGGTGAAATTGCTCAGCGCTAAAAACAACTTTTTTGAAGGCGAGCGTATGAGTAGCGTATGATTCAAGACAGCCTCTCTAGATACCGGTGTATCTTTTGGGGTTAGCCATCTCCTGGTGCGGTCACACTGGGGGGTGGCGTTATCTCAAGTTCACACGATCATGCTGTGGTTCTTTTTCTTTATTAGTACTGTTGCTGGTTTTCCGCGAGGGCTTTAGTTGCTTGGTTTCTCGCGGGCTACGCTGCATGACACCAGTAAACGCAACGGTTTTTATAGGGTTTCTTCTCGTTTGAGCCGTGTTTTACTTTAGTGTTATCGCAGCACGCTCAACAGTAATTGCTTTTTTTGGAGAGTGCAATTTAAAGTGTGGGGTTAGGCGCCTAAAATTTATAGGTTGTGTAGAGAGGCTTCTATCTCAGTGCGCCTACAGAATCATGCATCAAGTTGGGGTGGCGAGGTAGCCATTCCAAGCAGATCAATCAGATGTGCTCGATAAGCTACTGAGTGGCCCAGTTGTTGCTGAACTGTTCTGGTGCCCGTGCCAGGTTGTAACTGAATACGCTAGCAATTTATTTTCTAAGCTCCTCAGAAAAAAGAGTAACAACGCGTAAAATCATGAAGTTAGCAATCTCTTTCCGGTGCCCTTTAAAAGAAGTTATGCGATTCCCCATAGTATGTTATTGAGGAACAGTTCCTTAATAACATACTATTAGTGCTCTGGAGGATCTTTGAGAATATTTTTAGGGATTATATTAGCCTTGGCTCATTTCACTGCTACTGCTTGCTCTTTATCTCCTGGCTATGTTCCATTCCTAGTTACTCCTATTGCACAGAAAAGAGGAAAGCCTCCAAAGGCACCAGAAATTGAAGTAGTATCAGTCCGGCGAGGAAATATAGGTGATTCTGGGATGTGCGCTGATCTAGGACTAGTAGTATTTAGGGTCAAGGATCGTCAGCGTCATACCGGTTACCTATTTGAAGTTGTTGAAGGCAGTGATAAATCCGAGATAATTCCGAACGGAATAATTTCTTCCGTAGAAGATTCAGAATTTCGCTTTCCATGGCTGGATGGCGCTACAGAGTATCAAGAACCCATTGAGCTAAAGATTAAGGTTACTGCTATTTCCACTTTGGGAGTAGAAAGTCAGCCAAGTTACTTTTGGTTTAAAGACCGGGGGCGCTTCGGGTGGAAACACTAGTAAGCGTCGACACAATTGCGCACTTCGTGCGCTGAACTCGCAACAAGTTGCTCCCCTGTGCGGCGAGCGTTAGTGTGTCAAGAAAGCTTGGTGCATCTTGTAGGGTGGATGTCCCTGTCGGGCAAGGGAAAATCACCCACCCATCCGTATCGAGTGTTGCGCCTGTGGCGGAGTTTGGGATTGGTGAATACCGATTGGCATTTTCAGATGCAATCAAATGAACAAGGCAGGTGAAGGGTACACAGAGAATCATGCAGGCCATAGGGAATCCGTGTTCCTGAAGTGCTGGTATCGTTCCTATAATTAAATTCTGGTTGACGAGGCTTGTAACGTGGTCGAAGCCCATATGAAACAACCGGAAGCCTTGTTTGAGGCGACGAACGCTAGCCAAGAAACAGAGAAGCGCTATGAGTGAGTTCTATCAGTGGATTGAGCACAATCACTCCAAAGCACTGAGAAGTTTCATGCCAATGCTCGCAGTTTATCGCAATTGAATAACTATGTTTCACATAGTATGTTTAAATGGCTAAACCGACGAAGTCAGCGAAGTAGTTACAACTGGAGTGGATTGAAATCGATGTTAGGATATTGTCAAATTGCACCAATGCGCGAGAGCAAAAGGCAAACACTTGTGGATTGGTATTAGGGTTAGTGAGTTACACGAGCGAATGTATAACTGAGGAGCCGGATGCGGCAATTCCGCACGTTCGGATCTATGTGGGGGCGGTGCGGGTAACTGGCCGTTCTACCACGACTGTGTATCAAAGGAGGGGATAAGTGCCGGGAAGTTATCCAAAGAAAATTAAAGAACTACCGCTATATGATGGGCGGTTTGACGCTTATAAGTTAGAGGCGAAAGATGCCGATGTCTTATTTGCATCTTATCCTGCTGGTACATCAATACCTCCTCATGTTCATGACACGGATAACCACGGTGTCATAGTCAAAGGAGAGTTGATCCTTACTGTGGATGGTTCCAAGCATCGGATTGGAGTGGGGGAGTGGTACCATGTGCCTGCTGGCGCCGAACATTCTGTAGAGTTTGAGCTCGACACTGATGAAGTTGAGTTTTGGTTTAAGTCCAGCGCATAACAAACCCAGCCAGAGGGGCCGCAGCGTTATGACTCTTCATCTACATCGGTACAATAATGAACATTGAAGTTACTTCATTACCTAACAAAGAAGATCTCAAAACTATAACTCGATGTTCAAACTTTTAGTTGTTGACTAAAAGATGTATTTCGTTTAAGCCGCTTCTAAGGCTCGATATTTTAAAGATGGCGCTGGCTCCAGCCTGCCGAGATCACGACCGACCATATGTTTCTTGGACTCACGCACCGGCAAGCAATCTTGCAGCGCTTGCTTTAATGTTTCAAATGCGGTTTGCGGGCTATCTGATATGACAACCTCGTGAATCGTATCGATTAATGCATCGCTTTTAATATGTTCAATCAGGCAACCAACGGATAATCCGGGCTGTTTATTTTTAAGCCGGGCCGATTGCTCCGGATGTAGTAACAAAATATGGTCGCACAACAGCCCCAGGATCACGCCGCGCTCAGACCCCTTATTGCCTTGCTGTTTGGCCAATTTGTTCCAACCCCCGTGAGCCTTCCAGTCCTGAATAAAAACTTCGATTAACCACCTTAGTGTGTATATTCTAGCAATGTCTTGATACCGCCACGACAAGTCCGATGCGGCCAAATAACGATAGTCTTCTTCACCCTCATATTTTAATGCCACCACAAAGCGGCGTTTACCGTGGGCTTTTACACGCAAACGCGCCGCCAATAGAGTAACCGTTTGCGCTTCTCCACCTCGAATTGATAGCTGGGTCTTAACCCCGGCTTGGCGCGCAAAGTATGCTTTTAGCGAAGCTGTTGAATTTTTGCTGGCAACACGTTGGTTACAACGTAACTGGCTGACAACTTGTGCACCACTTGTCAGAGCAGAGGCATTATCCATAAACTCGACTGTCCCATAGAGTGCATCGGCTAGCACGGATTTTATTTTTACCTCTGGGAAGGCTTGTGTAAATTCACTGAGCATTTTTAGTGCTAACATCTGCTTAGTAGGGTAGCGCGTATGATCAGTTTGAGGCCGAGGAGAACGTTGCTTCGCCGGAATCTTGGCTAGCTTTTGTTCTTTCCTCTCTTTATACCAAGCAGTCAGTGCGGGGTCGGGGGTATAAAATTGAAAGCCCACCGGAATTGTTACAATGTCGGTCACCAATGCTGTAAAAATAAGCTGTTGCCCGTTAAAGTAGCCCCCTGTTGCTTTATCTTTTATCTTGTGGATGCCTGGTATCACTGAGGTGCGCTTGGTCCGTTTCTTATCGGTATCATCAACGACAAGTACCCCTGTAGTAATTTCATAATGGATCAATAGATTTTTTATACTGGCTTGCAATAGGTACTGCCAAGAAATTTTGGCCTGCCTAAAAATCCAACTAAGACAGCTGCTCGTTTCTTGCTTCAAACTTCTTCTCTCGAATGCAGCCCAATTCAAAGTTTCCGTTACAAAGATACCCATAAGTATCATCGCTAATTTTGCTTTTTGAATTTTTGTAAGGCGAGCCGATGGCTTAATCGTTTGCAGCGACTGATTTAATGTGTCGAGAAACAAGGTAATAATTGGCAGGGGGCGAATTAGCACAATATTAATCACTTGTAATGAGAAGAGTTTAAGAGCAACCTTAACATGTCAGCCTGCTGTTGTGGTGTTGATGGGTGTTTGCGAGGCTTACACCTGGAGCCATTTCAGC
>JAHZJJ010000168.1 GCA_022600975.1 Gammaproteobacteria bacterium
CGATAATACAAGCAGCCAAGCGTAAGGCTAGAGGTTACAAGAAACCTCACTATAAAATCATGGTTTATCTGCTGACGGGAAAGTTAGATTTCACACGGGTGAATAAATCCTGTTTACCCACTTAAAATTCAAAAGAGCCAATTTAACCTTTAGTCAATTCATTCAAATTTTTAAAAAGCTCCAATGCTTCAGGGTTGGCCAGTGCCTCCCGATTTTTTATCGGTTGACCATGTACTAGATTGCGTACAGCAAGTTCGACAATCTTACCGCTTTTGGTCCGTGGGATATCCGCTACCTGTATCACTTTGGCGGGCACATGTCGCGGAGTGGTATTGGCGCGAATAGTGGTGCGAATTTTTTGTGTCAGTACATCGTCCAACTCAACCTCCTCACGAAGTACTACGAATAATACTACACGTACATCGCTGCGCCATTGTTGACCAATACAGACACTCTCCAGCACTTCATCGATTTTTTCTACCTGACGATAGATTTCGGCAGTGCCAATACGCACTCCTCCCGGATTAAGCACTGCATCGGAGCGGCCATGAATCACCATACCGCCATGCTTGGTAAGCTCAGCGTAATCACCTTGGTTCCACACTCCCGGCCAGCGGGCAAAGTAAGCTTGATGGTATCTGCTACCATCATCGTCACCCCAGAAACCGATGGGCATGCAGGGAAAAGTGCTGACACAGACCAGTTCACCCTTTTCTTCTATCAATGGCTCGCCTGCATCACTCCAAACCTCGGCCGCCATGCCCAAGCCACGACATTGCAGCTCACCGGCATATACGGGTAAAACCGGATTGCCGAGGGCAAAGGTGGAGAGAATATCGGTGCCGCCAGAAATAGAGGCCAAGCAGATATTCGCCTTGATTTCCCGATACACATAATGAAAACTTTCGTCGGCCAGAGGTGATCCTGTAGAGAGTATCGTGCGTAATTGCAGAAGCTTATGGGTTTGGCGTGGTTTGCACCGCTTTTTTTCCAGTGCGGCAATATATTTGGCGCTGGTGCCAAATATACTGATGTCTTCCTCATCCACCATATCCAGCAAGCTTTGTACCCGGGGATAAAAAGGTGAACCGTCATATAGCACCAAAGTAGCACCAGACGCCAAGCCACTTACCAGCCAGTTCCACATCATCCAGCCACAGGTTGTAAAATAAAACAGCGTATCCTCACGCTTTAGATCGCAATGAAGGCGGTGTTCTTTTAAATGCTGCAACAATACGCCACCAACTCCATGCACAATACATTTGGGTGCACCGGTAGTGCCGGAGGAATACATAATATACAGCGGGTGATCAAATTTCGTGCGCACAAATTGCAGTTCACGACTTGGTGCCGCGCTGATAAACTGTTGCATAGATACCGTTTTTTGCAGTTTTGTAATAGCCTCTGCAGTTTTCTCAGCAGTGCGAGTAACGGGTACTACCACCAACTTTTGCAGCGAGCTTATCTGCTTAACTACTTGCTCTAGGCGCGCCAAGGTGTCGATGGTTTTACCATTGTAAAAATAACCTTCACAGGCAAATAGCAATTTGGGTTCAACCTGGCCAAAGCGGTCTAATACCCCGTTAAGCCCAAAATCCGGTGAGCAGGACGTCCAGATGGCACCAAGGCTGCTGGTTGCCAACATTGCCACCACCGTATCGATAATATTGGGCATAAAGCCGGCAACTCTGTCGCCCTTTACTATTCCGGCATCGCTGAGGGCCGCAGCGATCTCCGTTACTCGTTGGCGCAATTGTGCGTAGCTCAATTGGCGACGCTGGCCGTTCTCCAGTCGCTCTACCAGAGCGATACGATCATCGCTGTAACGCAATAGGTTCTCTGCAAAGTTGAGTTGTGTTTGGGGAAACCACTTTGCTCCGGGCATCGCGTCTTCACTCAGAATACGCTGGCCACGGTCACTGCCGATCACTCCAACAAAATCCCACAAATTAGCCCAAAACGCCTCGCGCTGATCCAGGCTCCATTGGTATAGATGGGGGTAATCCGCCAGCTGTAAATTGTAACGCTGGTTAATAACACGACGAAACTGATCCATTTGGGTAGCAGTGATAGCCTCGGCTGAGGGTTGCCATAGTGGTTGAAACTTGTCATTCATTGATGCTGACCTTTTGATATCTCATCATTCTGCTGATCCCGCCTAGCACAGTGCCAGGGGGGTAAGATTTATCGTGCTTTTGAGTTTTTCAGGAACGGTAGGGTGAGCGTTTGGCAGAATTTTGTTTCGGTTTCTCACTAAGGGTTGGCCAAGCTGCGCGCAAATAGACAATCATTGTCCACAGAGTAAGCGCAGCGGCAATATAGAGCAGGATATAACCGATAGTCTCTATATTGGGGAACGCGCGTACATCAAAGCCAAGTAAGACGATAATGGCAACCATTTGCGCAGTGGTTTTGATTTTACCTACGTAGGATACCGCCACGCTGTGGCGCAAACCCAGCCCGGCCATCCACTCGCGTAGTGCAGACACTGCTATCTCGCGCCCGATAATGATTGCGGCGGCTATAGTAAACCAGGCATTCTTGTGCAGCCCAACTAACAATACTAGAGCAACAGCTACCATCAGTTTATCTGCTACAGGGTCGAGAAAGGCTCCAAAAGCGGTACTTTGATTCATCCTACGGGCGAGATGGCCATCCAGCCAGTCGGTTGCCGCAGCCGTAGAAAAAATAATCGCAGAGGCAAAATAACTCCATTGGTAAGGAAGATAAAATACCAGTACGAAGACCGGTATCAACGCAACCCGCAACAGTGTTAGTTGGTTGGCGAGAGTCATGCTAGCCCTTTTATCTTCGTTGTGTGAAATTTACCAAGACAGTGTGAAAAAATAAACGCCAAAATACCATTTAATGAAACTGCTGTGTGCTTTGTAAGCTAGTGAGTCGGTTTCATCAATAGGTTATCGCTAACTAACCGTTATGCAACTCAGAATATACGGCTTCTGCGAGCTTGTGACTGACGCCTTCGACCGTTGCCAAATCATTAACACTGGCGCGGCGGATCTCTTGTAGCCCGCCGAAATGACGCAACAGTGCACGCCTGCGGGCAGGCCCTACGCCTGCAATAGTCTCTAATGGCGACTCCCTGCGCTTTTTATCCCGCCGTTGGCGATGGCCGGTAATCGCAAAGCGATGGGCCTCATCGCGTACCTGTTGAATCAGATGCAAACCTGGAGAATCAGATTCCAACACCAATTCGCGCTGTTTCGCAACTAAGTGTAAGGTTTCGAAACCCGCTTTGCGGCTGCTGCCTTTTGCTACACCGATAATCTGTACTCCGATCACTCCCAGCTCATTGAGGCAGTCTA
Organism: Gammaproteobacteria bacterium; assembly: GCA_022600975.1. Classification (GTDB taxonomy): domain Bacteria; phylum Pseudomonadota; class Gammaproteobacteria; order Pseudomonadales; family Cellvibrionaceae; genus Microbulbifer. The sequence continues at coordinate 3,327 of JAHZJJ010000168.1, forward strand.
CAGCTTGATGAACCTGTCCTTTGCCGCCATCAATGAGCAGAAGGTTGGGAAACTGCCCCTCCCCACTGCAAAGGCGACTATAGCGGCGTTTCAGTGCTTGGGCCATAGCGGCGAAATCATCGCCAGCCTGGATACCTTCAATGTTGAAGCGCCGATAATCAGACTTCACCGCACCTTCTACATCAAATACTACACAAGATGCCACCGTCGCTTCGCCACTGGAATGGCTGATATCAAAACATTCAATGCGTTCAGGTAACTCAGCCAGATGGAGCAGCTTCTGAAGGTTCTCGAAACGGCTCTGAAGCTTTTGTTGTGTGGCAGCGCGGCTGTGTAAATTGTGTTTTGCAGCTTGCTGGGCCATCTCAATCCAACGCGCACGGGTTCCGCGCAATTTGTGTGAAATGACAATTTCTTTGTTTGCGTTTGCACTCAAGGCTTGTTGAATTACCATTACATCCTCCATCTCATGAGCCACGAGAATCTGCCGTGGTGGTTGTCTCTGATTGCTGAGATAAAACTGAGGAATAAAAGCGCTCAACAGCCCCGCACTGGAAAGCCCCAGGCGCTCTGCCGGGAAATAGCTGCGACTGCCCAGTATTCGCCCCTGACGAATGAACAAAATATGCACACAGCCAATGCCATTGGCCGAGGCAACCCCGAGTACATCTACATCCCCCCCTCCACTTTCGGCAATCTGTTCAGCTTGTAAACGGCGCAGGTCTTTGATCTGATCGCGTAACCTTGCAGCTTTTTCAAATGCGAGCTGGCGCGAGGCTTGCTCCATTTGATCGGCCAGTTCGCTCAGTACCTCGTCACTTGTGCCATTCAAAAACATCTGTGCATGACGCACATCTGTCTGATAGTCTTCTTTGTTGATTAGGTTAACACAGGGAGCAGTACAACGTTGAATCTGATATTGTAAACAGGGGCGCGAGCGATTGCGAAACACACTGTCTTCACAGGAGCGAATGCGAAAGGTTTTATGCAAAAAGTTGAGGCTTTCACGCACCGAAGAGGCATTGGGGAAGGGGCCAAAATACTGGCCTTTTTGCCGCTTGGAACCTCGGTGTAAGGTGAGCCGGGGAAAGGTCGCTTTGCTGGAGAGAAAAATATAAGGGTAACCCTTATCATCCTTCAGCATAACATTGTAGGGTGGATGCTGAGATTTTATCAGGCCCTGTTCCAATACCAAGGCCTCTATTTCATTGCGGGTTATGGTTACCTCGATGCTGGCGATACGCTGTACTAATGCTAGGGTTTTGGTATTTGTGCCACTGGCGCGAAAGTAGCTGGAAAGTCGGTTGTGTAGGTTTTTGGCTTTGCCGATATAAAGCACCTTCCCGTCGCCATCAAACATCTGATAGACTCCAGGTTTGCGGGTCACTGTTACTAGAAAACCCTTGTTATCAAACTGAGCTTTTTTAGTCACATTTACGTTGTTAGCCATTGTATATTGCCATTACTTACCTCCTGGCATGTCAATCTTAGACTTCTGTTCAGCTATCGCGTTCTCATAACGCTACTTCAGGGTCCAGAAACTGGTATTTTACAGCTAAAAGTGTCAATTCCACATCACTATGTAGATCAAGTTTTTCAAATATTCGATATCGATAGGTGTTGACTGTTTTGGGGCTGACCGACAAAGTTTCAGCAATGTCTGCTACCCTTTTGCCATTCACAATCATAAAGGCAATCTGCAACTCCCGCTCCGAAAGTGCTTCGAAGGGAGAGGACTTTCCACTGATTGTTCGCATGGCTACTGTTGTTGCTATGGAGTTGCTCATATAGGTCCTCCCGTTCATTACTGTATGAATTGCTTGCACCATTGCCTCTAGATCATCCTTTTTACTAACGTAACCACTGACACCCGCTTGGAGTAAGCGGGTTGGAAAGAGGCCGTCGTCTAACGCGCTGACAACTACAATTTTTATCTGGGGAAAACGAGATAACAATTTTCGGGTGGCCTCGAGCCCACCCATACTTGGCATGCGAACATCCATTAAAATAACATCTACCTCGACTTGGCGCACAAAGCCAAGGGCACCTTCGCCGCTTTTGGCTTCACCCACTACTTTTATCCCCTCGAGATCCTTCAGCATACGGGAAATACCCATACGCACCAGATCGTGGTCGTCTACTACTAAGACTTTTATCAAATTAGCTCCAATTACGGGATTGTTCGTTATTGACGTTTATAATTTTTATTCCGTATAACGCTTCGGCGCAGTTGACTGTATTGTTCGGTCAGGTAGCCCTAAGTGCCAATTTTGACATAAGGCTTTTGAGGGTAAGTTTAAGTCTAAACCCAATTGTCATCATATCAATGATGTTCTTGGGCAGTATCAACGCAACCGGTTGTTCAGGCAATATTTATTTTATTGCCAAACCTGACCTATAGAAGCAAACGACTTTTATATCCAATATTATTTTTAGAAGAGGCACTTTTTATGCTTATTGGCAGAAAAACACTGTCTCTTTGTCGTCAGCTTCCAATAGACGCCATTACCTGTCTGCAGAGTGGCTTAATTGAGTGCTTACCTTAGTTTAAGGGGACATTATATTTTACTGCCTCAACGGTTAATGTAATACACTAAAACTCAATTTTTATCTGCATCAATATATAAATGCTGCTCCCTATGGGTTGATGGTTGGCCCGTCGGTATTCGAAGTTTCCGTGAATGATAATAGTTGTTACCCAGAATAGCTATAAGCACAATGATTCCAATTAATGATACATAATACCCTGAAACAAAAATTGCTATTCCCGCGGCAAAGGATGATAGGCGACTGATACGACCCAGTTTAGTAAAGCAATAACCTTCAATTGCAATTGCAAAAGAAATGATAAGTGCCACAGTTTGGCTGATTGCACTAATAAAATCCGTCAGGTTAGTCTTGTCTGTATACAATAGATCCGAGTAAACCATCATTAGGGGTATAATAAAGAGTCCTTGGGATAACTTAAATGCGGAAATTGCAGTTGTCATTGGGCGACTATTGGCAATTCCTGCTGCAGTAAAAGCGGCAAGTGCAATGGGTGGTGTCACGTTTGAGCTTTGTGATAGCCAAAAAATAACCATATTGGCGGCAATTAATGAAAGCCCCATACTACCCAAAGCAGGGCCTGCCATTATCGCAATGACGATATAAGCTGCTGTTACCGGCAAGCCCAACCCCAAGATTAGCGCACATAAGGCGACGAGTACAAGCGCCAGCCACAACTGTCCATTTGCAAATGAAATAACTAACTCAGTAAACTGTAAACCTAGCCCAGTTTGGCCAATAGTGCCGACGACTATACCTGCAGTTGCGCAGGCGATAGAAATTGGCAGCGCCATCACCGCCCCCTTTTTCATTCCTTCCAGAAGCTTTGTAAAAGATATCCAGGTATGCCGACGCATAAAGGCCACAGTTACAATTGCGATACAGCCAGCAAGAGCAACCAAAGTTGGTGAGTAGTTCATTAGTAGTAATACTGTAATCAAGACTAGGGGGAATATAAAATGCACATTTTTAAAAAAAGTTTTCCAAGTATTAGATTTATTGATTTCACCCTTTAAATTGAGTTTGCAAGCCATTAAGTGTACATACAGCAGGGTGCTAAAAAAATACAAAATTGCAGGAGCAATAGCCATCCAAACAATATCGTTGTAAGGCACATTAGTGAATTTGGCCATGATGAAAGCGCCTGCGCCCATAATCGGCGGCATGATCTGCCCTCCCGTTGATGCCGCTGCCTCTATTCCGGCGGCCTGCTCCGGCCTGTAGCCAACTTTTTTCATCATCGGAATAGTAATTACGCCAGAAGTTGCGGTGTTTGCAATCGCTGATCCTGAAATGCTGCCAAGTGCAGCTGACGCAACAACAGCAGCTTTGGCTGGGCCTCCTCGATATTTCCCAAACCCGGCATAAGCTAGATCAATGAAGAATTTTCCCGCCCCAGTTATTTCTAACAAAGCACCAAACAATACAAATATAAATACCGTACTTGCTGCAATACCCAATGCCGGGCCAAAAATTCCCGAAGCGGTATAAACCTGAAAACGAACCATACGCTCAAGGCTAAATCCTTTGTGTTCCAGAACTCCGGGAAAATAAGAGCCAAAGATGGTGTAGATAATAAAAGCAGAACCAATTAATGTCATTGCCAAACCTACAGTGCGTCTGGCAGCTTCCAGTAACAATACAATTAGGCAAATACCAGCTAGTAGATTATCCGGCTGTAACCCATTTAGCATGTGATCAATCTGATTATAATCAAATACTACTATTTTATAGCCAATCCAAAGAGCTAAAATACTCAAAAAGGCATCGGTATATCTAGAAACGGTGAATAAGGGATGATTCGTATCACTTAGCAAGGGCTTAAATAAAAGAGCCAATACCAGTACCCAGGTAAGGTGTATTGGGCGGAGATAAGTTGATGGTAGCCAGGAGCTTGCACCCTGCCACAATTGAAAAATAGAAAGGCTAATGGCTAATATGAGTGCCGTTTGAAGTAGTCTTTCAGCAAATAATCTGGAAAATTTTGAGTTGTGTATTGTTGTGAACATAAATTTAACCCTCTTTAATTATTCTGATATTTTCTTTTTTTTCAGATTTAATGATTTAGAAGAAGATGTAATAGTACTTCGTTCTTTAAAATAACGTGCAGCTCCCGGGTGTATAGGCACAGCGGCAAGGTTATACGCATTCTCGGGTGTGGTTACATCTAGCACGCGGCTTATCTGGCGCAGCTTATTGATATTTTCAAACACCGTTTTTGTCAAGGCGTAAGCCATTTCTTCATCCATTTCTTGGTTTGCCAAGAGTACATTCCAAACAGCGGGCACTCGTACCTGCTCAACTCGGTTATAGGTCCCTGCAGCAATATCAAATCCAATATAAGAGGGATTGTCCTTATTAATTTTTTCGAGCTCACTTTGAGTAAAATTGATTAGGCGAATATCGCGTACAGTTGCAAGTTCAACAATGGCAGAAACCCCTACTCCTCCAACGATAAAGCCAGCATCTATCCTACCGTCACGGATATCATTTGCTGTCTCTGTATAATTTAGATAGCGAGTATTAATATGGCTTATATCTACATCTAACGTAGTAAGGATATTTTTTGCTGTGATTAATGTTCCGGAGCCAGCACCACCGAGAGATACCGTATGGCCAGCTAAATCTTTCACAGAATGGATGTTACTATCTGCTCTGACAATCAACTGAACCGCATTCGGATATACAGAAAACAATACCTCAATTGGCATTGCATATGGGAATCGACCTTTACCATAATAAGCATCAAGGGCTACATTGCCCTGAGCAAGGCCTACTTCCCCCTCCCCAATCGCAACTTGAATGACATTTGCCAATGAGCCACCGGTAACCTCTGCTTTCATATTAAAATTATCTAATTTTTTCGACCACAAAGAAGACATAGCTCCTGCAATAGGATAATAGAGGCCGCTGGTGTTGCCAGATGCAAAAGAGTAATTTTCAGCATTAATATAACTTGAAAGGCTTCCGAGAAATATAGCCAAAAATAATGCCACCTTTGTTTTTTTTAATCTATATAAAATCATAGCGCAATCCAAATTATTATGAGGTTTATTTAAAGTGGGATTAAGTCTTGAATAGTTTGATATTCAATCGTGTATGGTTTAGAAAAAATGATTAATCTGTAATTGAAAACGCTTTTCAAACATGCTCGATAATAGACCCCATTTTTTGCTTGAACGCGAGAGTTTAACGCGAAATTAAAAAGGTATTTTATAATCATACAGGTTGTTTGGCTTTGGAAATGCTGCATCATTCAGACCTTCCATAATTATCTTCAAATCGAACAATATCGTCCTCTCCCAAATAGTCACCACTTTGAATCTCAATTAATACCAACTCAATAATCCCTGGATTCTCCAGGCGATGTTTGTTCCCCGCGGCAATGTAGGTGGATTCGTTGGTGCCGAGGAGTATTTCATGATTACCATTAACAATGCGTGCCATTCCGCTGACAACAACCCAATGTTCTGATCGATGATGGTGCATTTGCAAAGATAAAGACGCGCCAGGTTTTACTGCGATACGCTTTATTTTAAAACGTTCCCCCTCTTCTAAAACTGTATAGGTTCCCCATGGGCGATGTGCTTTACGATGAGAGAAATGCGCTTCATGTGCATTTTCCTTTAATTGGTTTACGATATGCTTTACTTCTTGGTCTTTATTTTTGTTTGCTACCAGTAAAGCATCTGGAGTGTCGACAATAATAAGGTCTTCAACCCCCACAAGAGCCGTGAGCCGATCATGGCTTTGGACAATATTATTTTTTGCAGAATGGGTTATTACTTCGCCTTCAAGGAAATTATTATTGCTATCGGACGTGGATAGTTTCCCCATGGTTGTCCATGAGCCGACATCACACCAGTCAATATTGCAGGGTACGGTTGCTACTTTCGATGATTTTTCCATGAGCGCATAGTCAATGGATATATCTGGTACTGTGGCAAAGATGTCAGCATTAAGCTTTATGCTACGGTGATTTTCTGAAGTACACAAACGAGAATTCCTCAGTGTACTGTGTACAGAATTGATTATTTCTGGGGAGTGATTGGCAAGTTCATCAATCAAGCTGCCAATACGAAAACAAAACATACCAGAATTCCAGAAGTAATTGCCAGATTCAAAATATAATTTAGCAGTTTGAAGATCTGGCTTTTCGACAAATTTTTTAACTACCATACCACCTTTTAATGTTTTCTCTCTATCAGCTTCGATATAGCCAAATCCACTTTCTGGTGAATCCGGTTCGATACCGAAGGTAACTAGCCAGTTCTCAGCTGCCAGATTTCGAGCTCGTGTTACTGCTTCGGTAAACGCCTGCTGATTCTTAATTAGATGATCTGCGGCCAGTACTAGAAGCTGTGTATCAGAACCATGCACTGTTTGTAAATGAAGGGCTGCAGAGGTAATGGCTGCGGCAGTATTGCGCCCAAATGGCTCTAAAATAAAACTTTGCAAACAAGCTTTATTTTTGAATTTTTGATATTCATCTTCTGTTTTAAAGTAAAGTTCTTGATTGGTGACGGTCAGAATTTCTTCTACGCCCTCTAAGCTACAGGCCCGGGCGAAAGTTTTTTGAATTAAAGTTTCTCCATCGGGCAGGGGGATAAAGGGCTTGGGGTGAGAGGCGCGAGAAGCTGGCCACAAGCGGCTACCTATACCTCCAGCTAGAATGACAGGGATCAATTGCATATTAAAGGTTCCTCTGAATAATCGCGCAACATTAGACGTATGCGTTAGCACGTAACTATTGGATTGAGCTGTTTATATTTTGATCAGGGTGGGCGAGCGATTAGTATTGGATGCATATTTAGGACACTGATTTATGAGTTTACTATCTGGTCTTGAGTGGTGCTGGGAGTGATAATATCAGTTGAGATTTAATTTGCCGCTATAGAGTGCATAAATCAGACAGTTCGAGTGATATTTGATCGAAACTGAAGCGTAATCTGAGCGCAAAGCATTCCTATGGTCATTAACGCATTTCATAAAGAATCAATAGTATGACACAGCCTTTTGTTCATTTGCGCGTGCACTCGGAGTTTTCCCTGGTCGACGGGCTGGTGCGGATTAAACCAATGGTGAACAGCACCGCCGAGTTGGGGATGCCCGCAGTCGCGTTGACTGATCAGACGAACTTTTATGGCCAAGTTAAATTTTATAAAGCCTGCATGGCCGCCGGCATCAAGCCGATTACCGGAGCGGATTTCTGGCTGCGCGAGGGCACAGAAGGTGAACCGGCGTTGCTTACGCTCTATGCTTTGAATAACAGTGGTTATCGCAAAATTACCGAATTGATCACTCGTGCCTGGGTGGAAGGGCAATACCACGGTAATGCCTATGTGCAGCGTGAGTGGTTGCAAGCCTGCAGCGAAGGCGTGCTGATGTTGTCTGGTGCCAAATATGGTGATGTTGGGCGGGCTCTGATTGCCGGGCGGAATAATGAAGCCGAAGTGCTGGCACAGAAATGGGCGGCTCTTTTCCCGGGGCGCTACTATATCGAGCTGCAGCGCACAGGCCGCCTTGGAGATGAAGAATACCTGCATAAAGCCGTGGCTTTGGCGAGCAAATTAAATTTACCGGTGGTGGCTACGAATGATGTTCGCTTTTTGCAGAGCAGCGAGTTTGAGGCCCACGAGGTGAGGGTATGCATTGCCGAAGGCCGCGCTCTGGATGACCCTCGTCGCGAACGCCGCTATGCTGCCGAGCAGTTTTTCCGCTCCCCAGCAGAGATGCAGGCGTTGTTCAATGATATTCCTGAGGCGCTGCAAAATACGGTAGAAATTGCCCGGCGCTGCTCGTCACCTATTCAGTTGGGCAAGCATTTTCTGCCCGCATTTTCAGTGCCCGAGGGTATGGATGAAAACCAGTTTCTGAAACAGGTTTCTTTTGCTGGCATGGAGTCTCGATTGGAGGGGGTTCTCAATAAATCCGCAGCGGACTACGACGAACGGCGCAGGGTCTATGAAGAGCGATTACGCTTCGAGCTAGATATTATCACTCAAATGGGATTCCCCGGTTACTTTCTAATTGTGATGGATTTTATCCAGTGGGCCAAGGAGCGCGATATTTCTGTAGGACCAGGGCGAGGCTCCGGTGCCGGTTCGCTGGTTGCCTATGCACTCAATATTACCGATCTTGACCCATTGCAATATGACCTGCTATTCGAACGTTTCCTGAATCCCGAACGGGTTTCCATGCCTGACTTTGATATCGACTTTTGTATGGAAAAACGCGACCAGGTTATCGGCTATGTGGCCGAGAATTATGGCCGTGAAGCCGTAAGCCAGATTATTACTTTTGGCACTATGGCAGCCAAAGCGGTGGTGCGGGATGTGGCTCGGGTGCAAGGTAAGTCTTACGGCCTGGCAGATAAATTGTCAAAAATGATCCCGCCGGATGTGGGTATGACCTTACAAAAAGCCTTTGATCAGGAGGAGTTACTGCGAGATTTTCTCGATGCTGATGAAGAGGCGCAGGAAATTTGGGAGATGGCGGTACAGCTTGAAGGCTGCACCCGCAATGTGGGTAAGCATGCGGGTGGGGTGGTTATCGCCCCCACCAAGCTCACCGACTTTTCACCGCTTTACTGCGATGAAGCCGGTGGCGGCTTAGTGACGCAGTTTGATAAGAATGATGTGGAGGATGTCGGACTGGTAAAGTTTGACTTCCTAGGTCTGCGCACCTTGACTATTATCGATTGGGCCCGGCGTATGGTGGATATAAGGCGCCAGAGTGAGGGGCAGGCGCCGTTGAATATTGCCAGGTTGCCGCTGGATGACGCATCGACCTTTAAGATGCTGAAACAGGCCAAAACCACGGCAGTGTTCCAGTTGGAATCCCGTGGCATGATGGAGCTGATTAAGCGCCTGCAACCAGATAGTTTTGAGGATTTGATTGCATTGGTAGCGTTGTTTCGTCCCGGCCCGCTGCAGTCCGGAATGGTTGATGATTTTATCAACCGCAAGCATGGTCGCGCCCAAGTGGCCTACCCGGATAGTAAGTATCAGCACCCGAAATTAAAGCCTATTCTCGAGCCTACATACGGCGTCATTGTCTACCAAGAACAGGTGATGCAGATCGCCCAGGAGTTGGCCGGTTATACCCTCGGCGGAGCAGATCTGCTGCGCCGCGCCATGGGCAAGAAAAAGCCTGAGGAAATGGCCAAACAGCGAGAATTTTTTGAAACTGGAGCCAAGGAGCAGGGCGTTGATCCGGAGCTGGCGGTCAAAATTTTTGATCTAGTGGAAAAATTTGCCGGCTACGGTTTTAACAAATCTCACTCTGCCGCCTATGCGTTGGTATCTTATCAAACCGCCTGGTTAAAAGCGCATTATCCCGCTCAATTTATGGCTGCTACTATGTCTTCGGACATGGATAAAACCGAGAAAGTGGTAACTTTTATTGAAGAGTGTCGGGCCATGGAGCTGGTCTTGGTGCCGCCGGACGTTAATCTTGGTAATTATCAATTTTCAGTTGACGCGGACAATCGGATCATTTATGGGCTCGGGGCTATTAAGGGTTTGGGTGAGGGTCCGGTGGAAAGCATTATTGCGGTGCGTCAAGAGGCTGGCCCTTTTCTCAATTTATTTGATTTTTGTTGTCGTGTAGATCCACGTAAAGTGAATAAGCGGGCGCTGGAGGCATTAGTGCGCTCCGGCGCTCTGGACAGCATAGGCCCAGGTACAGAGGGTGTGGATGGACTAAATTATTCTCGAGCAGCACTGTTTGATGCACTTGAAGAAGCGGTTAAGGGGGCAGAACAGCAGAGCAAAAATGAGACTGCTGGCATGATGGACCTGTTTGGTCAGGTGGTACCGTCGGCTGCGGAAGGTGATGTGTATGCCGAATTCCTCCGCACTCGCCCCTGGAATATTCGCGAGCGTCTGGAAGGAGAGAAAAATACTCTGGGTCTGTATCTTACCGGCCATCCTATCGATGAGTATCAAGATGAGTTGAAACATCTGGTAAAAGTACGCATTGCCGATTTAAAGTTGGGTGGTGGCGAAGCTCAGAAAGTGGCCGGCTTGGTGGTGGGTATGCGGGTGATGAAAACCCGGCGCGGAGATGCCATGGCCATTGTTACTCTCGACGATCGCAGTGGGCGTATTGAAGCGGCGGTGTTCAGTGAGGTTTTTCGCCAGCATCGAGATAAGCTGGTCAAGGATGCGTTGTTGGTATTAGAGGGGACTATTGCTCAGGATGACTACAATGGGGGCCTAAAAATGTCGGTCAATGGAGTTTCTACCCTGGAAGAGTTGCGCAATGGCAGCGTGGATGCAGTGTGTTTAAAGTTAGACAGTGCCCAGATGCCGATCGAATTTGTGCAGCGTATCAAGGCCTGTTTGAATCTTTATGTCGGTGGCACTTGCCCGGTAAGGGTGGAGCTGGAGCGCAGTGATGCGCGCGGCACTTTTTGCCTTGCAGAACAGTGGCGCATAGAGCCCAGTGACCAACTCATTCAGTCGCTGCGCGAGTTGCTGGGGCGGGAACGGGTAATGCTCAGCTACACTGAACAGCAGCATGGAGGGCGATCCACTTGAGGTTGTTGTCAGATTGAGCTCGACTGACCGTTTTGCGGCGAGTAAGCTACGCCACCTCAGCGGCCTGGCACGCTGCGGCTTTTGATCTTGCCCGGTGGCAACAAGCACGGCGATGGCTATCCAGGGTTTTACTGTTTACGGAATTGAAGAATGACAAGGCGCGAACAGAATGAATTTTAGTTTTCTTGAGTTTGAACAGCCAATTGCTGTGTTGGAAAGCAAAATTAAAGAGCTGCAGCATGTAAGTGATGATCATGGGCTCAACATTGCCGATGAGATCAGCCGGCTGAGAGAAGAGAGTAAAAAACTCACTGCCTCTATTTATGCCGACCTGTCTCCCTGGCAGGTGGTGCAGGTGGCACGTCATCCTCAGCGACCTTATGCACAGGATTATATCCAACGTATGTTTACCGATTGGGATGAGTTGCATGGCGATCGCCATTTCGGTGATGACAAGGCCATTATTGCTGGTATTGCGCGCCTCGAGGGTCGGCCGGTGGCGGTCATAGGCGAGGAAAAAGGCCGCACTGTTAATGACAAGGTGATGCGCAATTTCGGTATGCCTAAGCCAGAAGGTTATCGCAAGGCCCAGCGTATTATGGAGATGGCCGAGCGATTTAATTTGCCAATACTGACTTTGATTGATACACCTGGAGCCTATCCAGGAATCGACAGCGAAGAGCGCGGCATCAGCGAAGCCATTGCCAAAAATTTGGCGGTCATGTCGCGTTTGCGTACCCCGATTATATGCACGGTGATTGGCGAGGGTTCCTCTGGAGGAGCGCTGGCCATTGGTGTGGGCGATCAGCTCAATATGTTGCAGTATGCCACCTATTTTGTAATCTCACCGGAAGGTTGTGCCAATATCATTTGGAAAACCGTAGAAAAAGCACCCTTGGCAGCAGAGGCCATGGGTGTGACTTCAGGTGTTTTGGAGGAGCTTGGCATCGTCGATGAAACTATTTCGGAACCCGCTGGTGGTGCGCACCGCGATCCGGATCTGATGGCGGAGCGCCTGCGTGAGCACCTGGTCCTGCAACTGGATCAGCTACAGGGCGTTGCGTTGGATGAGCTGTTGGAAAAACGCTATCAACGCTTGATGAGTTACGGTCAACCTATGAGCTAAGCTAGGCCCTGAGCCCTATAAATGCAAAATTGTTTAATCTATAAGCCGCAGTTGAGCGCGCAGAAGCTGTGTAAGTTATTGGTGTAGATGGCGATTTTTAAAATTTGCTAGGTGCGTCAAGAACTTGTGCTAATTTGCGTGATTCAACTGCGGTTTTTAGGTTTAACGGCTTTTTGGAGCGAGTTGAAATTGCTAGAGTTAACAGCAGCCGTAACTGCAGTGCTTTCTCGCTATCCCTGTGAGGGGCGGCTCTGGCTCGGTTATTCAGGGGGGCTGGATTCGACGGTACTGTTGCATATTCTTACTGCTCAGCAAATCCCACTACAGCTCCTACACATCAATCACGGTCTGTCTCCCTTTGCAGCAATGTGGCAGGCGCATTGCGTTGCAACTGCCGCGGCTTTAAATATCCCTATTGTGGTACAACAGGTGAAGGTGTCTACTGCTGCCGGCGGCTTGGAGCAGGGCGCCCGTCGAGCTCGTTATGCTGTATTTGAACAACTACTGACACCCGGTGATCAAATGCTGCTGGGGCACCACGGGGATGATCAGGCAGAAACGCTGTTGTTGAGGTTGTTGCGAGGCGCTGGAAATCTAGGTCTTGCCGCGATGGCGGAAACTAGGCCGCTCGGCTCCGGCAGTCTGCTGCGGCCTCTGTTGGCGGTGAGTCGCCGTCAACTTGAGGAGTATGCCCGTCAGCTGCAATTACGCTGGATTGAGGATGACAGCAATAGTGATGAAGCTTTGCAGCGTAATTATCTGCGCTTGCGGGTTATGCCTTTGTTGTCAGCGCGCTGGCCCCTAGTGGAGCGGGCGGCCCGCGCCTCTGCCAACTTGCGAGAATCGGCGCAGCTGTTACAAGAAGTTGCGCTGGAAGATCTACAGCGCTGCGACCGTCGCCGCGCGCGTTTTGGAGAAAGTATTGATATTGTCGCACTGCGAGAATTATCCTCACAGCGTCGTAACAATCTTGTACGCGGTTGGTTGTCAGCACTCTGCGCGGCCACACCGGAAGCGCCGCAACTATATCAGGCACTACAACAAGGGTTAAATGCGGCTGCTGACAGCCGGTTGGCGGTGGGGCTCGGCGGTTTGGTGTTGCGACGCTTTCGCGCACGACTTTATCTGACGCCACCCTTGCCTGCTAGGCGGGAAATAAGCGAATGGTGCTGGGATGGCGTTAGCGTACTAAACTTGCCCGGTGGAGGCCAATTGTATCCTTCGTTGGAATGGCCTGCAGGTCGGTATCTGGTTACCTTGCGTAAAGGAGGTGAGCGCGCCAAGCCCCGCTGCCGCCAGCATTCACAAACCCTCAAGAAGCTGCTGCAGGAAATGGCTTTGGAGCCTTGGTTGAGAAACTGGGTGCCGCTGATCTATGGCGATGGTGAACTGCTGGCGGTGGGGGATTTATTTGTCTGCTCGAAGCAGTTGAAAGAGGCCCCCAAATGGCTCTTCGGCAGCATTTCTGATTGAGGAAAAAAACGCTTTCTGGTAATCTGACTTCCCATCTTAACGGCACCGGGAATGAGAAGTTATTCCCCTCATGTCGGTTTCGCAAACCCGGGTTCCTCGGGTGTTCAACAGAACAAGGTTTTTCATGACACGCTATATTTTTGTGACAGGTGGCGTGGTTTCCTCGTTAGGAAAGGGTATTGCCTCTGCCTCGCTAGGTGCCATTCTCGAAGCTCGGGGCTTGAAGGTAACTATCCTAAAGCTCGACCCCTATATCAACGTTGATCCAGGTACCATGAGCCCGTTTCAACACGGTGAAGTTTATGTCACTGAAGATGGTGCAGAGACTGATCTGGATTTGGGGCATTACGAGCGCTTCGTGCGCACACGTATGTCCAAGCGCAACAATTTTACCACTGGTCGGGTTTATGAAACTGTGCTGCGCAAAGAGCGTCGCGGCGATTATCTCGGTGGCACAGTGCAGGTGATCCCACATATTACCGACGAGATCAAGCGCCGGGTGCTGGAAGGTGGCCGAGATACGGATGTGGCTATTGTTGAAATTGGCGGGACAGTCGGGGATATAGAATCCCAGCCGTTTCTTGAATCGGTGCGTCAACTGCGTGTTGAATTGGGTTTGCACCGGGCGTTGTTGATCCATTTGAGTTATGTGCCTTATATAGCAACGGCCGGTGAAACCAAAACCAAACCCACGCAGCATTCGGTTAAAGAATTGCGTTCTATTGGTTTGCAGCCAGATATTTTGTTGTGCCGTTCTGAGCGCGAGCTCGGTGTAGATTCCTGTCGCAAGATCGCCCTGTTTACCAATGTGGAAGAGCGTGCGGTGGTACCGTTACAGGATGCCACAACCATTTACAGTGTGCCGCGTATGCTGCACAACTACGGTCTCGATAATATTGTGGTGGAAAAGCTACAGCTTAATTGTCCGTTGCCTGACCTGTCGGAATGGGATGCGGTAGTGGATGGGAAATTAAACCCCCAGCACGAAATTACCATTGCCATGGTAGGCAAATACATGGACCTGCTGGACGCTTACAAGTCGTTGATTGAAGCTTTGAGCCATGCAGGAGTCAAGCAGCGTACTAAAGTCAATATTGATTTCGTTAACGCTGAAGAGCTCGAGGGCGAAGCGGGTATTGAATTAATTAAAAATGCCGATGGAGTTTTGGTTCCCGGTGGATTTGGTGAGCGCGGATTGGAGGGGAAGTTAAAAGCAGTTCGCTATGCGCGGGAAAATAATATTCCCTTTCTCGGCATCTGCCTTGGCCTGCAAACTGTGGTCATTGAATATGCACGCAACGTCCTCAAGCTTGAAGCCGCCAACAGCACCGAATTTAATAGCCAGTGTCTACATCCGGTTATCGGTTTGATTGCCGAGTGGGTGGACGCCACAGGTACAGTTGAAACCCGTGACGAGACCTCCGATCTTGGTGGCACCATGCGTCTTGGTGGCCAGGAGTGCCGCTTGGTTAAAGACAGCAAAGCACGGCAAATTTACCATTCAGACGTTATCGTCGAGCGCCATCGCCATCGCTTTGAAGTGAATAACAATTATGTCGATCGTCTGCAAAAAGCGGGCCTTAAAGTGGGCGGTTGGTCTGCCGACGACACTTTGGTAGAAATGGTGGAGATACCAGAGCACCCCTGGTTTATTGCCTGCCAGTTTCACCCGGAATTTACATCGACACCGAGAGATGGACACCCGCTGTTTGAAAGCTTCGTCGCTGCGGCACTGAAGTATGGGCAAGGGTAAATGCCGCTTAACTGGAACTTTAAAAAGAATTTAATAGGTGAATGATGAAGAGAGTTACCATAAAAAATGTACAGCTTGCCAACGATCAGCCCTTTACGCTTTTTGGCGGTATGAATGTACTGGAATCTCGGGATATGGCTATGCAGGTGGCCGAGCATTATGTCAAGCTGTGTGACAAGCTTGACATTCCCTACGTGTTTAAAGCCTCTTTTGATAAGGCTAACCGTTCTTCTATTCACTCTTATCGCGGTCCGGGTATGGAGGAGGGATTGAGGATTTTTGAAGAGATCAAAAATACTTTTGCTGTGCCCTTAATTACTGATGTTCATGAAGTGTATCAGGTAGCGCCTGTAGCAGAGATTGTGGATGTTATTCAGCTGCCGGCATTTTTGGCGCGGCAGACTGATTTGGTCGCGGCCATGGCAGGGAGCAATGCAATTATCAATATTAAAAAGCCTCAGTTCATGAGTCCGGTACAACTTAAAAATGTGGTTGATAAATTTGCTGAAGGAGGCAATGAAAAAATTATTTTATGCGAACGCGGAACCTGCTTTGGCTATGATAATTTGGTTGTCGATATGCTCGGTTTTCGCACTATGATCGATAGCTGTGGTGGTGCGCCACTTATCTTTGACGTCACCCATGCGCTGCAGATGCGCGATCCGGGTGGTGTTGCCTCTGGAGGCCGTCGCGCTCAGGTGACGGAATTTGCCCGTGCCGGTTTGGCCGTGGGTATTGCTGGATTGTTTCTAGAGGCGCACCCAAATCCAGATACTGCCTTGTGCGACGGACCCAGTGCCCTGCCATTGGAAAAACTGGAGCCTTTTCTTTTGCAAATGAAAGCGGTAGATAACTTAGTGAAAAGTTTCGAGCCGCTGGATACCCAATAACACGCCTTATTATTTTATAAGTATGGAGCTTGTTGATGAGTAAAATTGTGGCTGTTAAGGCCTTTGAGGTACTTGATTCACGGGGTAACCCCACTGTGAGTGCAGAGGTTACTTTAGCTTGTGGGGCTGTGGGCTCCGCCTGCGCGCCCTCCGGTGCTTCTACCGGCTCGCGCGAGGCACTGGAGTTGCGCGATGGGGATAAAAGCCGCTATTTAGGTAAAGGTGTACTGAAAGCCGTTAACAATATTAACGATAAAATTGCCGAAGTTTTGTCGGGTATGGATGCGACTGATCAGCGCGCTATAGATCATGCGATGCTCGATGCCGACGGTACCGAAAACAAGTCTGTGTTGGGCGCTAACGCTATTTTGGCGGTTTCTCTGGCTGCAGCTAAAGCTGCCGCTATGGCTAAACGTGTGCCATTGTATCAACATATTAGCGAACTCAATGGTTCAGTGGGTGAATACACTCTACCGGTACCGATGATGAACATTATTAACGGTGGTGAACACGCCGATAATAATGTAGACATTCAGGAGTTCATGATCCAGCCAGTAAAAGCGTCAAGTTTTGCCGAAGCTTTGCGTCAAGGCGCAGAAATTTTTCATGCTCTGAAGAAGGTGCTGACAGAAGCGGGTATGAGTACCGCTGTCGGTGATGAAGGAGGTTTTGCGCCAAATTTACCTTCTAATGAGGCAGCGTTAAAAGTGATCGCAAAAGCGACCTCAGCGGCTGGATATCAATTGGGCGAAGATATCATGCTGGCGCTGGACTGTGCCGCCTCGGAATTTTATCATAATGATCAGTATGTGTTGTCCGGTGAGGCTAGGCAGTTTGATAGTGTAGGTTTTACGGATTATCTGTCAGCACTAGCTGCCAGATACCCGATTTTGTCTATTGAAGATGGCATGGATGAAAATGATTGGCATGGCTGGAAACTGCTTACCGATAAAGTTGGTGATAAGCTTCAGTTGGTAGGTGATGATCTGTTTGTAACCAATACTAAAATTCTTCAAGAAGGGATTGACAAAGGAATTGCCAATGCCATTCTGATTAAGCTTAACCAGATAGGCTCGCTGACAGAAACCTTAGAGGCGATTAAAATGGCCAAGGACGCCGGTTACAAAGTGGTGATTTCCCATCGCTCTGGTGAAACAGAGGATACCACCATTGCAGATTTGGCTGTGGCCACTGCAGCTGGTCAGATCAAGACAGGTTCGCTCTGCCGCTCTGATCGTGTTGCCAAGTATAATCGTCTGCTGCGTATTGAAGCAGAGTTAAATGGTTCGGCTCCCTACCGCGGTATGCTTGAATTTAAGTAGATGGTGTTTAACACAATTGCTGGTTTAGGCGTGAAGGGTAGTATCGGGTGCTGAGTTAGACGGATTTTGGCAACGTTAAATGTTGTTATTGTGCGGGCAAGTTTTATGAAATGGTTGCTGGCCGTTTTAGTCGTGCTGCTACTGACGACACAGTTTCGCCTGTGGGTGGGAGAGGGCAGCCTGGCTGAAATGGTCAGGCTCAAGCGCCAGTTGCAGCAGCAACAGGAACAAAATACTTTACTTGAAAGCCGCAATCGCCAACTGCTGCGAGAAGTGCGTAGCATGAAGGAGGGCACCGCCGGCATTGAAGCGAAGGCGCGCAATGACCTGGGGATGATAAAAAAAGGGGAAACCTTGTTTGTTTTTTTTGATCCGGAAGAGTCAAAGCGAAGTGAAGCTGTTGTAACTACCAAAGGCAACAATAGTGAATAGGGCTTTTTGGGTCGTTGTTCCGGCTGCCGGGGGCGGTAAGCGGATGGGTGCCGGAGTGCCCAAACAATATCTTCCGCTGCTTGGAAACCCATTGCTTTCACATACTTTGCGCAACATCTTTGGGTGGCCCCAAATTGCCGGGGTGGTGGTGGCGCTGGCCGAGGGGGATGCCGAATTTTCACGCTTGCCCGAAGCGCGCCATCCGCTGCTGCACACGGTGGTGGGTGGTGCCGAGCGCGCGCATTCTGTACTTGTAGCGCTCGATTATCTTCTCGCAGAAGCACTACTGCCCCACGATACGCCAGTGTTGGTGCATGATGCTGCGCGCCCCTGTGTGGCGGCAGAGGATATTGCCGCATTGATGCAGCCGACAGTATCAGCGATAGCACTGTTGGCTCAGCCGGTCATCGACACAGTCAAACTTGCAGGCAGCCAGGAAGCGGTGCTTGTGGTCGATAAAACCTTGCCAAGAGAAAAGCTCTGGTTAGCTCAGACGCCTCAGCGGGCGCCACTGCTGCAGTTGCATCGCGCTTTAAGTGATGCACTTAACAGTGGAGCGGAAGTTACCGATGAAGCCAATGCCTTGGAGCGGGCTGGTTTTACTCCGCAAATAATTCCTGCTCGGCACAATAACCTCAAGGTGACCCACCCCGAGGATTTAATACTTGCCGAAGCCTTATTGCGTTCACACGTTGACAAGGCGCTTTCCAGCAATGATTACCAGGATTTTTATCGATGAGTTTTCGTATCGGCCAAGGCATTGATGTCCATGCCTTTGGTCCAGGGGGTCAAATTATCCTCGGTGGAGTGGTTATACCCTATAGTCGGGGTTTAGTTGCACATTCCGATGGAGATGTATTGTTACATGCATTGATGGATGCCCTGTTAGGTGCGCTTGCACTGGGGGATATCGGTCAACATTTTCCAGATAGTGCCAGTGCATATTCGGGCATCGACAGTCGTGAGTTATTGTGCAGGGTGATGAAACTTGTGCTCGCCAAAGGGTATCACCTCGTCAACACTGATATTACACTGATTGCCGAAGCCCCCAAAATGGCGCCGTATATTGAGGCAATGCGTGGCAATATCGCAATGGATTGTCAGTTGGGCATAGAAGCGGTGAGTGTCAAAGCCACAACCAGTGAAAAACTGGGGTTTATTGGGCGTGGTGAGGGCATCGCTGCGCAGGTGATTGTGTTGTTGGACGCTCACAATGTCTGAGTATTTGCCAGAGAAACCCTGGTCACTGGATTGGGCGCGGGCACTGGGCGGCGCGACAATCCATGCAGATTTCCGTAGTTGCCCGGAAGATTTCCAGGTCGATGAGATGGCTGCCCCTGAAGAGGGAAATGAGGGAGAACACGTTTATTTACGGATACAAAAGCGCACTGCCAATACCAATTGGGTGGCAGAGCAACTGGCTAGGCTCGCTGGTGTGCGGGTTCGGGATGTGGGATTTTATGGTTTAAAGGATCGCCATGCGCTGACGACCCAATGGTTTAGTGTGTGGTTGGGGCAAAAACCGGAGCCTCAATGGCAGGCGCTTAATAGTGAAGCCATAACCCTGTTAGATCATCGTCGTGGAGCGAGGAAATTGCGCCGGGGCGACCATAGTGGCAATCGCTTTGCAATATTGCTGCGTAATATTCACGGTGATCGCAGTGCTGCAGAGCAAGTGTTAACACAGCTAGAGCACGGGGTGCCCAATTATTTTGGGGAACAGCGATTTGGTCGTAATGGCAACAACTTAGAAACTGTGCGCCAATTGGTGGCCGCGCCAGATGTGCGTCGGCGGGTGGCGCCTGCGCAGAGAAAGTTTGCCTTGTCTGCGGCACGTAGTTGGCTGTTCAATCAAGTGCTAGCGGGACGTGTGCGCCAAGGTGATTGGTATCAAAGATTGGTGGGTGAGCCTCAGCAACTACCGACCGGCCCTCTGTGGGGTCGTGGGCGCAACCTCGCCACATTGGATCAGCTGGCGTTGGAACAGTTATTATTGACCCCCTGGAGTGCTTGGTGTGAATGGCTGGAACACTGTGGATTGCATCAGGAGCGTCGCGCACTGGTGTTGCGCCCAGCAGCATTTAGTTATACTTGGCAGGAAAATAATCTATTTCTCCAGTTTACCTTACCCCCAGGCAGTTTTGCCACTGCACTGTTGCGTGAAGTGGCTGAATTGACCAGTGTACCCAATGCCAGAATAACCTGAGTGTCGAGTTCGGTCGGAGCGATAAGAGCGGGTTATTGTGTTTAAACCGCTCTAAGGTTTAGCAGCTTCAATGATGCAAAAATTTTCAGGAACATTATGAATTCATTGAAACATGAAGGTCTGGGAATGACCTCTCGGCGCACGCGTAATCGTTTGATTCAACGCTTGCGGGAGGAGGGTATAGCCAATGAAGCGGTACTGAAGGTTATGGCGTCTACACCACGGCATCTATTTTTGGATGAGGCTTTGGCTATTCGCGCTTACGAAGATACTTCACTACCTATTGGTTACGGCCAAACTATTTCCCAACCCTTTATTGTTGCACGGATGACCGAGCTTTTATTGAGTCGCGCCAAATCGCGTCAACGAGTGCTGGAAATCGGCACAGGCTGTGGTTACCAAGCTGCTATTTTGGCCCAGCTGGTGGAAAAAGTGTATTCGGTAGAGCGCATTTTGCCGCTTTTGGAGCAGGCTCGACGACGGTTGCGGGAGCTTGGGATATTTAATGTGGAGACGCAACTTAGCGGCGGCGGTTTTGGTTGGCCGGAGCAGGGGCCTTTTGATGCTATTTTGGTGACGGCCGCACCGCCGGAAATTCCAGAAGAGTTGAAGCAGCAGCTGACGCCCGGAGGGGTAATGGTTTTGCCGGTAGGAAGTGAGCAGCAGTTTTTAACCGTGGTTAGTCGCCGTGCCGATAGTGATCAATTTGATTTGGAGCGCTCAGAAGCGGTACGCTTTGTGCCTCTGTTGGGAGGGGTGGTGAAATGAGATTGCGCAGCCGTTACTGGGGTATTGCTGCGCGGGGGCTGGCCATGGGTGCCGCCGACGTGGTTCCCGGTGTTTCCGGCGGTACTATTGCTTTTATCTCCGGCATTTATCAGGAATTGCTCGATTCCATCAGCAGCATTGGCCCCAAAACTCTGCAAACACTGCTACAGCAAGGCCCGGCGGCTAGTTGGCGGCAGATGAACGGCAATTTTTTATTGGCGCTGTTTACGGGCATCGTTATTAGTATTTTTAGCTTGGCGAAAATTATAAGTTTTCTACTGGAGAATCATCCGATTGTTGTCTGGTCTTTTTTCTTTGGCTTGATTTTGGCCTCAGTGGTTTCAGTGATTAGGCGTGTGCCCCACTGGCTCTGGTATTGTTACCTTTTTTTTACAGTTGGTGTTGCCGTTTCCTTGGTGATAGGTGAGATGCGGCCAATAACTATTGCAGCAACGCCGCAGGCACTGTTTTTTTCCGGTTCCTTGGCTATTTGCGCAATGCTTCTGCCGGGTATCTCTGGCTCCTTTATTCTGTTGATGATTGGGATTTACCCGCAAGTTATTGCTGCTGTACATCAGTTTAATATTGCCAGTTTGAGTTGGTTTGCTGCGGGCGCAGCAATAGGGCTACTGCTTTTTAGTCGTTTGTTGTCATGGCTGTTGCACCGTTACTTTTCCGCTACACTGGCCTTTCTTGGAGGTGTTCTGCTTGGCAGTTTAAAGATTGTCTGGCCCTGGAAACTCCATAGTGATCATCAGCTACCGCCGTTGATGTTCAATGTATCGCCATTGGATTTCACGGCCCAGACTGGTGAAACAGCGCAGCTGGGGGTGGCGGTTCTGGCTTCGATTCTGGCTTTATTGTTAGTGTTTATGCTGGAGTGGTTTGCTCGGAATCATTAACTATAGTTGTCCGAAAGGTGATTATTTTGAGTAAATAAAATAAACTGGATGGGAGATGGTATTGCAACAAACAACTACTCAAAAGGGTTCGACAGGCAAATCAACAAACTTAAAAACTGAAGTGTTTAACTCTGGTTTGGTTTTGAGCGTTAGTTGTTGTGACTATATTATTCAACGTTTTTAGATAATTTTTCTAAACAAAGAGCGCTGTTGATTTAAAAAGTGAATAATGAAGCGGTGTTTAAAAAATACAAAAACGTTATTTTTAACTCAGTGAACATCGAATTCTGGCGTTGTGAGAATTTTAGGGTGTTTAATTTATTGAGCATCGCACTTCTGGCTTTAAGCCTCTTTTCTTGTGCTGGCCAGCGTGCTCCAAGCTATTCATTAGAACAGCCTCCAAATCGTAAAATACATCATCACACGGTCAGTCGGGGGGAGACTCTCTATGCTATCGCTTGGCGTTATAATAAGGATTTCAATAAGTTAGCGCAGATTAATGGTATTTCTAAACCCTATCGAATTTTTCCTGGCCAACGCCTTAGATTGAGAGGTGGCCCTTCTTCAGCAACCTTGTCCAAGGGCGGTGGCAAATCCAAAACTGAAACGTTTACAGTCTCAAAAACTAAAAAATCTTTAATATCAGCAAGGCCCGCAAAAAAGCCATTGCATTCTGCTCAGGCCTCCGTGCGTTGGCGTTGGCCGGTTAAGGGTAAACTGATTGGTCGCTTTGAAGCACAGAACCCATTGCGCAAGGGTATTGATATTGCGGGCAAAAAGAGAGAGGCTGTTTATGCAGCAGCGGATGGTGTGGTAATTTATGCTGGAAATGCGTTGCGAGGATATGGGAACTTGTTGATCGTCAAGCATAATGATCAGTTCCTGAGTGCATATGCGCATAACTACAGATTAATTGTGGATGAAGGAGTGAGTGTCAAAGGGGGGCAACACATAGCGGAAATGGGCTCCACGGGTACCAGTCGCGATATGTTGCACTTTGAGATACGACGCAATGGACAACCAGTGAATCCATTAGAGTATCTGCCTTAATGCGCAGGGATAATTAACTTAACTAAAGGATAAGCACTTAGTTTGACAAGATGGGTGTAGATGGGTGAACTTTACTACTACCGTTATTGAATGAAGGTATGGATAGGGTGGGATGATTAGATGTCAGCAGCAATTCTTCAGCTAAGGATAGTGTCAACTGATTAAGGCCGAGTTATCTGAATTGTAGATGGCTACAGAGTTCAGCAATTTACACTCGCGGGAAGAGTGCTAAGTTGTAGAACTTCTGACTGGAGGCCAAGTTCAACAAGGAGTTGGATAAATGGAAGCACAGCGTCAAAATCAGCAAGTTGTAGAGAGTCAGGAAGATCTGCCACCGGAGTTGGCGGCGGATCAAGACTCAAAAAAAACCACTAAAAAGGAAAAAGCCTCTCGTGGTACACGAGGTCAGGCCGCGCCAAAAGTGGCAGAAATTGCCTCTTCCAAGTCACAGGGTTATAAAGTGGATGGCAAAGTCCACTTACAAAAAAACCTTGATGCCACTCAGTTATACCTCAATGAAATTGGCTTTTCTCCCTTGCTGAGTGCCGAAGAGGAGGTGTATTACGCCCGCAAGGCATTGCGTGGCGACCCCATTTCCCGCAAACGAATGATTGAAAGCAACTTGCGGTTGGTGGTAAAAATTGCCCGTCGTTATGTGAGCCGTGGATTGGCACTGTTGGATTTGATTGAAGAGGGAAACCTCGGGTTGATTCGCGCGGTGGAAAAGTTTGACCCTGAGCGAGGTTTTAGATTTTCCACCTATGCGACCTGGTGGATAAGACAGACGATCGAACGCGCGCTCATGAATCAAACTCGAACCATTCGTTTGCCGATTCATGTGGTAAAGGAATTAAATGTGTACTTGCGCGCATCTCGTGAATTAGCCCAAAAGCTTGATCATGAACCTACGCCTGAAGAGATTGCAGATCTTTTAGACAAGCCGGTGGAAGATGTAGAGCGCATATTGGGCTTGAATGAACGGGTAACTTCCGTAGATACACCAATCGGCCCCTCTTCAGAGAGAACCTTGGTAGATACGATACCGGATCGACAGGAATCCGATCCATCGGAATTGTTACAGGACAGGGATTTATTTGAAAACATCAACCGTTGGCTCGGCGAATTACCGGACAAACAGCGAGAAGTTGTGTCTCGCCGATTCGGTTTACGGGGTTATGAAGCCAGTACTCTGGAAGAGGTGGGGCGAGAAATTGGACTGACCCGAGAGCGGGTGCGCCAAATCCAGGTTGATGCGTTAAAAAGATTGCGGGAAATTATGGAACAGCAAGGCCTTGATGGCACTTCTCTTTTCTCGGAATCAGGGGTAAAACGCAGTTAACTGCTTGGTGTGCTCTCAGAAAAATCCCGTGAAGGGCTATTTCACGGGATTTTTTTATTTTTAGACCGGGCGCGAAAGCTGATGCAGTGAAAAGGCTAGGTTGCGTCGTCAATGGTATTATTATCTTCCTGCAAGAGGTGCCCAAGCTTGCCCTTTTTAGTGGAGAGATATTTTGCATTATGGGGATTGCGCCCGGTTTGGTGGGATAAGCGCTCAACCACGTTCACACCCAAATCTTGTATCGCTTTTAGCTTGCGCGGATTGTTAGTCATAAGGCGGATTGCGTCGATATGCCAATGATCAATCATTGGTTTTAAAATGGAGTAATCACGCATATCGGCGCCAAAGCCCAATTGCTCGTTGGCCTCTACAGTATCGGCACCGCAGTCCTGTAGATGATAGGCGCGAATCTTGTTGAGCAGGCCGATGCCACGTCCTTCCTGGCGCAAGTAAAATATCGCACCGCGACCTTCCATAGCAATGCGATGCAGTGCATGTTGCAGTTGCGCACCACAATCACAGCGCAGAGAAAAGAGTGCGTCGCCGGTGAGGCATTCGGAGTGCACGCGCACAAGTAGTGGTGCACCGTCTGTGATATCACCCATGCTGAGCACTAAATGTTCTTTGGCAGATTTGGTATCTTCAAATCCGTGCATGGCAAACATGCCCCAAGGGGTGGGTAGCTTGGAAGATTCCACATAGTTAATGGTCAAATTAATACCTCAAATTGTTAATCAGTAGCGAGCGCGTAAAATCAGCACGCCGTTTTGTTGCTGCATATCCACGCGGCTAAGAAAACTGTTGCCAAGTAGGGTCACTTGGGGAAAGGCATCAGTGTGCACTGTAGCGTGGACATTGGTTAGCTTGATACCGTCAATAGTGACACTCTTGAGGTTCACCTGATGGGCAGTGGTTATGCCGTTGGCAGTCGATACCTTAATTGTCTGAGCGTCATTCAGATTGAGGCCAAGGCGGCGGGCTGTAGGATAATTAAAAACTACGCTGGTTGCACCGCTATCCACCATTACCGACACTTTGCGCCCGTTAACCCAGGCGTTGGTAGTGAAATGACCACCCCCATCTGCTGTTAAACGCACCTCTGAGCGGTTTGGTTTTTGGTAGCTTGTCGCCACGGAGGTGTTTAGGGTCAGGCGTTGTTCGCGGCCATTGAATTTGATGCGAGCGAAGTCGCTGTTGGCTTCGAGCAATTGTACGCCCTCGGGAGATTTTTGCCCGGTTTTTAGTATGCGCCTGTAGCCATCGACTTCCAGTGCGGCGCTGTTGCCGAACAGTGCCTGTAAATGCACTTCCTGGGCTGTCAGGGGATAGGGCAGGAGGCAAAGAATCAAATAACTGAGTGGTTTATGCATAATGTCCCTTAGGTAGCGCTGCCAATTATGCCAATCAAATAGTCGCAGTAATAGGTAGTACATTATTCCTTTTGTAAATTCGATTGGTTTGATGATTTAGGAGCAGGCCATGGTTAGGCTGACAGCCGCCAAGGCTTCGGCTTCTGCCGCCTGGATTACAGCCAAAACTAGGCTAATTGCTCCTTAAATAGCTGCATTTCGTGTTCAGTGGGTGGGGGCCACCTCAACGAATATCTATCAGCATTAACAGGAGCTATTTAAAGAGACTGTTAGCGCCTTCGCTAAGAGTTTTGCAAAGGGTAAGGAACACCTGCTAGCAAAATTTATCGGTGCCATCAATGTGTAAGTCCTAATTCGGTTAAAATGATTTAATAACGAGCCAGGGTTAGATGGATTGTTGCCAAAGTTTTCTGCCCTAGAAGGAAATAAGTTAGCGTGCACATGCGCTAGGTCATTTTTCTTATGAATAGGCATGGTGGATGTATTGAATTGCTCTGATTTATAACCCTAAAAAGTACACGGTTACTTGCAAGATCAGCGCAGCGTAACCTGCTGCCAAAATATCGTCGAGCATAATACCTGTGCCACCATGTACTCTTCGGTCCACCCAGGCAATGGGTTGTGGTTTGATAATGTCAAATAACCGGAACAGTACAAACCCGTACAGGACCCAGCCCCAGCCGTCCGGCGCCAAAAACATCGTCAGCCAATAGCCGACCATTTCATCCCATACGATGCCTCCATGGTCGTGTACGCCCATTTTTTTTGACGCTGCACCACAGAGATAACAACCCAGGATCGCCGCCCCGGCTACGATGCTGATGTAAATGAGCGGCGATTGAGTTTGTAAGCCCCACCAGAAAGGGATTGCCATTAGCGTACCGAAGGTGCCGGGGGCTTTGGGCGCCAAGCCGGAACCGAAGCCGAAGGCCAAGAGCATAGTGGGGCTGCGCAACAGCTGGGCGAAGGTCGGTTGAGTAGGGTTGGACTGGGTCATTGGCGTTGTTATGTGTGATTTGAAGGTAAAAATAGTGTGCTTAAAAATGCTGAAAACCGGTTTGTTGTGCTCGCCAGGGTTTGCCGTTCAAAGAGCAATGTACGTTGCCTTTACCTGCCACCAGTTGGCCGATACAGGTTACCGGCAGCTGTTTTTTTATCAGCAGTGGTAAATGTTGTTCTGCGATGGTAAAGCACAATTGATAATCGTCACCGCCGCTGGCAGCCAATTGTAGTGCATGGTTGGTGTTTAATTGGCGAGCCAATACTGCCACGGGTATCTTTTCTACTGTCAATTCGGCACTGACATCACTGGCTGTGCAAATATGGGTGAGGTCAGCAATCAGGCCATCGGAAATATCTATGGCACTACTGGCAAAAGGTGCTATTGCTTCGGCTAAAGCGAATTGTGGCTGGGGCAAGTAATAGGCATTCTGCGCCTGTTGTAGTTGTTTATTATCGGTTGTTTTTTGGCCCAATACGAACGGTAGCGCGGCTGCTGCAGCGCCGAGGCTATTGCTGACAAAAACGTGATCACCAACTTTGGCACCATCGCGGCGCAGGGGTTTTGCTGTGTGTGCACAACTGCCGGTAACCTGAATGGTGATTGATAGTGGGCCTTTGGTGGTGTCGCCACCCACCAGTGAAATCGCGAATTCCGCTGCAGTTTCCAATAGCCCCTGGGAGAATTGTTGTAGCCATAGCGCATCGCTATGTGGCAGGGTTAGCGCCAGGGTAAACCACAGTGGTGTGGCATTCATTGCCGCAAGATCACTTAAATTGACTCGTAGTGCGCGTGCGGCAATCTTTGCTGGGTCTGCTTGTGCTGGAAAATGCACATCGGCAACTAAAGTATCCACCGAGGTGGCGAGGATCGTATTTTGGGGCGCTTGCAGTAAGGCGCAATCGTCACCAATACCGAGTAGTACTCCTGGCCCTTGTGGGGCCGCAGTGAAATAATCGCGAATGATTTGAAATTCACCAGGGCCAGGCATGTTGTTACTCGAAAAAGAAATTCACAGTGAAGCGCGTTTGTCCGTTTGGGGCTTTAATGTTTATCTGCATTGACTTCTGCGCTGCGCACCTTTATAGCTACCTTATCGAGAATGCCATTGATAAATTTAAAGGCATCGGTGGGGCCGAACTTTTTTGCCAGCGCCACGGATTCGTTAATGACGACTTTGTAAGGCACATCTACACGGTGCTGCAATTCATAGCTGGACATGCGTAGTAAAGCGCGGGAAACCGGGTCCAGCTCTGCGGTGGCACGATCGAGATAGGGGCTGAACAGGGCTTCAATTTCGTCAAGGTTTTTGGCCACGCCGTGAAACAATTGGCGAAAATAGGCCACATCTGCCTTGCTCATATCATTATCGGAGTGAAATTCTGCCTCGATGGTATTTAGATTAGCGCCGGCCATATGCCATTGGTACAGGGCTTGCATGGCGAAGTGGCGCGCTTTTCTGCGCGAAGAGGCGGTAGCAGCGGTCATGATACTTCTCGTGTCGCTCAATAGGAGCGGTGGTTGTTGAGGATTGCCATTTGGGTTTTGGAACAATGGTTAGCGGTTAAATTTTGTTGAGTAAAGAAACCATTTCCAGTGCAGTTTCTGCCGCTTCACAGCCTTTATTGCCAGCTTTGGTGCCACAGCGCTCAATCGCCTGTTCAATAGAGTCTACGGTGAGCACACCAAACGCGATAGGCACGCTAGTGTTGAGAGAAACCTGAGCAAGACCTTTGGTGCACTCACCGGCGACATATTCAAAGTGTGGCGTGCCGCCACGAATGACCGCACCAAGGGCAATGATTGCATCGAATTTTTTGCTTTGCGCCAATTTCTGTGCCGTTATAGGGAATTCAAAAGCGCCAGGGGCATAATAAATAGTAATATCTTCTTCTTTAATACCTTTGCGGCGCAGGGTGTCCAGAGCGCCGTTTTTAAGGCTTTCCACCACAAAGCTGTTCCAGCGGCTTACCAGCAAGGCATAGTTTCCTTGACTGTTGGTGAAATCGCCTTCGATGACTTTAATACTACGCATCATTTGTTTTCCATGGTTGCAGACCGGTGACGAAATGCCGTTTACCCTGTCTGTATATTCAATTAAATGGCTGTGCCACACCGTTGTTCAGTGGCTTATTCCTCTTCAGCACTCAGGTATTCTTCCACTTCCAGATCAAAACCGGAAATGGCGCTGAACTTAAATGGTGCACTCATCAGCCGCATGTTTCGCACCTTGAGATCGCGCAGTATCTGCGAGCCGGTGCCGACCTGCTTGTATACTAGATCCTGGCTGGGCCGTTGTTGCTTACCCGTGATTAGCCAATCAATACTCTCTTCAATTTCTTCGGTGGTTTCATTGTGGCAAATTACTACTACAACACCCACACCCTCTTTTTCCACTCGTTGCATGGCGCTGCGAAAGGTCCAGGGGGCGAACTTTTCATCGCCGCGGCGGATACAGAATACGTCGCGCAAAGTGTTGCTCACATGGACTCGCACCAGGGTTGATTGTTCCGGTGCCAGCTCGCCCTGGTAGAAGGCAAAATGGCGTTCACTGCGAGCCTTATCAAGATATGTGCGCAGTTTGAATTGGCCAAACTCGGTGCTCACTGTGCGTTCATTAATGCACTCTACGGTTTTTTCATTTAATGCCCGATAGTTAATCAAATCGGCAATGGTGCCGATTTTTAGCTGGTGCGTTTTGGCAAAACTTTCCAGATCCGGACGGCGCGACATAGTGCCGTCTTCATTCATAATTTCAACAATAGTAGCGGCAGCTTCAAAGCCAGCCAAGCGAGCCAGATCACAGCCGGCCTCGGTGTGCCCGGCGCGGCTCAGCACGCCTCCAGGCTGGGCGACGATGGGAAAGATATGCCCCGGTTGCACTATATCACTGGGTTTGGCATTGCGGGCCACGGCGGCACGCACGGTGCGGGCGCGGTCGGCAGCGGATATGCCGGTGGTAACACCTTCGGCGGCCTCGATAGAGACGGTAAACTTGGTGCTGAATTGAGAGCCGTTATTTTGGGACATCAACGGTAGATCGAGTTGTTTGCAACGGCTTTGAGATATGGGCATACAGATCAGGCCGCGACCATAGGTGGCCATAAAGTTGATATCTTCAGCGCGCACTTGTTCGGCAGCCATTACCAAGTCGCCTTCATTTTCGCGGTCTTCGTCATCCATCAGTACGACCATTTTGCCCTGACGGATATCGTCGATTAATTCTTCAGTAGTATTTAATTCCATTGCTGTCGCTCTAGCTATATTGGAGTCGACATAGAGCGTCGACTAATCGAATGATGTAACAAGCACCTCTTTATCGCCTGTACCCTTCTGCAACGCAAGCTTTACGATTGGTGAAAGCCGTGCTGGGCCAGAAATTCCAGCGTCATCCTCCCGCCTTTGGCCGCGGCATCTCCCAACAGCAGTCGCTCTAAATAACGTGCTATCAGGTCCACCTCGAGATTGACCTGCGTGCCGGTGCGATAGCCGCCAATTACAGTTTGTGTAAGGGTATGGGGGATGATTGTAAGCTCAAATTCGGCACCGTCGACAGCGTTGACCGTCAGGCTGGTTCCATCCACGGTAATGGAGCCTTTGTGGGCAATATATTTAGCCAGCTCATCGGGCGCACGCAAGCGTAAAATTTCAGCCCGGGCCTCAGATTTGCGCCATAGCACTTCGCCGATGCCGTCTACATGGCCGCTGACCATATGCCCGCCGAGGCGGGTTTGCGGCGTCAGTGCCTTTTCCAGATTGACCTGCTGACCACTTCGCCAATCGCCGATGGTGGTCATGGTTAATGTCTCGCGGGAAACATCTGCCCAATAACCATCGCCGGGTAGCGCTACGACGGTGAGACAGGCACCATTGGTGGCGATGCTGTCACCGAGTTGTACGTCCACAAGGTCTAAACTGTTGGTTTTTATGCGCAAACGTAGATCACCACCACTGGGTTGTAAGGTTGTAATTTCACCGATAGCTTCAATGATTCCTGTAAACATATGATCTCTTGTTTAGCGTTCGATATCGGTTGTGGCGGTTATGCGCCAATCATGCCCCACGGCGCGCATATCGGTAATGGTGAGCGGCAACATTGAGCCCATGCGTGCAATGGGCAGTTCAAACAGTGGCCGCGCGCTACTGCCCAACAGCTTGGGCGCCATATAGATAATTAGTTCATCTACATGGCCGCGATAGAGAAATTCACCAGACAACACAGCGCCACTTTCTACTAATACTTCGTTGCAGGCCCGCCGACCCAACTCCACCAGCAGTTCGCTCAGATTTGCCCGGCCATTTTTGTCCGCTGGCAGCGTCAATACTTCGACGCCCAATTGCTGCAACGCCGCGCAGCGTTCGGTTGGGGCTGCGCTGGTGGTGGCTATTAATGTGGTGGCGGGGTCTTGCAAAATAAAGGCTTTAGTTGGCGTGCGCAGTCGGCTGTCGACAATTACCCGCAATGGCTGCACCTCGGCGGCCTGTTCGGCGGCGAGTATCTCGAGTGCCGTTTCATCGGCGCGTACATTCATATTGGGGTTATCGTGGCACACCGTTTCAACGCCGGTAACAATGGCGCAGCTGCGGGCACGCAAGCGCTGCACATCGGCACGCGCGGCGGGGCCGGAAACCCATTTGGATTCACCACTGGCCATAGCCGTGCGTCCATCCAGGCTCATGGCCGATTTGCTGCGCACTAGCGGCAAACCCAGAGTCATGCGCTTGATAAACCCTGGATTCAGAGCGCGACAGGCGTCTTCTAAAACAGGCCCCTGCACTTCGATGGCGGCATCTCGCAAGGCCTGCAGGCCTTTGCCGCACACCTGCGGGTTTGGATCCTGCATACCGTAGACAACCTTGGCTACACCGGCATCAATAAGTGCCTGTACACAGGGACCCGTTTTGCCGCTGTGGCTACAGGGCTCCAGGGTGACATAGACGGTGGCGCCACGAGCTTTCCCCCCCGCGGCTTTAAGCGCCCCAATTTCGGCATGGGCCAGCCCTGCCCGGCGGTGCCAGCCTTCGCCGACGATAACCCCCTGATTGTCAGCAATGACACAGCCCACTCGCGGATTGGGCATGCTCGTGTACAGGCCGAGTTCTGCCAGCTGTATTGCTCTGGCCATACAGGATTGAGGACATAGACTCACACAGGCCCCCGGTGCTTTCGCAAACGCTCAATTTCATTACTGAAATCACTGACATCTTCAAAGCGGCGGTAGACTGAGGCAAACCGCACATAGGCAACTTGATCAAGATCGTGCAACTCTTGCATCACCAATTCGCCAATGGTGATTGCCGGCAACTCACGCTCTCCGGTTTCCTGCAGGGCGCGCTTAATTTGCACTATGGCAGATTCTACCCGTTCAATACTGACTGGGCGCTTTTCCATTGCGCGCAAAATGCCATTGCGCAGTTTTCGTTCATCAAATGGTTCGCGCTGGCCATTTTGCTTAATCACACGGGGTAGAATGAGTTCAGCAGTTTCAAAGGTGGTGAAACGATCATGACATTGCAGGCATTGACGGCGGCGACGCACCTGTTCGCCGTCGGCTACCAGCCGTGAGTCTACGACCTTGGTTTCTTCTGCGTTGCAGAAAGGACAGTACATAGAGGAGTGGCCCCTTAGAGAAAATGGACCTTAGCTTATCACAAGCCCTATCAAGGCCATGTATTTTTGCCCCGCGGACAGATCGCAATCAGTTCGGGTGTAAATTAATCGGTGGATTGCCGGGGACACAAACGGCCCTTCAGGGCCGTTTGTGTCAGTTTACTGGGTGTAAACAGGAAACGCTTGGCAAATGTGTAACACCTTGGCTTTGACCTCGGTAATGGCGGCTGTTGCATCCCCTTGTTCAAGCGCGTCCAGTACATCGCAGATCCAATGAGTGAGTTGTTGGGTTTCGCTCACACCAAAGCCGCGGGTGGTAATGGCTGGAGTGCCTACACGCAGGCCGCTAGTAATAAACGGTGAGCGCGGATCATTGGGAACGGCATTTTTATTTACGGTAATATTGGCACTGCCGAGTGCTGCATCGGCGTCTTTGCCAGTGTAGGTTTTACCAATTAAATCTACCAACATAAGGTGATCATCGGTGCCACCGGAAACGATATTGATACCGCGATCGAGAAAAATTTCGGCCATGGCGCGGGCATTTTCCACCACTTTTTTCTGGTAACTCTTATATTCGGCGCTCATGGCCTCTTTGAAAGAGACTGCTTTGGCCGCAATAACATGCATCAGTGGGCCGCCCTGACCGCCGGGGAATACCGCAGAATTCAATTTCTTTTCCAGGGCTTCATTGCCGCGGGCGAGAATAATGCCGCCGCGGGGGCCGCGCAAGGTTTTATGGGTTGTGGAGGTCACCACATCGGCGTGGGCAATTGGTGATGGGTATTCACCAGCGGCAACGAGGCCGGCGACGTGTGCCATATCCACCATTAAGTAAGCACCCACTTTGTCGGCAATAGTGCGAAAACGGGCCCAGTCCATAATGCGGCTGTAAGCAGAAAACCCTGCCACTATCATTTTGGGCTTATGCTCCAACGCCAGCTGTTCCACTTCCTCGTAATCTACCGCACCGGTATCTGGATTTAGGCCGTATTGTACGGCGTTGTAGATTTTGCCGGAAAAGTTTACCCGTGCACCGTGGGTCAGATGGCCGCCGTGAGCGAGGCTCATGCCTAACACCGTATCTCCCGGCTCACACAGCGCCATGTATACTGCCGAATTGGCTTGAGAGCCCGAGTGTGGCTGTACATTGGCATAAGCAGCGCCAAATAATTTTTTGGCGCGCTCAATAGCTAGCTCTTCCACTTTGTCTACGTATTCACAGCCGCCGTAATAGCGTTTGGCCGGGTAGCCCTCGGCATACTTGTTGGTCATGCTGCTACCCTGCGCCGCCATGACTAGAGGGCTAGTATAGTTCTCAGACGCAATCAGCTCGATATGCTCTTCTTGGCGGCGATTTTCTTGAACAATAGCCTCCCAAATAGCCGGGTCATAAGAAGCAAGAGTGGCGGAAGAATCAAACATGATTTCACCTTAAAATAGGACGACAGCAAAGAAAAAAATTGCGGTTAATCGGGTTTATTGCGTTAGTTCCCGGATAGTAAACGGCATATTGTACACCATCGTTGCAGATGTCGTATGGGATAGTTTTTTTTTTGCGGGTGAATGGGTTAGACTCGGAAACCGTCAGGCAAATCAATCTGCATAACGGGCAGACAATCAAGGTAGGGTAAAATAAAAGATGTATAAAAAGGTATGTTTACTATTTTTTATCACGTTTTCAGCATTTTCTGCTGCTGAAGAATTGACCATTGAGAGAATATTTTCGAGCCCGGCATTGAGTGGTGCTACGCCCAAAAGCTTAAAATATTCTCCAGACGGCAGCCGGGTTACTTTTCTCAAGGGTCGCGCCGATGATCGGCAGCGCTACGATTTGTGGGAATACAGCCTCAGCGACAATAAAACCCGAATGCTGGTAAATTCTGATTCGCTCTTTAGTGGCGAAGAAGTATTGTCAGACGAAGAGAAGGCGCGCCGAGAACGTAAGCGTATTTACGGCAGTGGCATTATGGAATACAGCTGGTCAGAATCGGGGCAAGCATTGCTTTTCCCTTTGGCTGGCGATGTTTTTTATTACGATATTGCCAAACAAAAATCCCAGCAGCTAACGAAAAGCCCGGCGTTTGAAACGGACATACAGGTTTCTCCTAAGGGACAATATGTCTCCTTTATTCGCGAGCAGAATATTTTTGTTGTTGATCTTAAAACTGGCGAAGAGCACCAGCTTACCCAGGATGGCAAAGGTCCAATTAAAAACGGTATGGCTGAATTTGTTGCTCAGGAAGAAATGGGCCGCACCACAGGTTACTGGTGGTCACCAGATGATCGACATATCGCTTACTTGCAAATAGATGAAAGCCCAGTTGATGAAATAGTGCGTAGTGAAATTTATGCAGATCGCATCGACATGATCAAGCAGCGCTATCCTGCTGCCGGTCGCCCAAATGTGCTAGTTAAGTTGGGTATTCTCGATTTGCACAGTGGCAAGACTCGATGGCTGGATCTGGGTAAAGAGCGCGATATTTATATTCCTCGAGTTAAGTGGGCGCGGGACACATTGCTTAGCTATCAGTGGCAGGCTCGCAACCAAAAAGAATTGGAGTTGCGGCTGTTTGACCTTAATAGTGGGAAAACCAATACTTTACTAACTGAGCGCAGTGACAGCTGGGTGAATCTCACTAAAGATTTGCGTTTTCTGGAAAATAGCGACGAGTTTATTTGGACCTCTGAAAAGAATGGTTACAAACATCTGTATCTATACGACTTTAAAGGTCGCCAACAACACCCATTGAGCCAGGGTGAATGGCCAATTGATGCTTTAGAGGCGGTGGATGAAGTAAATGGCAAGGTTTATTTTAGTGGTCGTAAAGACACACCGCTGGAAAAACACTTGTATGCCGTTGACTTACAGGGTGAGATGGCTAGTAAGCCACAAAAAGTTTCCAGTCGCGCAGGCATGCACGCTTTTACTTTTGCACGCGATGCCTCCGGCTATATTGATATCTTTTCTAACTTGAGTACCCCACCCCAGGTGGGCCTGCACAAAGTGGATGGCACGCGGGTGACCTGGTTGGAAGAGAACGCACTGGGTAAAGAGCATCCGCTGGCCCCCTATATGGATGACTGGATTGTACCGCAGCTGGGTTCGATCAGGGCGCCGCAAGGGCATGAGTTGTTTTACCGCATTTATAAGCCGGCAAATTTTGATGCGAACAAGCGTTACCCGGTTATGGTTTATTTGTATGGTGGGCCACATGTGCAACTGGCCACCAATGGGTGGGACAGGCTGTTTAATCAATATATGGCGCAACAGGGGTATATCGTTTTCACCCTGGATAATCGCGGCTCCGCCAGTCGTGGCAAAAAATTTGAAGCCTCGATTTTTGAAAAGATGGGTACTGTAGAAGTAGAGGATCAGGTAACTGGAGTTAAATTCTTACGCTCACTACCCTATGTGGATGCCGAGCGTATCGGCGTTTACGGCCATAGTTATGGTGGCTACATGGCGCTGATGGCGATGTTTAAAGCGGGTGATTATTTTAAAGCGGGCATTTCCGGTGCTCCGGTCACTGACTGGACACTGTATGATACCCACTATACTGAGCGCTACATGGGGAAGCTGGATGCGGATGACAAGGCCTATGCAGCTTCTTCTGTATTGGCATATACCGATGGGCTCAAGGGGCCGCTGTTAATTTATCACGGCATGGCAGATGACAATGTGTTGTTTACCAATACCACTAAATTGGTTAAAAAATTGCAGGATGAAGGCAAGCAGTTTGAGCTAATGACCTATCCTGGGAAGAAACACAGTTTGCGTGGTGAGAAAACCAGAAAGCATTGGCACAAAATGATGAAGGACTTTTTTGACCGGCATCTGAAACCCTCTTGATCTTTTCAGTAAATTATTTCCATCGGCCGGGCATTGCCCGACCGATGGAAATAGCAAGGCGAATCGGGGCGTGTTTGCTAAGTAATTTATGGCTTTTGTAAAAACCGACGCTCAAATATTCAAGTTTGAATGTCGCACAAATTTATATGAATACTTGTTTTTATTCAGAATAAACCGAAACTTCTCCTCTGTCGAAAGTCAGCTGTACCATCAGAATAGAACGGAATTTCAAACTATTACGACTACAGATATTAATCCTTTACCACATCCGTCTATGCTTGGTTTGCTGCGTTTCCATGTTGCAAAACTGCAACCTTATTCAACTAATGAACCACCAAAACCCGCGTGCCAATTGGGGCATGTTCATAAAATATTTTTGCCATATGCCAAGGTAGGCGAATGCAGCCGTGGGATTCCGGGCGCCCGGTTACTTTCCCCGCGTGCATGCCAATGGCGCCGTTGATGCGCATAAAAAAATCCATTGAAGCACCACGAAAGCGACTGCCGAAAGGCCGGCGGTGGCGGCGTATATCCACGTTGCTTTTTAATACATAGCCATACCGGTCTACATAGTGGCCAAATAAGTTAGAGCGGTGATCGATATCTTTTTGCGATATTTTAAAGCTTCCGGTGGGCGTTCTGGCACCGCGTATCCCAGTTGAAATGGGGGTAATACCGGTTAGGCGACCACCCTTGTAAAAGTAAGCTCTCTGTTCGCTTAAATCAATTTTAATCTGGGGGGCGCCGTGTACTATGTCAGTGCGCCACCAGGCGTTGCCATTGGTCATGGAGCTATGGCGCATGTACGGGTGGGGGTAGTCACCGGCCTCGGCGAGGTTGCCAAATATTATAGCGGTGAGCAGCAGGCTCCACGCGATAGACTTTTTTGTCAAAGCAGCAGCAGGATATTGCATAATCACCTCTGTACATGCGCAGGCACAGCTTGCGCTCAAAGGACATCTACAGGCTCGATACTAAGTTCCGGGCTGAAGGGTGGCCATATTAAAACGAAATGGCACGACTGTGGTTTAGAGCAAGATGATTGATCAAGGCTATTTAAAACAGCTACCTTTTTTGTACTCTGGCGCTGGCATATTAGTAACCCACAGAGGTTACAGCATTGGCTGAACTATTTTATGATAGAGTTTTGTTGTTGCGGGTTGCGCAGAGTTTCGGCCACTTGATGAAGTGGCGATTGGTATTTATGTAATACAATATCCCTCTTATGCATCTCGCATTTATCGGCGGCGTACATGTACAGTTTTAACTATTTTTAACTTTTTGTGGTGTATTAGAATGGCTTTGCAATTTTACTCAGTTCCAGTTACGCCATTTCAACAAAATTGCACACTGCTGTGGTGTGCGGACAGTTTGCGTGCAGCGGTGGTGGACCCGGGTGGTGATATCGACAAGATTCTCGCGGCAGTTGCCGAGCGGCAATTAAAATTGGAAAAAATTTTGCTGACCCATGGTCATTTGGATCATGTTGGTGCTACTGCAGAGTTGATGCAACAGCTTGGGCTGCCAGTGGAGGGCCCACACAAGGCCGATCAATTTTGGATTGATCAGATCGCCATGCAGGCAAAGATGCTTGGCTTCCCAACTGTGAATAGCTTTACCCCAGATCGCTGGCTGCAGCAGGGTGATCAGGTAACCGTGGGTGATGCGCCCTTGGAGGTGATCCATTGCCCCGGCCATACTCCAGGGCATGTTGTATTTTTTCACCGTGCCAGTCACTTGGCTTTGGTAGGCGATGTATTGTTTGCCGGTTCTATAGGACGCACAGACTTTCCTCAGAGTGATCACACCGCGTTGATTCATTCAATTACCAAGAAGTTGTGGCCTTTAGGTGATGCAGTGCGATTTATTCCTGGCCACGGCCCTATGTCTACTTTTGCTCGTGAGCGGCAATCGAATCCGTTTGTGGCCGATACACAGTTTGGCTGAATGGTAATGTTTTGCTGCACCAAGGTTAGAATGAGCCAATGGTTGCAACTCTAACCGATACACAGAAAATCCATTCAAAAAGTTTTTTACTTCACATTAAAAGGGGAAGCTACTTGGCAATTTGGTACCACACTCCAACACTGGAGCAGCTTAATCAAGGCTTGGCAGACTGTATGCCTGGGCATTTGGGTATGCGTGTTAGCGAAATTGGAGAAGATTTTTTAGCCGGTTGTATGCCGGTGGATGGGCGCACCCGCCAGCCTTACGGTATTTTGCACGGCGGTGCCAGTGTAGCGCTGGCGGAAACTCTGGGCTCGCTCGCAGCCAATTTGGTAGTCGATAATAGCCAATTCTACTGTGTTGGACAGGAGATCAATGCCAATCATTTGCGCCCGGTAGCTGAAGGTGAAGTCACCGCGGTGGCGCGTCCGGTGCATTTGGGCCGCAGTAGTCAGGTATGGGAGATTCACATCAGCGCACCTGGTGGCAAACTTAGCTGTATTTCCCGGATTACCATGGCGGTAATAGCGGCGGGCGCGAATAATCACTAATGCATGATGCGGCACAGTTTATTTTTGAGGGTGTAGATTATCGGCTAGTGCGTTCATCGCGGCGTAAACGGCTGGGAATCATATTGACCGCAAACGGTGTGGAGGTGCGCATTCCCGCGCGCTGTGCAGCGCAACAAGGACACCAATTTCTGCGTGAAAATATCCATTGGATACAACAGCAGCTGTGCCGTGCTGCCGCGCGACAAGCACAAATTCCCCACTATGAATATTGTTTTGGCCAACACTTTCCCTGGTTGGGGGAAAAGTTGCCACTGCTGCGCGCAGAAAACAGTGGCAGCAGTGGCATTATGGAAGGCGCTTTGTCTGTGTATAGCCATTACCGGGATCCCAGCCAAGCACAATTGCGCAATGGCTTGCACCAATTGTATCAGCGTGAGGCGCTGGCCTTGCTGCGGCAGAAGTCGGTGCGTTTGGTGGCCGATTTAGGGCTAAAGCTATCGGCTGTGGGGGTGCGGCGGACGAAAAGTAAATGGGGCCACTGCACCAGTGGTGGAGCTTTACAATACAATTGGTTGATCTGCTTAGCGCCGGAACCGGTAGTGGATTATCTGGTGGCGCACGAGGTTAGCCATTTGCGCCACCATAACCACAGCCGAGAGTTTTGGCAGCTGGTGCAAAGTGTGTGTCCGGATTATCAATGTTTGCGTCGATGGCTGCGTGAGCATGGGCATTGTTTGCAAGTATGATGAGGTCGCCAATGTTGGCGCAAAAGAATGTTCAATTTACGGGAATTTTTGTATGGTTGAAGCGCTTTTGGGGCAGGATTTTGAAGAAAACTGCGCGCGGTTTTTACCCGAAGCGATGGAGCAGGGCTGTGTGTGGGCGCTGGAGGGCGATAGCGGCTTTGCTTTGTGCGCGTCGGAAAAGTATGCCGATGCTGAGGTGATGCCTTTTTGGTCGCGACGAGAATATGCTGAATTTCATTTACAAGAAGATTGGGCTGATTACGCCGTGGTGGCGGTGGATTTACAGGAATTTCTCGACGATTGGTTAACTGGTATGCACAGCGATGTGTTGCTGGTGGGAATTAACTGGAATACTGCGTTAGCGGGTGAGGAAATGGAGCCGCTGGATTTGCTGGAAGCGTTAGAGCAAGAACTTTAGCCCGAAGGGCACAATGCCATGGTTCGAGCTATATCATCACTTGGGTTGGGGTGCTTTATAAACTACATGGGCATTGCGGGTATTAATCCACTCGGCCACCTCCTGATAATTGCCACGAAATAAAATATTAGTTTGCCGTTGGCGCATCAGGTGATGATAAGCCTTGTCGTAATAATCCTTTAAAAGGGTCATTACCAGGGGTAAATAAGCCTCTGAGTTGCCGTTGCGCTGTAGCTCAAGGTTGGCCTGTCGCAATTGTTGGTCCAGTTTTTGATAACGTAGACTACCAAGGCGTTTTTGCAGTTTACTGAGGCTGTTTTGCAGCTGGGCTCCCAGTGCCTGTTGTGGATCGACATCGGCGGCAAAGCGCGGCAAAGCGGCACTGACATAGTCTTTGACGATGCGCCGTGCGCGCGCTTCAAGGGGTTCATCAAGCATCACTTGGGGAGCGGCTTTCATTGCCCTCTGCAGAGGTAGTGGCAGCGCGCAGCGACCGATTAAATGGCTTTCGTCTTCAACAAAGACCGCTGCGGACCGTTGTGCAAGTTTGAGCAGATCGATGCTAATCTGATTTTCAAAGTTGATTTGTGTGGGTTGGGGTTCGCCGCTATGGCCGAAACTAGAGCCCCGGTGTCGTGCGCGCTGCTCCAGATCGAGCGCCCGAGGGCAGCGTTGAATCAGTTCGGTTTTGCCGCTACCAGAGTGCCCGGCAATGACGATCAGCGGCAACTGAGCGCAGTTGTGAGCCAGCTGTTCGAGCAGATAAGTACGCATCTCCTTGTAGCCTCCCTCAACAAGGGGATAATGAATAGTTGCGTCGCGCAGGATCTGTTGGCTGGTGTGGGAGCGCAAGCCGCCGCGAAAGCAGTAAAGATACCCTTCGGGGTGCCGTTGAATGTAGCGATGCCAGTACTCTACACGTTCTGCAACTACAGCCTTGGTTCCAAGTTCCCAACCCAGTTGAATGGCCGCTTGTTGGCCCTTGCGGCGGTATTCAATACCGATAATATGGCGTTGGGCATCGTCTAGCAGTGGCAGATTCTGCGCTTGTGGAAAGGCGCCGCGATTAAATTCAGAAGGGGAGCGCACATCCATAAGCGGTGTGTCAGTGACAAATAGCCGATGCAGATCAGCAGTATCTTGGCGCAAAAGCTTACTCCGGTAAGTTGTTGTCACAAGGAGGTGTATTTCCAAGGCGCAAAGTATACGGCTATTATTGAGGCCAGTGTAGAGAGGGCTACCTGCAGGGAATGCCGGAGTTGACGGAGTGTCTCAAGCTATAGAGTCATCAATGGGTTCAGCGAGTTTTGCTAGATATTCTCCACAAAAGCGCAACGCATCGGAGACAGTTATAATTCCCGCTAGTTCACCTTCGCGCATCACTAAAACCGAGCCGATACCAGTTTCTGCCATAGCTAGCAGAATTTTATCCAAAGGGTCATGAATATCGGCGATATAGGGGCGGTCTGCGCATAAATCACGAACATACAATTGCTGCTCATCCAGTCGGTGGCCGGGCGCGTTGGCGCGCTCTATATCGCTAAGAGATATGATGGTTTCAAGGTCGCCATCGCGGGTCACAGGCAGATGGCGCACTTGATATTGTTCCATTAGTTGCTGTGCTGTTTCGACCTTACTATCAATATCAATATGATGTGGGAAAGGTGTCATTAGCGCGGCAAGTTTGGGGATATGATGGAAATCGCTAGGTTTATGCATAAACTGATGTTGTGGCAATAGCTATACAAAGCATAGAATAGCGTGCATTGCTTTCACACAAGGTGATGCTGATGCGAACTTTACATACTGAAGTGGCGTATGTATCAATCCGCTAATACTGGCAATTTACATTCACATTGCCTGCCGACGTGAATAGCACTTGCTATTTAGTGTGAAGGCATTATCATTCCCGCCTTCACAAATACATCTGCACACTGGCAGATAATGCGGTGATGCACTAATCGTTTAGTATTTGTATATGCTAAGGACTGATGCAGTGAATCCCAGCCACTATAATTTGGTCATTGACATTTGAAATTACAGTTTCTCAGGCATATTGCAACTTTGTTTTCGGATGCATTTTATATTTGTGATTAGTTATGTTGAAACTTATTTTAATTTCAACAATCAATTTTTTATTCGTATGCTGAAAGGCTTTTGATTTACTTTACGATGGTTTCTCTAAGCTGTCGTGTAGCATTATTCAATTGTTTTTCAGCTGTTGAATTATTGTATTAATAAATATGATATTTTGAGGTTTTTACCATGTTTCAAGAATTTGAAAAAATAGAGCAACAGATTGCCCAGCACCAGGCGCAAATCCAGCAGCTTGAAGAACAAAGAATGTTGGTGGAGCGCAAAAAGCAAGCTGTAATTGCTTTTGATAAAGCACTTGTTAATCTGGCAGCAGAATATAGTGTAGAAGAAACCGACATGTATGTCGCCCGTGGAGATCAAATGGTCGACTGGCTGTTGAGTCAGTTGGACGATGAAGGCGCACCGGAGTTTGTTCAGTCACTGAAAACCCGGATGGCGCGCCAGATAAAGCGCGAAGGGGAAGGTGGTCGCCGCACTCGTCGTTCCAATAATAAAGCGCGGGTAAATGGCAGCCAAAAGCCCATTGAGCCAAAACTGGAAACTGGTCATTACCAAAATCCGTATACTGGGGCCACGGTAGAAAAGAAAAAGCGCAATCCCAAATCGCTTACCCAGTGGATTGAAGAGCATGGGCTGGAAACGGTTAAGGCTTGGAAGGTGTAATTATTTGAGGCTTGTTTTTCTTGAGAAAAAAGCACCGGCTGATACTCGATGCTTTTTTTGCCGATCTTACACCTAGAAACCACAGTTAAATCACGCAAGTCTGCACAAGTTCTTGATGCACCGAGCAAATTTTAAAAAGTTCTCATCCTTAATAAGGTGACCACGAATTTTTAAA
The DNA here is from genome assembly GCA_022600975.1 of Gammaproteobacteria bacterium. Lineage (GTDB taxonomy): Bacteria > Pseudomonadota > Gammaproteobacteria > Pseudomonadales > Cellvibrionaceae > Microbulbifer. The sequence continues at coordinate 46,070 of JAHZJJ010000168.1, forward strand.
ACTTGCCATGCACACCAATAACTTACACAGCTTTTGCGCGCTCAACTGCGGCTTCTAGATTAAATGATCTGACGGTTAATAGATTTTACAGTCGATAACTGGTTAAGGTCATCGCTTTGGAAATTGTGGACATCAAGGCTTTAATTGGCGCAGGAAAGCGTACACCACCAGCATCCAGTGCGGTGTGCTGGTGTTTTTCCTCATCTTCTAGCATCTGTTCTACCACTGCACGGCTCTTTTGATCCTGTGGTGGCAGGCGCTGCATATGATCCCGCAGATGCTTACACACCTGCTCTTCGGTCGCAGCGACAAAGCCGAGGCTGACCTTATCACTCACTTTACCCGCCGCTGCGCCGAGGGCAAAAGATAAGCTGTACCACAATGGATTCAGCAAGCTCGGGCGGCTGTCGAGCTCCTCGAGTCGCAATTCACACCAAGCTAGGTGATCTATTTCTTCGTCTGCGGCAGTTTCCATTTCTGTGCGCACTGTTGGCAGTTTGGCAGTTAGCGCCTGCCCTTGATACAGCGCCTGAGCGCAGACCTCGCCGCTGTGATTAACACGCATTAAGCCAGCGGCACAGCGACGTTCGCTATCGCTCAATTGAGCCTCATCACAATGCTTGGCCGGTGAACTACGTGTATGGCAGGGTGTGCCGGGGCTCAGAGTACGCAGTGTGCGGTCTGCCTGCAGCAGCAGGCGGTCTAAGCCGCTTAAGCGGCGCCCATCGCACTGTTCAGCTTTGTACATAGTAGAGATTCTCCGCTCAGGGATTCACGGTTTGTCGCTCCCGCGCCAGTGCGCGGTAACCGATATCTTTGCGATAAAATACCCCATTCCAGTGGATAGCCTGAGCCGCTTTATACGCATTGGCCTGGGCTTTGGCCACAGTGTCGCCAAGCGCCGTGGCGCAGAGCACACGGCCGCCATTGGTGACCACTCGCTCACCGTCTAAGGCTGTGCCGGCATGGAAAATTTTGGCCTCTGTGTCGGTTGCCTGATCGAGACCGCTAATGGCATCGCCGCGGCGGTAGCTGCCGGGGTAACCCTGGGAAGCCAATACTACGCCCAGAGCTGGGCGCGAATCCCATTCTGCCCGTACTTGATCTAGTTGATTATTCAGCGCTGCCTGACACAGTTTCACCAGGTCGGATTTGAGGCGCAGCATGATCGGCTGAGTTTCCGGGTCTCCAAATCGACAGTTGAATTCTATTACCCGCGGTATACCGGTTTTACCGATCATTAGCCCGGCGTAGAGGAACCCTTTGTAGGGCATACCCTCTGCAGCCATGCCGTTAACGGTGGGGCGGATAATCTCATCCATCACTCGCTGGAACACTGCATCATCGACGACCGGCGCTGGAGAGTAAGCGCCCATACCACCGGTGTTGGGGCCGCTATCGCCATCACCAACCCGTTTGTAATCCTGGCTGGTGGCCATGGGCAAAATATTTTTACCATCGACCATAACGATAAAACTGGCTTCTTCACCGCTGAGAAACTCTTCGATCACGACCCGACAGCCGGCATCGCCAAAGGCGTTTCCAGAAAGCATATCGCGCACTGCAAGCTCGGCTTGCTCGACACTTTCAGCCACTATCACCCCTTTACCGGCGGCCAGCCCGTCAGCTTTTATGACAATGGGTGCGCGCTGTTGGCGGATATAGGCCAGTGCCGGTTCAATTTCGCTGAAATTGCGATAGGCGGCTGTGGGAATTTGATGGCGCTCGAGGAATTCTTTGCTAAAAGTCTTAGAGCCCTCTAACTGCGCAGCAGCTTTACTAGGGCCAAAGATGGCCAGGCCGCGATGTTCAAAAAAATCTACAATGCCGGTCACTAGCGGCTGCTCTGGGCCCACAATGGTAAGTGCAACAGCATTATTCTCGGCAAAATCTGCCAATGCAGAGAAGTTGTCAATACCGATATCCAGGTTCCGTAATTTCGGCTCCATGGCACTACCGGCATTTCCGGGAGCGACGAAAACAGTATCTACAGAAGGGTTTTGCGCTGCCTTCCAAGCCAGCGCGTGTTCGCGGCCGCCGGCGCCAATGATCAATATGTTCATCTATTCCCCCCAGGGTTGGGTTATCGTTTGTGATTGCTGCGAGGGCTTCGCTTGTGCCCCGATTAAATTGGCAACATTGTAATGGGGCCCCAGTCAGTCATGTCGTCAGCCCGGGGTGCTAGGAATCAGTGGCGAAAATGACGCATGGCGGTAAAGACCATGGCTAAGTCGTGCTCGTTTGCAGCGGCAATGACTTCGTCATCACGGATAGAGCCACCAGGTTGGATAACACAGCGCACACCTGCCGCAGCGGCATTGTCGATGCCGTCACGAAACGGAAAAAAAGCATCGGAAGCCATGACCGAACCCTGTACCGATAGCCCCGCGTGTTCGGCCTTGATCGTCGCGATGCGCGCGGAGTTGATCCGGCTCATTTGTCCTGCACCGATGCCAATGGTGCGGCCATCGTTAGCGTAAACAATGGCATTAGATTTAACGAATTTGGCCACTTTCCAGGTGAATAACAAATCGCGAATTTCGTCTTCTGTGGGCTGACGTTTGCTAACAACTTTTAAATCTGATGCGTCTATGTTGCCGTCATCGCGCTCCTGTATCAACAAGCCGCCATTGACGCGCTTGTAATCCAGTGCCGAGTGTTTTGGTGCAGACCATTGGTCGCAGACCAATAGTCGTACATTTTTCTTTTGTGCCACCAGTTCTTTGGCGCTATCAGCGATTGAGGGCGCTATGATCACCTCAACAAATTGACGCTCAATGATGGTTTTAGCAGTAGCCTCGTCCAGCGCACGGTTAAAGGCAATAATACCACCAAATGCGGATTCGCTATCGGTTGCGAAGGCTCGGTTGTAAGCTGTGCCAATATCTTTGGCGATAGCCACGCCGCAGGGGTTGGCGTGTTTGACGATTACACAGGCGGGCTCAGTGAACGATTTGACACATTCGAGAGCGGCATCAGTATCGGCGATATTGTTGTAGGAGAGCGTTTTGCCCTGTAATTGTTGTGCGTTGGCGATACCAGCTTCGCGCGCATTGGCTTCGACATAAAAAGCTGCCTGTTGGTGTGGGTTTTCACCGTAGCGCAGATCGATTTTTTTATGGAACTGGCTGTTATATGTGCGCGGAAAGCGGCATTTTTCAGCGGCAGATTTGGCGTCTGGGGTGAGGGTCGTGATCCTACCTAGATAAGTGGCAATGGCGCCGTCGTAGCTGGCGGTGTGCTCAAAAGCCTTGACTGCCAGATCAAAACGCCGGGCAAGGCTCAGGTGACCCTGATTCTGCTTCAGCTCATTGAGAATGTCGCTGTAATCACAAGTGTTGACCACAATCGCTACATCGCGGTGATTTTTGGCGGCGGCGCGGACCATAGTGGGGCCGCCGATATCAATATTTTCTACTGCGTTTTCGAGGGTACATTCGGGGTTGGCGACAGCTTCGGCAAAGGGGTACAAGTTTACCACCACCATGTCGATGGGGCGAATACCGTGTGCATCCATGATTGCTTCATCGGTACCGCGGCGACCGAGAATACCACCGTGAATTTTGGGGTGCAGAGTCTTAACTCGGCCGTCCATCATTTCCGGGAAAGCGGTGTAATCCGATACCTCCACAACTGCCAGGCCAGCTTCTTCAAGTTGGCGAAATGTGCCACCTGTAGAGAGAATTTCTACACCCAGGGCAACGAGTTCGCGAGCGAAATCCACGACTCCACGCTTGTCTGAAACACTGATTAGCGCGCGGCGAATTGCCACTTTATCGGTCATAAAGCCTCATCCATCCAGTTCGTTAAACAGCGAGGGGGGATGAACAAATGCCATCCCCCCTCATTTTATTGCGGCCGCTGTAAACTAAATCACAGTAAATCGTAACGTTTGAGCTTTTTGCGCAAAGTGCCGCGATTTAAACCCAAAAGTTGCGCCGCGCGAGTTTGGTTGTGGCGGGTATGCTTCATCACCACCTCTAGCATCGGCGCCTCAATTTCCGACAGCACCATATCGTACACATCGGTAACCTCCTGCCCGTTTAGGTGACGAAAATAATTTTCCATCGCCTGTTCGACTTCATCGCGCAGCGATTGCCGGCGCGGTTGGTCTATTTGTGGTTTCCCCTCGATGATTGCTGCAGTATCAATATCAATCTGCGGAGTTAATTCATCACTATTCATGCCGCTTGTGCCCCTTTAGTTATTAGGCGTTCAAACCAAGCCTGAACGCTGGCATATTGCGCTGTTGCGCATTCTATTTGGTTAAAGGTTTTGCGAAAGAGCTCACTGTTGGCCAGTGTTTGCAAATACCAGCCCACATGTTTTCGAGCGATACGAGCCCCCATAATCTCACCGTAAAAACGGTGTAATGCACTCAAATGTGTGAGCAAAATATCTCTGATTTTTTCCAGTGAAGGTTCGGGTAATTGTTCACCTGTAGCAAGAAAGTGAGTAATTTCCCGAAAAATCCATGGGCGTCCTTGAGCTGCGCGACCAACCATAACTGCGGCCGCACCGGTATAGTCCAACACGGCACGCGCCGATTGTGCGCCAGTAATATCACCATTGGCGAACACGGGTATGTTTACCTCGGATACAATTTTGGCAATGGTGTCGAATTCAGCTGCAGCCCGATAGCCGCAGGCGCGGGTGCGTCCGTGAACAGCCAGTGCCATTACTCCCTGATCCTGCGCTATTTTGGCAATCCTCAGGCTGTTGCGAGAATCCGGGCACCAGCCGGTGCGAATTTTTAAGGTTACTGGAACTGATACGGATTTGACAACCGCGTTGAGAATATCTGTTACCAGCTTTTCATCCCGCAGCAGTGCGGACCCCGCCGCTTTTTTGCATACCTTCTTTGCCGGACAACCCATATTGATGTCGATTATCTGAGCGCCGAGACGCACATTCTCCTGGGCTGCTGAGGCCATCATTTGTGGGTCGGCGCCAGCAATCTGCACAGAGATAGGCCCAGCTTCACCACAGTGATCAAGACGCATACGAGATTTTCGACTATTCCATAAACGGGTATCTGCCGTCACCATTTCTGAAGGTGCCAGACCGGCTCCAAGCTGACGACACAGCTGGCGGAAAGGGCGGTCAGTGACGCCGGCCATCGGTGCCAGAATTACCGGTGCCTCAAGGCGGTAAGGGCCGATAGCGATGTCGCTGGGCATTTGCCTCATTTTTCCACGCTGAAGTTTAAAAACGGCCGCTTATGATAACGGTTAGGCGGCTGTTGGAAAAGCGAAAAAACGCGCAATGTGGCTGTGTGTTGTTCATTTAGCTTAAAAGGTGCTCACATTTATATCAATTTGCTTAGGGCGCAAGGGTTAACGGCGCAACTAGCAGTTGGTAGTTCACTGCTGATCGCCCCGGATCGACAATCTCTATGGCAAATCGCACCGGGGAGTGTTGCGGCATTTGTTTACGTCCCGCCAGTTCCCCGCGCAAATAATCCTGTGGTTCAAAGCGGCGGCTGGCTACAGGGTTATTTTTCAGGTCGCTAAAACTAAGCTGCAGAGCAGGAAACGGTTGGGGAAAGGGTGCCTGGTTGAGCAGCACCGCTTCTACTAGCAATGCATCGGTGATATGGGGGTGGCTGTGCACCACTAACTTTGAAATATGAAGTTTACTTAAGTCCACTCTTGGAGGCAGCAGGCAGCCAAGATAAGTACAGGCAACGGCGTAAAATTGTCGCCAAGGCTCGCGTTTATTGAGTGTATCAAATTGAAAAAAAGCAGTTTGAGCCAGCAGGGTTATCAGGAGTAGTAGTGCCATTATAAGCCAGAGCCAGGTGCGTATAGGTTGCTTTGCGTGTGGGCGGGGGCGAACGTTTAATGGCGCGGGCTCAATTGCTGAAAGTATCTGATTGCCAGAGTCGCTCACTTTTGGTGCTGGCGGTAGTCCAGTGTTTGCTGGCTCAAGTTTGGGTTGGTTTTTAGTATGGGCTTTATTTTCCTGCAATTCCTCCTCAGGCCCCGTTGTATCCACTTGATCCACAAAAAACCATTGTGGCGGCTGCTTTGCTGGGATTCGTTCCGGTGTACTTTGATCCGACAGCCGTGACTTTAGCTGTTGCTGATCGTCTTGAGCCGTTGCATCCATAGGTTTTTGCGTTGTGTCGTCGGGTATCAGAAGATCGTCATGCGGTGGCAATTTTTTCGCTGTGTTGAGTTCTGCCGACTGTGGAGCGGATTTAAATTCCATATGGTCGACGGCATTAAACACCTGTAGGCAAAAACCACAGCGCACAGTACCTTGGGCTGCGTTCAGTTGTTGTTGGTTGAGGTGAAACGAAGTGCTGCAGTGAGGGCAGCGGGTTATCAGTTGCGGCATAAGTTTTGTGGGTTTCAGTTCCCGATTAGTATATCAGCCTGTTGCGCCTGCGTTGGGGCGCACAAAGATGCAGTGACTGTGCCGGAGTTATGCAACCGGGCCCTTATCGCTAGCGCCGACGGGTGCCGGTCAGTCGCACCCACTCTTCGTGCTGAGCATCGGCATCGAAGTCGACCCATTGACTGTAGGCAGCTCGGACTTGCTGTGCTTGGACAGCCAATACCCCGGATAGACACAGACGCCCATTAATTTTGACATGAGTTATGAGTTGTGGTGCCAGCTCTATCAGTGGGCCTGCAAGAATATTAGCCAGTATCAAATCCACTGCAGTTTTTGTGAGCTGATCGGGCAGGCAGACAGGGAACTGTTCGTGGTTAAGACCGTTGCGCAGAGCGTTATCACGGCTAGCGAGCAATGCCTGGGGGTCGATATCGGTGCCGACAGCGTGTCGGGCACCGAGCAATAGTGCAGCAATACCGAGAATGCCAGAGCCACAGCCAAAATCGAGAACCTTTTTGTCAGCCAAGGTCTCATGGGCCAACCACTTTAGACATAAAAAGGTTGTGGGGTGGGTGCCAGTACCAAAGGCGAGGCCGGGATCCAGCAGTAAGTTCACTGCTGTGGCTACTGGCGGCTGGCACCAGCTAGGGCAGATCCACAGGTTTTCGGCGCATTGTAGTGGTTGGTAATGATCCATCCACGCGCGCTCCCAATTTTTGTCTTCAAGCGGGTCCCAGCGCGGCTGCGGCAACAATTCTGAGAGGAAGGCGGCAGCTTTGGTTTCTACCAGAGTAGTGTCAACTTCGGCATCAAACAGCGCGGTTAACCGAGTCTGCGCCCACAGCGGGGTCTCACCCAGAGCGGGTTCGAGAATGGGCTGATCGGCGTTATCTTGCAGGGTGACAGAAAGAGCACCAGCAAATAATAACGCATCTTCGATGTGCTGCGCCTGTTGGCGGCAGGTGTCTATACGCAGTTGCAGCCAGGGCATAGGGCAGAGCTCTTTTTCATGAATCAACAAAGCAGAGCGCAGTGGAGGCCGGTTTGCCCCAGTCTGCGCTGGATTGGATGCTGGTACCTTTACTGTTTGCTTGCAGGTTAGAGGCCCAGCTTTTTTTCAAGGTAATGAATATTGACCCCGCCTTCGATAAATTTCTGATCGCTCACCAACGCCTCGTGCAGGGAGATATTAGTTTTAATGCCGCCGACAATCAGTTCCGACAATGCCGTGCGCATGCGCGCCAGCGCCGTCGCACGATCTTCACCATGGGTAATTACCTTGGCAACCATTGAATCGTAATCGGGAGGCACGGTGTAACCGGAGTAAAGATGGGAGTCCACCCGCACGCCTAGACCACCGGGAGTATGGAAATTATCGACTTTGCCCGGGCTGGGGAAAAAGGTTTTGGGGTCTTCAGCATTGATGCGACACTCAAAGGCATGGCCGCGAATTACAATGTCCGTCTGTTGAAGAGACAGTTTTTCTCCCCCACAGACGCGGATTTGCTCCTTGATGAGGTCGACGCCGGTAATCATCTCGGTTACTGGATGCTCCACCTGAATTCGCGTGTTCATCTCGATAAAAAAGAAGCGCTCATCTTCGTATAAAAATTCAAAAGTGCCAGCGCCGCGATAGCCGATATCGATACATGCCTGTACGCAAGCCTGTAGCACTTGCGAACGCACCGCTGCGGGGATGCCGGGGGCGGGTGCCTCCTCTATAACTTTCTGATGGCGCCGTTGTAGAGAACAGTCACGATCACCCAGGTGGATGGCATTGCCCTGGCCATCAGAGATAACTTGGATTTCCACATGACGTGGGTTTTGTAGAAACTTTTCCATATACACGGTGCTGTCACCAAAGGCAGCTGCCGCTTCAGATTTAGTGATAGAAATAGCGTTGAGCAGAGCCGCCTCGCTATGCACCACACGCATGCCGCGGCCACCGCCACCGGCGGCGGCTTTGATCATAACCGGGTAGCCAATATCGCGGGCAATGTCGAGACAGCGCTCACCGCTCTCAGGGAGCTTCCCGTCGGAACCTGGCACCGTGGGCACTCCGGCTTTTTTCATCGCCGCAATAGCGGATACTTTGTCGCCCATCAGGCGGATGGTGTCGGCATCGGGGCCAATAAAGGTAAAGCCACTTTTTTGCACTTGCTCGGCAAAATCGGCATTTTCGGCCAGAAAACCATAGCCGGGATGCACGGCAACCGAGTCGGTGATTTCCATAGCTGAAATAATTGCGGGGATATTTAGGTAGCTCAGTGACGACGCATTGGGCCCAATACACACTGCCTCATCCGCCAGGCGTACATGTTTGAGGTCGCGGTCGACCTGCGAGTGCACAGCCACAGTGCTGATATTCATTTCTTTACAGGCGCGCAGAATCCGCAGCGCTATCTCGCCGCGATTGGCAATTAATATTTTATCAAACATTTATAAGCACCCTGCTCAGACGATGGTAACGAGTGGCTGGTCAAATTCCACTGGCTGGCCGTCCTCCACCAAAATGGACTCGATGGTGCCGGACTTATCGGCCTCTATTTGGTTCATCATTTTCATCGCTTCGATAAGGCAGATGACCTCTCCGGCCTGAACCTGCTGACCGACACTGACAAAAGGCTCGGCGCCGGGGCTGGCGGCGGCATAAAAAGTACCCACCATCGGAGATTTAACCGGATGGCCACCGAGTGCGGGGATACTTTCTGTGGTCGTTTCAGCGGCTGGCGCAGCAGGTGTGGGGTTAGCTGCTGTGGCCACGGGGGCCGGCATCATCGGTACTTGAGGGAATTGCGCTGGGTTGCTTTCGGCGCCGCGCCGGATGCGAACTGACTCTTCGCCCTCTTTAATTTCCAGCTCGCTAATGTCGGACTCTTTGAGTAATTCGATTAATTTTTTAATTTTTCGGATATCCATAGTTTCTTTACTCGTAGTTTTGGATAGCTAAGGGTATCGCTGGCTATTCAGCGTGAATTGGTCTGCGCCTGCTGAAGGCTATGCATTGCTGCTTGTAGTGCCAGTGTATAGCTGTAAGCGCCTAAGCCGCACACTACACCCTGGGCGATATCCGATAAATACGAATGCCGCCGGAACGACTCACGAGCATGGGTGTTAGACAGGTGCACTTCTATAAAAGGGATGGCTGTAGCTGCCAGCGCGTCACGTATTGCAATGCTGGTATGGGTGAATGCGGCCGGATTAATAACGATAAAATCAACTTTTTCAGCCGCAGCATTGTGGATGCGTTCTACTAATTTGGACTCGCTGTTGGTTTGCAGGATTTGGAGTTGGTGCCCGGCCTGCTGACACTGAGCCTCGGCATCGCAATTAATTTGCGCCAAAGTGGTAGTGCCATAAATATCCGGCTCGCGGTTGCCAAGGAGGTTGAGATTGGGGCCGTGTAACAGGAGCAGCATTGCCATGAAGCGCCTCGGATAAATTACGCGAAACAGTTGGTAAAATCAGTGAAAAGCAGGCCTATCGTAATTAACTACACGGTATCAGCCGGGAAAGCCTGGACGTGGTGAGAGTTTGCCGGAAAAAAGACTCGGTGTCCATCGCAAATGCACAAAACAGAGAAGTTGCTGAGTTTTGCCGGAAGTCCGCAGACGATCTTAGCAAACTTCAGCGAATAACCCCTTTGGGTAATTCGACTTGTCCGCTGCGGTAAGGTTGTATCTCCAACGCTCGATTGTAACTGTACCTCGCATTGTAAGCGCAACTATTCCGGATTGTTGAGACGTTGTTGGATCATAAAACACCAAGCATCACTGCCGGGTCTGGGGCCGACACCGCGCTCGCCATTACCAGCGGTTAATACATCAGTGGCTTCAAACCACTCACCGCTGCCCACTTCCGGTAAACCATTGGGGTAGAGTGTATTCAATGTATCGTCGGATTGGATGGGCAGTTGTTGGTTGACCCAGTTGAACCACTCCGGGGTACAAATTGACGGGATGTCGCTATCAGTTTGGGATACAGTTTCGGTAGTATCGACGCCCTTGGTTTGGGATTGGCGATCGCAGCCGGGCAGGGTGATGAGTAGCAATACAGTGAAAAGATATAAAGAGCGCTTCATAAATGCTCCGCAGCGACGGATCGATGGGTGTCACCTCTCAGCCTAGAAGAAATATTGCGCCTGCGGGAGCGAGATTTGTTGATGGCTGTGGTTGAATACTACAGTGTGGAACTTGCGTCATCGCTTTCAATTTGGGCCTCTTGGTCGCTTGTTAACGTATCGTTATCGGTGTTATTTGCTGCGAGGCGCTGCGCTTCAATACGATTGCTCCAGGTGAGTAGTGCGTGATAGTGGCGGATATTTTGCACATAGATTACCGGCTCCCAGCCGCGGGCATAGCCGTGTTTAAGTTGACGATAATATTTTCGTTTGGCCAGCAGAGGCAGATGATCGCGCACGTCCGCCCAGCGATCTGGATTGGCGCCCATTTTCCCAGTAAGTATACGTGCATCTTGGAGGTGGCCGTAGCCCACATTGTAGGCCGCCAGAGCCATGAAGGAGCGATCGGGCTCACGAATGCGCGAGGATAATTTATCTCGCACTTGAGCAAAATAGCGTGCACCGCCATCGATACTTTCCTCGGGGTCCAAGCGGTTGACGCCCAGTTCCCGTGCGGTGGGGAGGGTTAGCATCATCAGCCCTCGCACCCCAGTGGGCGATTTTGCCCGTGGGTTCCAGTGCGATTCCTGGTAGCTGAGGGCGGCCAATAACTGCCAGTCAATGGCGTATTTATTTCCCGCTTGTTTTAGTTGGTCGCGCCACTTTGGCAATCGTGTGCGGCTCAGCTTAGCAAAGGTTTGTGCACCGCCGGAGTTCATGTCGCTGGCGTGTCCCAAGTGTAGTTCGTGTAGTTCGGCTACCAGCTGGTTGGTATTGGCGCGCAACATAAAATTGCGGGCGGCGCGGTAGAGGCTGTTGTCTTCGTTTTTGGCGAAGGCCCAGGCGAGGGGCTGGGGGCCACTGAGATCAAAGGCAATATGGGTGTTGGGGTAGAGGCCGCGATATAAATCGTAACTGTGGGAGTCAACGATGGCGTAGTGGTATATTCCCTGCTGAACCAGCTCCAGTAATTCCATCGTGTCGATATTGGAGAGCTCATCCCAGCTCAGCCAGGGATGGCGCTGCGCCAATTGGCTGAGGTTTTCTGCGTGGGCACTGCCGGCGATCACGGCTAAGGTTTTACTGCGCAGATCAGTTATCTCACGAGGCCGGGGTTCCCCCAAACGGTAAATAACTTGTTGGCGGATTTCGAGATAGGCGGGGGAGAAGCGCACCTGATCGCGCCGTTGTGGTGTTACGGTTAGGCCTGCAGCTGCCAGATGGGCGCTTGGGAGTGTGTTGAAGAGCTGGTCGAGGTCGTGAAGATCTCGAATTTCAAGGGTTACCCTCAGCTCGTCGGCAAAGGCGTGCAGTAGGCTGTATTCAAAGCCGGTATAGGTGCCGTCTGGGGCTTCATAATAGGTTGTGGGGCCATTTTGTGATAGCACCACTAGCTTGCCTGCTGTTTTGATGCGCTCGAGACTGCTGGGCGTTTTGCTGGACACCAAAAAAAGTGCGCAACTGATTAGGGCAGCCTGGAGAAGATAACGCAATAATTTGTTGCACATACTTATTGGAACTCTCCATACCGTTTCTCGTGCTTGGCGTTTTCAATGTGGATGGCAATCGTTATTCTACCGCTTACTTGAGGTTGCAAACTGTCCTTTTATGGGTGGCTTCAAAGGTGGTGGTGGATTAATTTTAACCTATTTGGCAGTTGTTTGCTGCTAGGCTTTGGTCGAGGCGTTATGGGAGGGCTGCTTCGGCGTTTGGCAAGATTAAGCAACAGGAGTGTCAATTGGGGTTTTATTGCGCTCTGGTAAATGGTGTTGCCCAAGCGATGCTTCGGGTACAATTGCGTTCACGCCAGCTCCCGGCACTTCTGCCGATGCGTTTCACTCAGATCATATTCATACAAGAGGCAGATTTCCGCGATGCTAGTTCTGCGTGGTGCTCCCGCACTGTCGAAATTTCGTCACCAAAAACTTCTCAAGCAACTGCGTGCACAGCAACCTGCCATCGGCGAGGTTTATGCCGAGTTTGTGCATTTTGTCGATGGCCCCAGGCCCAGCAAAGCTGAGCGGGCAGTACTTGAACGCTTGTTGCAGTACGGCCCGATGGAGCAGGTGGGCAAGCCCGAGGGCGAACTGTTGCTGGTGGTGCCGCGCCCCGGCACTATTTCCCCCTGGTCGTCGAAAGCTACCGATATTGCCCATAATGCCGGGCTTAAAAAAATTCGGCGCTTAGAGCGTGGTATTGCCTACTATCTTGTCGATTCACAATTGAGCCCGAGTGAACGGGCCGGGCTGTTGCCGTTGTTGCACGACCGTATGGTGGAAGCGGTACTGTCTCGTTTTGACCAAGCAGAGCAGTTGTTTCAGCTGGAGCAGCCGCGCACACTGACTGTCATTGATGTGCTTGGCGGCGGCCGCAATGCGCTGGTTGCTGCGAATCAAAACCTCGGCCTGGCGCTGGTGGAAGATGAGATTGACTACTTGCTGAAAAGCTTTGGCACGCTGCAACGCAACCCCACTGATGTGGAGTTGATGATGTTTGCTCAAGCCAACTCAGAGCATTGTCGCCATAAGATTTTCAATGCCAGCTGGACCTTAGATGGCATCGAACAGAATTACTCGCTGTTTGGGATGATCAAAAACACCTACGAAATGGGCGGCGAGGAAGTGCTTTCGGCTTATTCCGATAATGCTGCAGTGGTGGTTGGCAACGAGGCTGGGCGCTTTTATCCCGATCCGCAAAGTGGCGAATATAGCTACCATTCGCAGCCGATTCATATGTTGATGAAGGTAGAGACCCATAATCACCCCACTGCCATTGCACCTTATTCTGGTGCTGGTACTGGCGCCGGCGGTGAAATTCGAGATGAGGGGGCGGTTGGCCGCGGTTCTAAACCCAAGGCGGGCCTGACCGGTTTTACTGTGTCCAATCTGCAGATTCCACAATTCAGGCAACCCTGGGAAGTGGATTACGGCAAGCCTGAACGCATTGCCACCGCGCTCGATATTATGATTGAAGGCCCGCTCGGTGGAGCCGCATTTAACAACGAATTCGGCCGCCCGAATATCTGCGGTTATTTTCGCACCTTTGAGCAGGATTTCGGCGGAGAGCGCCGTGGTTACCACAAGCCGATCATGCTTGCCGGTGGCTATGGCAATATCCGTGAGGATCATGTCGATAAACCGGTATTTGCGCCCGGAGCCAAATTGATCGTGCTTGGCGGCCCAGCGATGTTGATTGGCCTCGGCGGCGGAGCGGCCTCTAGCTTGTCTAGCGGCAGTAGTTCAGAGGATTTGGATTTTGCCTCGGTACAGCGTCAGAACCCGGAAATTGAGCGCCGCTGTCAGGAAGTGATTGATCAATGCTGGCAACTGGAAGATAAAAACCCCATCGCTTTTATACATGATGTGGGTGCCGGCGGCCTATCTAATGCTTTTCCGGAGTTGGTAAAGGACGGCGGTACTGGTGGCGATTTCGAGCTCAGAAATGTGCCCTGTGACGAGCCGGGTATGAGTCCGTTGGAAATTTGGTGTAACGAATCTCAAGAGCGTTATGTGCTGGCGGTAAAACCTGAGGACCTGGAGTGTTTTAAAGCCATTTGTAGCCGTGAGCGCTGCCCCTTTGCGGTGGTTGGTGAAGCCATCGACGACAAACAGTTGATCCTCAATGACCGACAATTACAGGCGCAACCGGTGGATCTACCGATGTCGGTGTTGTTTGGCAAGCCGCCGCGTATGCACCGGGTGGCAAATAAGCAGGTAGTGCAGACCAAAGCCTTTTCCACCGAAGATATCGATCTCAATGAAGCTGTAGAGCGCGTGCTGCGGTTGCCGACGGTAGCCAGCAAAAAATTTCTGATCACCATTGGTGATCGCACAGTTACCGGCATGGTTGCCCGCGATCAAATGGTGGGTCCCTGGCAGGTGCCGGTAGCGGACTGTGCGGTGACCACGGTGAGCTACGACAGCTACGCTGGCGAAGCCATGGCGATAGGTGAGCGCACACCGTTGGCGCTGCTGAATGCGCCGGCCTCTGGGCGTATGGCCGTTGGTGAAGCAATTACCAATATTGCTTGTACACCGATCCGCCAACTTGCGGATATTAAACTTTCTGCCAACTGGATGTGTGCTGCGGGCCACCCAGGGGAGGAAGAGAAGCTGTTTCGCACCGTTGAAGCCATTGGCATTGAATTGTGCCCGGCGCTGGGTATTACCATACCCGTCGGTAAGGATTCCATGTCGATGCGCACCGCCTGGCAAGATAAGGGTACAGACAAAGCCGTAACTGCGCCGCTGTCGCTGGTTATTTCGGCATTTGCCCCGGTAACCGATGTGCGCAAAACGGTTACTCCACAATTGCGCAAGGCGACAAAAGGCGAGAGCGCATTATTGCTGGTGGATTTAGGTAATGGTAAAAACCGCCTTGGCGGTTCCTGCCTGGCGCAAGTGTACAGTCAGCTCGGTAGCGAGCCGGCGGATCTCGATCAAGCCGAACAATTGAAAGGCTTTTTTGAAGTGGTGCAGCAGGCGCTGCAGGCAGATCAAATTATCGCCTATCACGATCGCTCCGATGGTGGTTTGTTTGTCAGTTTAGCGGAGATGATTTTTGCCGGGCGTGTCGGCGTTGATGTGGATATTTTTGAACTGGGTGAAGACCCCATTGCCACATTGTTCAGTGAAGAGCTGGGTGCGGTATTGCAGGTTCCTGCTGCCGATGCGGAACAATTGGTGCAGCGCTTTGCTGTAGCGGGTGTAGCCGCTCATCAGATCGGGGCTCTAAATAGCAACGAACATTTGAGTATCAGCTGTAATGGCGAAGTCATTTTTAGTCGTTCGCGCTCGGAACTGGAGCAGCTTTGGTCGGAGACTAGCTATCGTATTCAAGCCCTACGGGATAATGCCGACTGCGCCGAGCAGGAGTTTTCCGCTATCGCAAAGCAAGACTCTGGGCTTTTTGTCAAGCTTAGCTATGATCTGAATGAAAACATTAGTGCGCCTTATATTAAAACCGGCGTGCGCCCCAAGGTAGCCGTGTTGCGGGAGCAGGGCGTTAACAGCCATGTGGAAATGGCGGCGGCTTTTGATCGCGCTGGCTTTAATGCTATCGACGTACATATGAGCGATATTCTCAGTGGCAGAAGCAACCTCGACGTATTTAAGGGCTTGGTGGGCTGTGGTGGTTTTTCCTATGGTGATGTGCTCGGGGCCGGTGAGGGTTGGGCTAAAACCATTTTGTTTAACCCGCGGGCAAGAGAGGAATTCGAAAGCTTTTTTAACCGCGGAGACACCTTTTCTTTGGGGGTGTGTAATGGCTGCCAGATGTTTTCGGTCATTAAAGAGCTCATTCCAGGTGCAGCACACTGGCCACGTTTTGTACGCAATTTGTCTGAGCAATACGAAGCACGGTTTGCACTGGTGGGTATTGAGGATTCCCCCTCGATTATGCTGCAAGGGATGGCGGGCTCCATTATGCCGGTAGCGGTGGCGCACGCTGAAGGGCAGGTAGAATTTGCGGGCCAAGGGGCACTTAAAGCCTGTGAACAATCCAGTACCATCGCCATGCGTTATTTGAATAACCAAGGCGAGATCAGTCAAACCTATCCAGCCAATCCCAATGGTTCGGTAAACGGTATTACCTCACTGTGTTCTGAGGATGGCCGCACCACTATCATGATGCCTCATCCAGAACGGGTGGCCCGAGCGGTGAACAATTCTTGGCATCCGGATGAGTGGCAGGAAGACTCGCCATGGATGCGCATGTTCCGCAATGCGCGGCTTTTTATTGATTGAGCTTAAAGGGCCGATTGGCTGGATTTTTTTAAGCTTACTCGATGTGGCTGGCAAGTTTTAACGGCTTGTTGGCACATCGTAAGTATTTTCCCCTGAGATAATAAAGTATTCATGCAGATTCTATAAAGTGCGTTTTATTATTGTGAGAGCACACCTTTCATCGTTGACAAAAATATGCAGAAACTTTAACGGGCAAAGGCTGATGCACTGACATCCCCCCGTTGACTATGCAGGGGTGTCAGTGCTTTTACTGCTTAGAGGCAAGTATGGCTAGTCTTGCACTCTGGTCTTCAGTGTAGCGGATCTGAATCATCGTTCGGAGGTTTAGGGGGCTGGCTATCTTCTGGGGCTTGGGCATTTTGCTGGTCTTCGGATAGCTGAGCTTCTTTTGCCGTGGGCAAAGCCTGATCAACGATAGTTAGTTCGCCACCATCGCGGGCCACTATATATAGCTTTACGATGTCATCCCCCATCCATACCGGCGTGACGGTGAAAATTTTACCCAGGTGAACAGATTGCAACAATTTACAGTCTACTTCTAACATTTTTATACTCCTTAAAAAAAGCCTGTGACGCGAAATTTCAAAACGCGTGCACGCTTACAATACACGCTCGCCACAGGCGTAATCCATCTAGATTCAATGTAAGGTTTTTTTACTGAATGTTTGAACAGTGGGGACGGGCGGGCCGCGGCTGAAGTAGAGAACCACACCAATTTTCACGGCACACCACAACGCACTCCGGCACCAAAGGTGAGAGCGGGTGAAATTGCTCAGCGCTACAAACAACTTTATTGAAGGCG
>JAHZJJ010000024.1 GCA_022600975.1 Gammaproteobacteria bacterium
CCTTGGAAGAGCTCAGGGAAATTTAGCGGAGCGGCCGGCCTCGGATTATAACAGATCGTGGCAGGCAAACTCTGGAAATTAGAAAGTTGAGGCAGTAAGAGGTGAGCCCTTTAGAAATGCTTAAAGGCACCGTTGTAAAGTATGAAACAGCTACTGGGCCGGTCGCTGATGATGATTGGGAAAACGCTTAAAGATTGTCATAGATACGTATGTATTGGTGTGGTGGGTGAGCGGTGATAAATCTCTTTCTATAACCGCTGCCAAGGCAATTAAGAACACCTTGGATAACAATAGCGAAGTGATTGTTTCTGCTATATCGGCGTGGGAAATTTCCATGCTGATAGAAAAGGGGCGCTTGGTTCTTAGTATGGAGTTTGAAAGCTGGCTCGATGAAGTCACCCAAATAGACGACTTTTGCTTTGTGACGGTCAATAATGAGGTCGTCATTAAATCGACCGTGTTAGTTGGTGAGTTCCACAAAGATCCGGCTGATCGCATGATAGTTGCGACAGCTCGGAAATTTTCTGTTCCCCTGGTAACGGCTGACGAAAAAATTAGAGGCTACGGACACGTCAAAATCGTTTGGTGAAACCTGAAAGGGAGGTAAATTTTAAAAATCACACAGGGAGAACTAGAAGGTACTCAAAAGGGCATTAATACTTCATACATTACAGAAATTTATTAGAAAAGTACACGACAGCGCAGGGTTCCGGGAATGTTTTTAAGCTTTTCCAGTGCCAGATCTGAGTGTGCTGCATCTAGGTCGATAACTACATAGCCAATAGACGCGTTAGTTTGCAAATATTGCGCGGAGATGTTGATAGCGTTGTCTGAAAAGACTTGGTTAATGGCCCCCAGTATCCCCGGTCTATTTTTGTGAATATGCAGTAAGCGGTGGGCGTTAGCCTGGCCGGGTAGGGCAACCTCGGGAAAATTAATCGCGCTCGTACTGGTACCGTTGTCGGAATAGAGTGCCAGTTTATTGGCTACTTCAATACCGATATTCTCTTGAGCTTCCATGGTTGAACCGCCAATATGTGGGGTGAGTAAGGCATTGTCGAGGCCGCGCAGAGGGGAGGAAAATTCTTCGCCATTGCTGCGTGGTTCCAGCGGAAACACATCAATGGCCGCTGAAGCGAGATGGCCAGTTTTTAGCGCTTCTGCCAGCGCGTCGATATTGACTACAGTGCCGCGGGAGGCATTGAGCAAAATTGCCCCAGTTTTCATTTGCGCTATTTGTGTTTTACCCAGCAGCATTTTTGTTGAGGGCAGCTCCGGTACATGCAGTGAGACTACATCGGCCTGATTCAACAGGGTTTTTAGGGTGTTTACTTGGCTGGCATTGCCCATTGGTAATTTGGTAACCGTATCATAAAAAATTACCCGCATACCGAGAGATTCTGCTAGTACGGAAATTTGCGAACCAATGGCACCGTAACCAATCAGGCCGAGGGTTTTGCCGCGGGCTTCATAGGCGCCTTGGGCGGATTTCAGCCAGCCGCCGCGGTGACAAGCGGCATTTTTTTCAGGAATGCCCCGCAGCAGCAGAATAATTTCGGCAATGATCAGTTCAGCTACGCTGCGGGTGTTGGAGTAGGGGGCGTTAAAAACAGGGATACCCAGTGCTTGCGTTGTGGTCAAATCTACTTGGTTGGTGCCTATACAGAAGCAACCTATGGCTATAAGTTTTGGGGCTTGTTTAAGAATTTTGTCGGTCAGCTGTGTGCGCGAGCGAATGCCAATCAGGTGGATATCGGCAATTTTTTCCATCAATTGTGTTTCTGACAGTGAGGTTTTAACCTGCTCGATGTTGCTATAACCTTGTTGAACCAGCAAATCCACCGCGGATTGGTGAATGCCTTCCAGCAATAGTATGCGGATTTTATCTTTTTGCAGCGAAATTTGTTTAGCCATAATCGCCCTCTCGGCGGTGTGTGAGGTTTCGGTTGCGACCTGTTTAGCTTAAAAGCTCGCCATCTAACGGTAGCACGCTAAAATAGTGAGTCGAATACGTGGTTGACAAGTCTCTATTGGGTTGAGATGGCACTACGGTTTTTACGCGATTTAGCTTTGAGTCACCAATTCAAATTTGCCACCCAAGAAAATCAAAGTTTGGATTTGGTGACATGAAAGTTACCAAATTCAAGGATAGCCCGCCACTCAAATCTAATTACTTATTAACAGTTATTATTGCTCTAGTTTGTCGGGCGTTTGTGTGCAAAAAACAACCAGCTATTTGGCGCAGTATTGTGGCTGTAGATTTATCGGTAGCGATGTAATATACAGCTGGCTCTATAGATCACGTTAGTTGGATTGAGGCGTAATGGTTTACAAGGTTAGCCGGTCACAGATTTGTGGGAGTTATCGCCGCTTGTATTTGGCCTGAATGCCTTGTGAGCCAAAGAATATTGTTTGCGGCACCAATTAATGGCTCAAGTGCGGGTGGTTAATTTTTTTGGGGAAACTATGTATCGACATCAATTTACTTGTGGCACTGACCCGCAATTGAATCTCGGCAAAATTGTTTGCATTGGACGCAATTATGCCGCCCATGCAGCGGAGTTGAATAATCCCATACCTCGGGAGCCACTGTTATTCATTAAGCCCGCTAGTGCAGTGACGCCAATGGCGGAGCCAATCAAGCTGCCGAGCGGCCGCGGCAGTTGCCATTTTGAAGGTGAGCTGGCGCTGCTGATAGGTCGCCCGTTGACCAATGTGGATGCCGCTGCAGTGGCTCCGGCAATTATCGGCTTGGGGCTGGCTTTGGACTTAACTTTAAGAGATCTGCAAGCACAGCTCAAAGAGGCCGCGCATCCCTGGGAAAAGGCCAAGGGGTTCGATGGTGCCTGTCCTCTGTCGCCGTTTGTGAAGCTTGATCGAACACCGGCTTGGAATCAGTTGCACTACAAACTGTGGCTAAATGATATGTTGCGCCAGCATGGTGAGAGTGCGCATATGCTCACGCCGATAACAGAATTAGTGGCTTATATCAGCAGCTATTTTACCCTGTTGCCGGGGGATGTAGTGCTCACCGGTACTCCGGCAGGGGTTGGGGCTCTGAAGGCTGGGGATCGTTTGCGTATGGAGTTAGAGAATGGTTGGTTGCGAGTGGATACCAGTATTGAGCTATAGGGTAGTAATTTAATGGGTTGCTCTGGATGCTGGGGGTTTTAGCGGGCTGTCTTTGTACTACGAGAGATTGCCCCCCTGTGCTTAGCTGATTAAAATCCGCGCTTTTAGCTATTCATTTCTGGAGAAGTGATGTCGGGCACCCATTTAAACTGCAATGCCAAGACCGTGGTTCGCGTATTGACTACCGGTGGCACTATCGAAAAAAGCTATAGCGAAACGGAGGGAACGTTAAAGAACCGTGCCTCAATTATTCGCGAGGGTCTTATTTCCAACCTGCGCCTGCCCTACACGCAACTGGAGCTGGAAAGTTTGCTCAATAAAGACTCACTGGACATAGATGACGATGATCGCAAGCTCATTGCGGCTGCTATCGATCGCACTGCAGTACAGGGAGATCCGATTATCGTGTTGCACGGTACCGATACCATGGCGCTGACGGCCGATTACTGCTTTCGGCAATTGGGACAGCCGACAGTGGCTGTGATATTTACCGGCGCTATGCGGCCGATGGGCTTTATTGGCTCTGATGCTCAGCAAAATTTCACTGAGGCGCTGTTTGCAACGCAGTTGTTAACTCCGGGATTTTATATTTCCTTTCACAGTCGCTTGTTTCAGGTGCCAGGTGTGCGTAAAAACCTCCAGGCGGGCACTTTCGAGATGGTTTGATCTCTTTTTAGTGTCCTGACGTGATCCTTAGATTAAACTCTGGGGCGCAAAACGGTTTAGTAACAATATAAAATACAAATCAGTGGTTACAAAATTTAAAATGTGATCACTTTTCAGTATACACTGGGCAGCCCTGGGGATACTTTATAGTAGGCGTGCTCAATCATTAAGCCGCGATTTATAGGTTGCTCCCGCCCATTTTAATGATGCTTTAGAGAGGTGCGCTATGCCGGAATCATCCATACACAATCAAACCCCGCAAACCCTTAAGGAATGGCAGGCTTTGGCCACAAGCCTTGAGATTGAGGGGCGTGCTTTTATTAATGGTGACTATGTTGATGCCTTGTCTGGAGCCACTCGCGCGACTTTCAATCCGGCCGATGGACAAAAACTAGCAGAAGTAGCTAGTTGTGGCCCAGAAGATGCCAATCGCGCGGTTGAAGTTGCCCGCAAGACTTTCGAGTCTGGCGTCTGGTCGCAGATGGCTCCTATGGCACGCAAGAAGGTTCTGGTGCGCCTAGCTGAATTGATCGAGCAGCATGGCGATGAAATTGCTCTATTGGAAAGTCTCGATGCCGGCAAGCCCATTAGTGATACTACGAATGTGGATGTGCCCGGTGCGGTGACCACCATCCGCTGGAGCGGCGAAGCAATTGATAAGATTTACGATGAAATTGCGCCCACCGGTGCCAACGAAGTTGGTTTGATTACCCGCATGCCGCTGGGAGTGGTGGCCGCTGTTGTGCCTTGGAATTTTCCTCTGTCTACCACGGCATGGAAGTTGGGGCCGGCACTGGCAACCGGCAACAGTGTGATTCTTAAGCCTGCCTCCAGCACCCCACTGAGTGCGATAAAACTGGCGGGGTTGGCTAAACAGGCGGGGCTGCCCGCCGGGGTACTCAATGTGTTGCCCGGGCCAGGGGCTACTCTCGGCAAGGCGCTTGGCCTACATGAAGATATTGATTGTCTAACTTTTACCGGTTCGACGGAGGTGGGTAAAACCCTGACTGAATATTCTGGCCAATCTAACCTCAAGCGTACTTTTCTCGAGCTGGGTGGCAAGAGCCCCAATATTGTATTTGCCGATGCGGATCTCGATAAAGCAGCCAATGCTGCCGCTTTAGCGATCTTTTATAACCAGGGTGAAACCTGTACGGCGGGCTCGCGGTTACTGGTTGAAAAATCCATTGCTACAGAGTTTATCGAACGCGTACGCTTAGCCAGCGCGCGTTTTGCACCTGGGCATCCCCAGGACCCGAATACGGTGATGGGTGCACTGATTGATCGTAATCAGTTTGATACCATCGCCTCCTATGTTGCCCAAGGCCTTGAGCAGGGCGCGGAGCTGGTATGCGGCGGTAAACCGGCCGTAGTGGTTGAGGGTGGTCATTATTATGAGCCTACAATATTTCGCGGTGTCACCACTGAGATGACTATCGCCCGTGAGGAAATCTTCGGCCCAGTACTCTCGGTGATTGAGTTTGATACAGAAGCGCAAGCATTGCAGATTGCCAATGATTCAATCTATGGCCTTGCCGCCGGTATCTGGACTAAAGACATCAACCGCGCTCACCGGCTGGCGCGGGATTTGCGTGCAGGTTCGGTGTGGATCAACAATTACTTTGGCGGCGACATCACAGTGCCTTTTGGGGGCTTTAAGCAGTCCGGCAATGGGCGAGATAAATCCCTACACGCATTGGACAAGTACTGTGAGCTGAAATCCACCTGGATTGATCTGTCCTGATTACACACTTTCAATACAATACAAGTTCGCAGTTGTGTGCAGTAACCGCTGTATGTAACTGCGAATTGAATCGGGCTAAAGGTTAACTTGCCTGCATCAGTCAGATTGCCAAGCTAGCTACTTAGTGGCAATTGGGCAGGTTAAATTTTTACTGTCTGTGTCTTCGGCTATTCCATCGTCATTTTTATCGCGTCCGAAATAAGGCCTGCCGGTTAGGCTGAATATAATTGTCCAAGCCAATGTCGCGAGATTATTGGCCGGGCAGTACTTAAAGTTACCTGCAAGCTGAACACCACCATTGGGTTTGTAGACCAAGTAGCTTCTGGCGTTAGCGAAATGAAGCGCACTGCCTGTAGGCACTGGATTAATTCGCTGTAGAAGCTCTTCATTATCTTCACGTGTCTTGTTGCCATTGTCATCGATAAAAATGATAGCTCCCGATGACCAATCTTTAGTGTTGTTGCAGCTAATGTTATCGCTGCTTGTACAGAGCACAACGTATCGTTGGCGGAAAATGGCGATACTGCGGGCATAATTTAGGCTGGAAAACAGTTGGTGCCCTACCGCCCGGTGACGGTATTGTTCCATGAATTGTTGCAGTGAGGGTGTCGTAAGGGAGAAGATAATGCCAAGTATGGCGAGAATTACTAGCAGTTCGATCAGTGTCATTGCCTTATTTTTATACATGGTGGTAACCCCATTGTTAGCGGCGTTTACCAGCATACGAATCTAGCGCGAAAATAAAATATCGTTGGCGAGTTATTCGTCGTTAAAACCCAATTTTTTTAATCGGTAACGCAAAGAACGAAAGCTGATGCCCAGTTTTTCTGCGGCAGCGGTTCTATTCCAGCGGGTATCGGCCAGTACACTTTCGATAGTTTGGCGCTCAACGCCTTCAAGGAAATCATCGAGAGAGTCATAGTCGTTGGCAGCAAACTGCTCTGTACTTGTTTCTGTTATTTTTTTATTTTCATGAGCAAGGTTGTGGTGGGCACCCTCAGCGAGGGCTTCTGTTTCTTTAGCTGGGGGTTCTAACATCAAATCTTTGGCATAAATAATACCATCATCACACAGAGTAAGTGCGCGTTCGAGTATATTCTCCAATTGGCGCACATTGCCGGGTAGGTGGGCATTGGTCAATATTTCTAGCGCTTGCGGGGAGATCTCTGGGGTATTACGGCCGGAGTTTTCGGCGATACGCTGCATGATATGTTTTGCCAGCAGTGGTATATCCTCGTTGCGTTGACGCAACGAGGGTATAGATATTTCAATGACATTGATGCGATAAAATAGATCGCTGCGAAAGCGCCCGGCAGCCACTTCTTCGTTTAAATTTTTGTGGGTGGCACTGACAATACGTACATTGGTGGGGATTTCTTTACTGGAGCCGGTGGGACGAATAGACTTTTCCTGAATGGCACGCAGTAACTTTACTTGCATATGAAGTGGCAGGTCTGCCACTTCATCAAGGAATAAAGTGCCGCCGGAGGCTGCTTGAAATAAGCCTGGTTTATCTTTGTATGCCCCGGTAAAACTACCCTTTTGGTAACCAAAAAATTCACTTTCCATCAGCTCTCCGGGTATGGCACCGCAGTTGATGGCAACAAAAGGCTTGTCTGCGCGCGCCCCCTGAAGATGGATGGAGCGCGCCGCTAACTCTTTTCCCGATCCGGATTCTCCACTGATATGCACAGGCGCATCACTGTGAGCCACTTTGGCGATTTGGCTGCGCAGCTCTTGCATATTATCGGCATTACCCAGCAGCAAAGAATCTGTTTCAAGTGAGCTGGTATCTTCATCTTGTTTATTTAAACGCAGTGCCAGCTGCATCAGTGAGCGCAGTCTTTCAAGGTCTACGGGTTTGCTGACAAAATCAAATGCCCCCAGCTTTAAAGCACTCACGGCAGTATCTATATTTCCGTGGGCGGTTATAACCGCTATCGGCATGTTTTGCTTTGGCGGCAAATTGCGAATGTGTTGTACCAATTGCAATCCGTCGCCATCCGGCAGACGCATGTCAGTGAGACAAAAATCATATTGTTTTTGTGCCAATAACTGATGGGCCGTCTTCAGACAGTCAGCAGTGTCGCAACAAACACCCATACGCTCTAAGGTTAATTTAATTAGTTTGCGAATATCGGGCTCGTCGTCGACAAATAGCACGACGGATTGGCGTTTATCCATAGCTAAACGTATTTAACCTAGTAATTAGCAGCATTTAAAATACCTGTTGTGGATCGGCAAACTCAATTATAAAACAGCTGTGCTGATCTGCACTCTGGTGATAATAGATAGTTGCTTGGTTGGCTTCGCATAATTCTCTGGCTATATATAAGCCGAGCCCGGTGCCACTTTGTTTGGTGGTAAAAAAAGGCTCAAAAATCTTATCCTGATGTTCTTTAGCTATTCCTGGGCCATTGTCGTGAACTTCCAGTCGCACGGAATCCATTTTCTGTGAGCAGACTACGATAATTTTAACTTCGTAGACGCCAGTGCAGCGATGAGAGTAGTGCAAAGCGTTGCCACACAGGTTAGTGAGAATCTGTCCAAGTTGTTGGGGGTCAAAGCGAACCATGGCCGGACAATCGGGCATTTTTGTCAAAATGCGCGCTTTGTTGGGTATTTCTGTGCGGAACTCCTTTAAAAATGTTTTGAGCCAATCGCGTAAATCCAGCATTTCAAAGTTGGCGGGCTGACGACGCGACAATTGCATCACATTGTTAATAATCTGATTAACACGCTGGCTGTGGCGATTGATGATTTCGCCAAAATGACGGTCTTCGGCGCTGAGGTTGGCGGATTCTGAAAGCAGTTGCGCCGCGTGACTGATAGCGGCCAATGGATTGCGAATCTCATGGGCGATGGAGCCGGTGAGGCGGCCGAGAGAGGCGAGCTTGAGTTGTTGTGCCTGTTGCGCCAGTTTGCGATTGTCCTCGATAAAAATCAGCGTACTGTCGCCGTGATCCCAGGGCAGGGTGGTGACGTTTGCGCGTAGTTCACTATGGCCCACCTGTAACAGGCAATTGTGGTTTTGGTGCCGCTGTAGGAATAGTTGCAGCGCCTGTTGCAAATGTGGGCTTTTGGGCCCATCTGGCAGCCATTGGGTGCCTAGTAACTGCTGAGCAGCATGATTGACAAGCTCAGGCTTACCATTGGTATCCAATACCAAGATACCGGTGCGCATTTGAGCCACGATCTGTTGCGCTAGCCGCTGTAGGTGTGCTGCCTGTAGACTTTGATGTTCGGCGCGTCGGGTGGCAGTGCGGATACGCTCGGATAAGTATTGTAGGGTGATCACTGAGACAAACAATAAAATGCCCAGACTGCCAGCGGAAAAGACATCCTGGGTATCACCATGACCGATAAGCAAACCATAAACTTGTTGGGCAATGACTGCGCAACTGGCTACCGAGGCAAGGAACGCGCTCATACGTCGGTCTAGTAACATGGAACCAGCTGAACAGGTAATCAGCATTAGATAGCCGAGACCGGAGTTGAGACCGCCACTGGCCTGAATCATCAGCAAAAATGCGACAATATCGCAACCTAGAATCGTGCCGATTTGAAAGGCAGTGGTAGTGTAACCATCGCGGTGCAGAATCAGTGGCCAGGCGCAATTGATACTGGCGTAGAGAATTATGGTGTAAAAATACAGAGAGGGGATTTCGGTGCCAGCCACACCTTTACTGATTCCGGAGATAAATAAGCCGAGTAGGGTCAGGGCAATAAGTGCGCGGTAATAAGCGTAAACCTTTAGTAAACCATGTTGACGAAAATTGAAATTATGTAAAGGCAGACCCGTGGTGACGCTAACCATTGTGTGTTCTCAACGGAATTCAGTAAATAAGTGCAAGGGTTAAAATTTAGAGGGAGTATAGTTGCCCAATGGCTGCTGGGTTGTCGTTTAAAGTGGTAGTGGTAAAGCGGGGCGTGCGTTGACTCGGGTATTGGTCACATGGGCTTAGATACAATTTGTAAAATTAAAACTGCTTGAATCAAATCAAGAACCATAGGCTTTTTCCCTTGCGGTCTGCAAACGTTCGCGCAGGTATTGCTGTTTGGTTTTGCCTTCGGGAAAGGTGTTCATTTGTTGCACTTCGGCA
>JAHZJJ010000169.1 GCA_022600975.1 Gammaproteobacteria bacterium
GGCGATAAACTTTCCGGCACATTGGGGACTTCCACTACAGTTATTCCCGGCTCATTTTTGAATCCGGCTTCGGGGCCAGCGAACACAAATAGCTCACCGCCACGAGCACGCACCTCCTCCAGATTAGATTTCAACTTTGCCAGCAACTCGTTCGTTGGGGCCACTGCAATCACCGGCATATCACTATCAACCAGGGCCAGCGGGCCATGCTTAAGTTCGCCAGCTGGGTAGGCTTCAGCGTGAATATAAGAGAGCTCTTTGAGCTTGAGTGCACCTTCAAGTGCAATTGGATATTCTACCCCCCGACCGAGAAACAATGCATGGCGTTTTTCTGCAAAAGCCTGGCTCATGTGTTGCACTTGCGCATCGAGGGCAACAAATTTTTTCATCAGCCGTGGCAATTTGTGCAGTGCATCTACCAAGACCGCTTCCTGCTCTGAAGACATTCCATTGGTCTTGGCCAGAGCAATACAGAATAATTGTAGAGCAACCAGTTGAGAGGTAAACGCTTTGGTTGAGGCAACCCCAATTTCTGCACCAGCTTCGGTCATTAACACCAGCTCTGATTCGCGTACCAGAGAACTGTTTGGCACGTTACAAATTGCCAGTGAAGCAAGATAGCCAAGCTCTTTAGCCTGGCGCAGTGCCGCGAGGGTATCCGCCGTTTCGCCGGATTGGGAGATAGTAACAAATAAACTGCCGGCAGGAACCGCAGCTTTGCGATAACGCAGCTCGCTGGCCACCTCTACTCGACAGGGAATACCAGCCCAGCTTTCCAGCCAGTAGCGCGCAACCATTCCAGCGTGATAACTGGTACCACAAGCCACTATCTGTACCTGCTGCACCTGAGGCAAAATTTGATTGGCTGCTGCACCCAGCCCTTCGATAAGCATATTGCGTGCCCCGATCCGGCCGGCCAGCGTTGCCTCCATAACTTTGGGTTGCTCAAAGATTTCTTTTTGCATAAAGTGGCGGTAGTGCCCTTTATCGACCTGATCGTAGCTATCCGTTAATTTATCAACAGAGCGGCTAAGCTTTTCTCCACTGCTATTACATACGGAAATGTCAACAGCAGTAAGTTTGGCAATATCCCCCTCTTCGAGAAATATAAACCGATCGGTTACTTGGCGTAAGGCTATAGGATCAGAAGCGATAAAATTTTCTTCAATGCCAACCCCAACAACCAGCGGGCAGCCAAAGCGGGCACAAACCAAAGTGTGGGGCTCGTTGCTATTGATCACCCCCAGGGCATAAGCACCTTCCAAACGTTCAACTGTATGGCGCACAGCAGACAACAAATCTTGACCTTGGGCGACTAAAAAGTGAATAAGGTGCGCCACCACCTCACTGTCCGTTTCGGAAATAAACTGGTAACCGGCGCTTTGCAACTCTGTGCGCAGCTGATGATGATTTTCGATAATACCGTTGTGTACCAAGGCAATATTGCCCGATACATGTGGATGGGCATTTTCATCTGATGGAGCGCCGTGGGTAGCCCATCGGGTGTGAGCAATGCCAAGGTGCCCAGTGACAGAATTGGTCTCCAGCAAGGTTTCAAGCTCAGCGAGCTTGCCACTACTTTTACGTAACTGTAGATTTTGTTCCGTATTCAGCAGACATATACCAGACGAATCGTAGCCACGATATTCGAGCCGGCGCAAACCTTCTAATAAAATTTCACTTGTGTTGCGCTGAGCCAAAGCTCCAACGATTCCGCACATACAGTAGACCTCTATCGATTTGATTTTTCATTTTGAAAGCGACATATACCACACAAAAATGCGCCTCACCATCAATTGCATATCGCTTAGTTGGGCACTAGCCAGCTATCAGGTATTGCTCTGTTAAATTACTCTCAGATTGAGAATAGACCGGTGGGACTTATCGGGCTCTGCAATACAACCTGCACTTGCCTTATTGGCAGCGCTACAGAATAAAATTACAAGTCAAAGCAGCTAGTTTAATTGGAACAACTCAACGTGCTCGCGGACAATGTTTGTCGCAATGAACGATAACAAAAGAAAATCCAGCTTGCCAACTTGTTTAGTATTTACATTTTATTCAAACCTGAGGTAATCCAAACCACCTGACCTCAACCTATCTTGAAATAAACACTGCTAAATTATGCAATTAGTTAAGTGCTTCACCCAATGCTTTAAGAAATCGCGCCAGTTCACCTCCGGTGACGGCTCGGTGATCAGCACTAACCGAAAGGGGTAGTAATTTGCGCACTACCGCTACACCATTCACTGCGACCACTCCATCGTATATACGCCCGGCGGCGACAATAGCCACGGTCGGCGGCACCACTACCGGGGTGGCAAAACGCCCGGCCATATTACCAAAATTGGATAACAAAATACTGGCCCCGTGTAAATACTGCTGAGGTATGGCACCCTCTGCGGCTTGCTGCTTAAACGTTTTGACGGTTTGCAGCAATTGCTCATCCGTGGCAGCGGCCACATCCTTTAATACCGGAACAAACAAGCCTTGAGTAGAGTCCACCGCCAAACCGACATTCACCTCTGCTGACGGCACCAAGCAACCATTGCTATAGGTTGCATTGAGACACTTCTCCACCTTGGCGGCAAGTTGCAAGGCTCGCAATAACTTCAAAGTAACAGCAGCACTGCCCCACCAGGCAGAGATGTCCACTTCATCACATAGGGTTACCGGGGTGACCTGTTCGTGAGAACGGCGCATTGTCAATGCCATGGCACGGCGCACAGGAGAGGCTTCTGGTATCACAGTTGCGAAAGCCCCCCGCTCACCGGCCGCATATACCTCCTGCTCACTGAAGCGCGAACCTTGGGGTTGCAGGCGCGTTAAATCAACCCCGAGGCGGCGGGCCAAAGCGCGCACCCTGGGGCTGGCAATGCGCGCTGTTAGGGCAACTGCAACCGGCTCTGGATGCAGCGATTGAGACGTTTGCTGAATATTGCCAACCACCGTGCCAGCATCTTTGTTGGAAGGTACCACTTTACGCTTAGCGCCCTGACCCTTACTTGCAAAAAACTCAACCAGCGGTTGGCCAGATTCAAGCGTGTCGCCTTCTGCAACATACAGCTTTTTTATTTTTCCCGCCCAGGGAGCCGGTATTTCCACTAATGCTTTAGCGGTTTCCACCGACACCAGTGGCTGATCTAATACAACCGAGTCACCTTCAGCAATGTGCCACTGGCGGATCACCGCATCCGCCAAGCCCTCCCCCAGGTCTGGTAGTTTGAAAATTTTCATTCCATTTTCCCATGCTGCTAGAAACCGCAGTTAACTCACGCAAGTCTGCACAAGTTCTTGATCCATCTGGCAAATTTTAAAAAGTTCTCATCACCAATAAGGTAACCACGAATTTTTAAAATTCACCATGCACACCAATAACTTACACAGCTTTTGCGCGTCTAACCGCGGCTTCTAGGATGATCCCAATCAAGGGCTTCTTTAACCCCGGCAACTATGCGCGTAACGCTGGGCAAGTAGAAATCTTCCAATTGGTAATAGGGCATCACCGTGTCATAACCCGTGACTCGCCATACCGGAGCCTTGAGCAGATCAAACGCAAACTCACCGATTTGTGCGGCGATTTCTGCACCCATACCAGCAAAGCGCGCCGCTTCATGAATTACCACGCAACGACCGGTTTTTTCCAACGAATCGATAATGCTGTGAATATCCAGCGGTTTAAGTGTGGCAGGATCTATAACCTCTGCTTCAATACCCTCTTGCGCCAGCTGTTCAGCAGCGCTCAGGGTTTCCTGAAGCATGGCGCCCCAGGCAATCAGAGTCACATCCCGCCCTTCTCGCAACACAAAGCAGTGATCCAAAGGCAGTGCCGTGCCGCTATCGGCTACTTGTTGCTTGATGGTGCGATAAATGCGTTTAGGCTCGAGGAATATAACCGGGTCCGGATCGCGTATAGCTGCCAGCAATAATCCATAAGCCCGCGCCGGGGAGGAGGGCACCACCACCCGCAAACCAGGAATATGGGCAAACAGCGCTTCGGTACTTTCCGAATGGTGTTCCGGTGCGTGAATACCACCGCCGTAAGGGGCACGGTATACTAGCGGGCAGCTCAGACGACCGCGGGTGCGGTTACGCATGCGGGTGGCGTGGCTGAGAATTTGATCCAATGCGGGATAAATAAAACCCATAAACTGAAATTCACCCACCGGATGCAAACCCTGAACAGCCATACCCACAGCAATGCCAGCAATGGTATTTTCAGCCAGCGGCGTGTCTAGAACGCGCTCGCGGCCAAAACGCTGTTGCAAGCCTTCCGTTGCCCGAAACACGCCGCCATTGGCCCCCACGTCTTGACCAAATACCACCATCCTGGGGTCTGCCTGCAGCTCGAAAGCCAGGGCCTGGGTAACCGCTTCAACCAGCGTGATCTCGCTCACGAATGGCTCTCCGAGCAATTCAGCAAGTTGTCATACTGATCATAAAAAGCTTCGGGAAGCCTTGCATAGAGGTGATCGAACAAGGCATTGGGAGCATCTTTAGGCGCGTGATTGTAGTGACGTAAGGCCCTTTCCAGCACTTGCGCCAATTCCTCCTCCAGTGCGATTTGGTGATCGCTGCTCCATACTCCCTGACTGCACAGATATTGCTTGAGACGCCCAAGGGGCTCCAGTTTTTCTGCTGCCTCACGTTCCGATTGTGGACAATAGCGGCTGGCGTCGTCGGCAGTGGTATGATCGCTCAAACGGTAACTAACCGCTTCAATTAGTGATGGACCCTCACCGCGGCGGGCGCGCTCAATCCCATTATTTACTGCCCAGTGCACCGCGATTACATCATTACCATCCACCTGGAGCGAAGGAATCCCGGCAGCGATGGCTTTTTGAGCGAGCGAAAGTGCTGCCGTCTGCGCATTTCGCGATACGGAAATTGCCCACTGGTTATTATTAATGATCACTACCAATGGCAGTTTCCACACGCCGGCCAGATTGATCGCTTCGTAAAAATCACCCTTCGAGGTAGCCCCATCACCGGCGCAGGTAACCGCTACCCGCAATGGCTGACTGGCATTCTGGTATTGCAATGCAAAAGCTACCCCGGCAGCGTGGAGTATTTGCGAGGCAATGGGAACACAAATGGGCAAGTCATGGGGCGCTCGCTGAAAATTCTGCCCCCGTTCATCGCCACCCCATATCGCAAAAATTTCTTCAATGCTAACGCCTCGCTCCAGTAAAGCGCCGGTTTCCCGATAATAAGGACAATAAACATCGCTTGCTTGCATAGCGCTACCGATGCCCACACCGATGGCCTCCTGCCCGAGGCTTGAAGGATAGGTACCGAGGCGCCCGGTGCGCTGCAATTTCACCGCACGGCCATCGACAAGGCGGGCCAAAAGCATTTGCCGATAGGCGCGGCACAAGCTATCAGCAGTAGCAAAATCTGGTAATACTTGGGTCGGACTACCCCGCTCATCAAGATACTGCAGGTAAGCAATATCGAATGAGGCCAACAACTGCATACGCGGCTTGTGCATGGCAATACCCTCTGGTGTTAATCGGGCAATGTATTCCAGCGACTCTGAGGGGAGTGTAACGGATCACCAAAGGTGCGATGGATAAGACAGGGTAATATGTGTCGATTTTAGTCGTAAATTAAAGTAATCCCTATCTATGAGGGCAACTTTGTATATCTCACTATGAATTGCAAGGCTAAGTATTTGACAAAATTTACATGAATCCGGGCTCAAAACAGCTGCGACTGTCAGTCAAGAGCTGTTCGATTAGTTGTCGATAATTGGCATCCACCGGCAACTGCTGGCCCAACGAATCGAGCGTCTGATAGCGCAGACCAAGATGCACAGCGGTCTGATGATCGCGGCTGTTGCTGGGGATTTCACCAAATAAGCACCCGTCGATGCCGGTTGGCAACTGCAGTAGCGTTTTGGCTCCGTGAGAATCATTGTTAAGGTTACTGAGACTGTGCAGCAAAATTCCTGCGGGCCCAAAGAAATGCCCATAAGCTGCATGCCTAGTTACTATATAGGTGTCCTTGTGAGCTACTAGGGTCCGCTCCAGTACTTTCTGAAACGTCGCCATACGACTCGAAAAATCTCGCGCACGCTGCCGGTAGCGTGCTGCATGCTGTGGTTTAAGCGCTGTTAAACGCTCGGCAATTTTTGCAGCCATCGCTGCGGCATTGCGTGGTCGCAACCAAAGGTGCGGATCTTGCGGGCTTGTACCACTGTATTCGTAATCCCCTTCCGCTATTAATTCCAGAGTATGTTCCGTTGATTGCCGCAACTGACGCGCCAATGTTGATTCCAATTGCGGACCCATCCATATAATCAGCGCTGCACTTTCCAGCTGCCTGCGAGCGGCCACAGTGGGCGCATAATGATGTGGGTCTGTATTGCCCTCCAATACGATTACCGTAAAGTCTTGCCCGCTGATCTCTTTGGTAATCAATGCCAACGGAAGAATACTCACTACCAAGATGTCACCGCGTGGCTGCTCACTGCAGCCACTGCCCAACACAACCAGGAAGAGTACAAAAAAGAAGCTGAGACCGGGCCTCTGCATGATGCGATTGATCCTATTAAATCTGTTTTACTATTGCATTGGCCTGTGGGTCGAGCGCACTAAAACTGCGATATACTCACGATCTATCCCGGCGGCAAAAGCGTTAAATAAATTGCGGCTTTGCATCCCTTTATCCTTAACCGCAAACCTCTGGAGAAGACTCTGAATCAAACCAAACCCTTAGTAAGTGCCCAGCACCTCGGCTTGGAAATAGCCGGGCGACAAGTACTGCACGATATTTCTTTCGCCTTGCAACCAGAGGAAATCGTCACCGTCATTGGCCCCAACGGCGCCGGCAAGACTACGCTATTGCGCCTTTTGCTGGGACTCATCCGTCCGACTTCCGGTCGGGTAGAGCGCCACACTGGTCTGCGTCTCGGTTATGTCCCGCAACGCCTGCAAATAGATGCCACTATGCCAATTTCCACCGAGCGCTTTTTGCAGCTCGGTTCCACTGCTGTAGATACACACAGTGTCTTGGCGCGCGTAGGCGCTAGCAAGCTGGCCTCGATGCAGCTTGCGGAGTTATCTGGCGGTGAGATGCAGCGTGTGCTGCTAGCGCGCGCAATATCGCGCAAACCACAGCTACTGGTGCTGGACGAACCAACTCAGGGAGTTGATATCAGTGGCCAGAGCGAAGTTTACCAGTTAATTGCCGCTTTGCGCGACGAACTCGCCTGCAGTGTATTACTCGTATCTCACGATCTGCATCTGGTTATGGCGGCCACAGACAGAGTGTTGTGTATAAACCAACATTTATGCTGCCAGGGCCACCCTTCACAAGTCAGCCGTGACCCGGCCTATCTAGCGCTGTTCGGTGACAAAGTAGTGCCCTACTCTCACCAGCACAATCACGAACACAATTTGCGCGGAGAGCCTCTAGCCAAAAAGCAGATAGCGGGTGATAGCCTGCAAAACCACACCAATGACCCGTCAAAAAAGAGCGTAAATAAGTGACCGACCTCAGCCAATTACTCCACAGTCAGTTTCTCTGGTATGCACTTGCCGCCGGCCTGTTGGTGGCTGTGGTCAGCGGCCCACTGGGTTGCTTTGCGGTGTGGCGGCGCATGGCCTATTTTGGCGATACTCTCGCCCACTCAGCGCTTATGGGCATCACTCTAGGTTTTGTACTGCACATTCAACCAACTCTGGCAGTTGGTGCCAGCAGTTGTATCCTGGCGCTACTGTTAGTGTATTTACAACGCCGCCAAAAACTTTCCATCGATACTCTGCTGGGCATTCTTGCCCACTCAATGCTGGCATTAGGTATTGTTATGGTCAGTTTGCTCAAAATTAAAACAGATTTAATGTCACTATTGCTGGGCGATCTGCTCGCGGTATCCACTCAAGATTTGGTATTAATGCTAGTTGCTAGCACGACCATCGGCGCGCTACTTTTTATACTGTGGCAAAAACTCTTGTCATTTACCCTGCATGAAGAACTCGCTGCAGTAGAGGGTGTAGCGGTAGAAAAAATTCGTCTGGCGTTGATGTTGATGCTGGCACTTTTGATCGCTATTGCAATGAAAGTGGTGGGCATATTGCTGATTACCGCACTGCTCATTATTCCCGCAGCCAGCGCCCGCAAATTGGCACGCACTCCAGAACAAATGGCTACCTTTGCCTCGCTGCTGGGCTGCCTAGCAGTAGTATTGGGGTTGCTGGCCTCTGTTTTATGGGATACTCCGGCTGGGCCGTCAATTGTACTGGCGGCAGCGGGGTTATTTTTACTTTGTCAGCTGCGGCCTTAGTTGTTTCGCTAGTTGCTTCGCTCTCTACTCTTCATGCACCCTTTTTTCAGCTGCCGCCGCAATCATCACCTCAGCAGTGAGAATGTTATGGTCCGAGGTATGAGTTTGTAGTGTATTCGTATTATTGATACTGAGATCACGCACATAGATATGATCCAAGGCGCAACCAAACACGCGGGTGCGGTGATCCTGTTCATACTTAAGAGCGTAGAGGCCG
This sequence comes from Gammaproteobacteria bacterium, assembly GCA_022600975.1. GTDB lineage: Bacteria > Pseudomonadota > Gammaproteobacteria > Pseudomonadales > Cellvibrionaceae > Microbulbifer. The sequence goes on from JAHZJJ010000169.1 coordinate 8,505, forward strand.
AATTCTCTGGCGATGGCCTCGACCTCCCTCAGTCGTGCGGTGCTCCAGGTATTAAAATCGCCAGCAAAGATCACCGGGCCACGATGCCCCACCATCTGACTGGCCAGCTCTCCGAGCTGGCGGCGGTAATCGACCAACCCGAGGGTAAAATTGATCCCGTGCACATTCACAACCAACAGCTGTTGATCACTGTCTTGCAACGCAAAACGACTCACCGCTGCCGCCTTGGGTGTTCGCAGCCAAGGTTCACGGCTGAGCAAACGGCGATATTCTAGAGCTTGAGCCCGACTCGCGGTCATCACGCCTGTCTGTTGTCGAGCATTGCGATAACCCGGAGCAAAATTCCAATAATGGGTACCTAGATGATTGGTAATACCATCTTCTAGTACCGCCTCTTGAACCAATATCAAGTCATACTCTCGACTCAAGCGTCTGAAAAGCGAGGGAAACTGAGGGTGGTGCGCCTTTTGAACATTCCAGTTCAGTAACCGTATAGAGCTTGGCAGCGCACCACCCCAGCAGCGCTCCGGACATTGCCCCATAAGGGGAAGAGCAGAGTTTACCTCAGCCGCTGCAAGGCAACTGTCAGCATAGCGAAACTGCTTGTGCACCTTAACCCTCCTTCTGTCTTCCCACACTCGTTTTCCCGCAAAATCTCTGTTTACTTACCAGCACCATTTTGCACGTTTGCCTAAGCTGACCTGATTTTCGCGATCATAAGTAAGGAGAAAATAACCTCGCCAGACCATTGCGTAGTTTAATCAGTAGACTAAGACGGTTTAAATCTTCCAACTGCAGCGTTCTGGCACTATCGATGCGCTCCTCAATCAACTTTCGCAATTGGATAGCCAGTGCCCCATCGTAACATTCCATATTGAACTCAAAGTTCAGCCTCAAGCTGCGGGCATCCCAATTGGTGGAACCCAGCAATACCCAGATATCATCCACCAACAGTAACTTACTGTGGTCAAAAGGCGCTGGGCTAAGATGAATCCGACAACCTTTCTCCAACAGATAATACAAACCCGGCCGAGCAGCCCAGTCCACCAGACGAATATTGCTGCGCTCCGGTAGCAGAATATCAACCTTTACACCTCTGAGAGCTGCCAGCTGTAACGCGTAAACCAAAGCTTCATTGGGGATAAAATAGGGCGTCAAGATTTGCACACGATGGCGTGCCATACTCAGCGCACCCATCAAGGTATAGGTGAGTTTATTCAAATCTTCATCGGGGCCGTCGGCGATACCCCGGGCCCAGCTGGAGCCATGTCGCTGCTGCGACGGAAACCAGATCGGCCCGCTGAGAGACTCACCGGTAGTAAACGCCCAATCGATGCAAAAGATCTCCTGCAAATGTTGGATGACCGGCCCTTGACAGCGAAAATGAGTACAGACCACCGGCGCATCAGTTGCCCAATCTAATACATGGGCTTCGCGAATATTGGTCCCACCAGTAAATCCCAGTACGCCATCAATCACTAAAATTTTGCGGTGATTGCGCAGATTGGCATGGCCCAGTAAGCGCGGCGCACGGGGAGGCAAAAACAGGGCGGCAGTCACACCGGCACAGCGCAGTTTACGAACAATATTGACGCGACTGTAGCGAGCGCCGACCCCGTCCACCAACACCCGCACTTCAACGCCTCGCCGCTGCGCTGCCAAAAGCGCAGCAACAAAGGCTGCTCCGGCACGATCAAAGTCAAAAATATAACTGAGCAAACTAATGGAGCATTTTGCATCATTAATTGCCGTTAACATTGCCGGAAAAGCCTGATCCCCATTGTGTAGTAGATCAATCTGATTACCCGGCAATAATTCGTGACCCGACAATACTTCAATCAGCCTGATATGACCATTCAATTGCGGATATTGCGCTAGAAATTCGAGCTGTTGCTTAGAGTCTGCCCGAGTCAAGGCAAACGCTTTCCTGCCCTGCCAAGCATTGCGCAATTTCAGTGCAGCGCCCCGACGGTGCACTCGATTGATCCCCAGCAACAGGTAAGCAAGAGAGCCCAGCAATGGAGCCAACCACGCCAGTCCCACCCAGGCGATAATTGCTGAAGTGTCACGCTTATTGAGAATGGCATGACAAGTCACCGCGCTGGCGGCAATAAAGTCCAACAGCAGAACGATAGGCAACAAATATAAATAAAGCTGCCGGCTAATCTCTTCCAACATACTAACTAGTGTATAACGATACCTTTCAAGTCTCACTCATCTAGGAGCCTGTCGGACTTAACACTGGCCTACTGAGAAAAAGCCGGATTTGGCCATTTTTTATGCTGATTCTCGTTAAATAGAACCACTATTCGCCTCGGATTGTCATAAAAAATGGCTCAAACCGGTCTTATTCTCGCTACGACCGGTTAAGTCCGACAGGCTCCTAGATACAAGTTATTTGTTTATCGACAATTTAGTCTTTAATGAATGGAACAGGAAAACAAGCGTACTATGATTCTAGAAACCACAAATGGGCGCGCAAAAGCTAGCTAGATTATTGATGCGCATGGCAAGCTTTAAAAATTCCTGCTCACCTTATTGATGATGAAAATTTTTTTAAATACTTTGGCATGTGTACGCTCAGGCCACTACTTATCAACCTCGAACAGGACTCTTTTTTTTGTCTTTTATTAAATTTAACTTCCAGTTTGTATTTAAATTAGCCGTTGTGTTATTTCTGGCGACACAATTGCCGCTCTTTGCCTCCGCTGCCAACATCGAGAAAAACACCTCAGAAAATAGGGAGCAGAACACACAGCGTCAGCAAGAACAATGCCTGCGCCAACAGCTACTAACCGCCTCTGCCAATACCACACTGGCAGAAATACGCAAACTGTGTAGCGACAAAGTGCGTACACAAGTAGGTCAGGAAGACTATTCCTTTGAACTCGATCAGGTTGAAAAGCCAACGGAAGATATACCCTCAGAAAAAGTTTTTTTAAGCGAGCGCGCTCAGGCTATCCGTGATGCGGCTAACAATCCTTTTACTCTCGCCTCCCACAAGGTCAACTACATATTGCCAGTGGTCTATAACCCCGACCCGGGAATACAGGGGTTGGCCGAAATCAGCGATACCATCACCAATCTCGACAAAGTGGAAATACAGTTTCAATTGTCGCTCCAGCTACCGTTGTGGCGTGGCTTTTTGGGGCCTGACTCCTATATGAGCGTGGCCTATACCAATCTCAGTTTCTGGCAGGCCTATAATTCCGCTGACTCCTCCCCGTTTCGCGAAACCAACCACGAGCCCGAACTTATTTTTACCTGGCTCAATGACTGGAAAATATTTGGCTGGTACAACGTAATCAACCAAATCGCACTCAATCATCAATCCAATGGCCTCAGTGGTCCTTTTTCACGCAGCTGGAATCGTGTGTATGCCAATTTTGTTTTTGAACGCAATAACTTCTCTATCGGCTTCAAACCTTGGTATCGTTTCCCAGAGAGCCGCGACAATGACGATAATCCAGATATTGAGCGCTATCTGGGCTACTTTGAACTAACCGGCCGTTATCGCCACAACAATCATGCTCTGTCAGTTATGTTGCGTAATAATTTGCGTAGCGATAACCTCGGCGCCGTTGAATTGAGCTGGAGCTTCGCCTTGACTCCGCGGCTAGAAGCTTATATCCGTTACTTCAACGGCTATGGAAACAGCTTGATTGATTACAACGATTCCGTGCAAACACTGGGTTTCGGTTTTGTGCTGGCACAGGGATTCTAACAAAATGGAAGTAGCATACCGCCGGGTAACTAGGAGGTATTGGTAGAATGTGGATTATTGATCCGAATAATGGCACCCAAAATTCTGTTTACGGCATTACAATTTGAGCTAGATTGCTAGTACGGATAGAGAAAATATCCACAGTAACAGTGCCTGACCGAACAAGCTTTCTGTGATCACGAATGTGGTGAGTTCTGGAATTACCGAAGGATTACCGGATGCAGCTCTTGAGCTCATTATTGAAACTTTAACAGCCAGTCAAACTTTCATTTCATAGATTTCTTTTGACCTAAATACAAACTGCATTCTCTGTTAGCTGTTATTCGAGTTGCTACTGTGGCGAATATCGGTGCCCTTAACTAAATACACCACCTGTTCACAGATATTCTTGGCGTGATCGCCAATGCGCTCAAGGGCACGCAGAATCCACAACACATTGATGCCGCGGGAAATGCTGCGAGGATCTTCCATCATGTAGGTGATCATTTCACGCACTGCGCTACTGTAGTCCATATCGACCTGGGTATCCTTGGCCAGGGTGTCCATGGCTGCAGTCACATCGAAACGAGTATAGGCATCCAGGGCATCGTTGAGCATATTGCGCACCGCATCCGCGATATGTCGAATTTCTGTATAGCCGCGGGGTGCGCTGCCAGCCTCACTGAAAGCGAGGGCCATTTTTGCGACCTTGCCAGCTTCATCGCCAACTCGCTCCAGATCTCGCGCAATACGAATAACCGACATCACCATACGCAAATCCGAAGCAGTGGGCTGGCGCTTGGCGATAATCAGTGTAGCGTGTTCATCAAGATTCAATTCGCGGCGATCAATTTCCTCTTCAATTTCCAGTACACTCTCTGCCAGAGCGCTGTCGGCATTGGCCAGCGCCTCCACCGCATCTGCCACTTGGCTGGTCACCAGGCCGCCCATCTCCAGCATTTCAGTTTTAAGGCCTTCCAGATCCTCGTTAAACTGGCGAGATATATGTTGATCGAAGTGCATTTCCATATTGATTCTTTGCTGCCTCTAAAGTAAATCAAATTAACCAAAACGTCCGGTGATATAGGCCTCAGTCAGTGGATGCTGGGGATTAGTAAAAACCATTTCAGTATCGTTCACTTCGACCAGTTTGCCGAGGTGAAAATAAGCGGTGCGCTGGCTAACTCGCGCCGCCTGCTGCATCGAGTGAGTGACCATGGCAATAGTATAGTTTTCGCTCAACTCACCAATTAACTCTTCAATACGCGCGGTGGCGATAGGGTCTAGCGCCGAGCAGGGCTCATCCATCAGGATAACTTCCGGGCTCACCGCAATGGCACGGGCGATACACAAGCGCTGTTGCTGCCCACCGGAGAGACCAGTGCCAGGTTTATCGAGACGATCTTTGACTTCATTCCACAAACCGGCGCGCTGCAGGCTAGTTTCAACGATTTCATCAAGATCTGCACGGCGGCTGGCAATACCGTGAATCTTGGGGCCGTAGGCAACGTTTTCGTAAATTGTTTTAGGAAAAGGGTTGGGTTTTTGAAACACCATACCCACTCGTGCCCGCAATGGCACTACATCCACTTTGGGCCCATAGATAGCTTCGCCATCAAGGGTCAACTCACCTTCTACACGGCAACCTTCAATGGTGTCATTCATACGATTGAGGCAGCGTAAAAAAGTAGATTTACCACAGCCGGAAGGGCCAATCATGGCCACCACTTCGTTGCGGCCAATATCCAAGCTGACATCAAAGATAGCCTGTGTCTCAGCGTAAAACACATTGACATGACGCATGCGCAACGTAGCGCTCTCACACAGCGGTTGGCCAACAGTTTCGGTGCTTTGAGTCAAAGTATCCATGATTGGATGTTCCACCGGTTTTTGGCTGTTCGGTGCTGCTTCACCGACATCCAATACAGTAGTGGTTATTGTAGTCGTGGCGGTCATTAACAGTACCCCAATTCGTTATTTAGCATGCGCCAGCAATCAAACTACCAACGGCGCTCAAGTTTTTTGCGCAACCATACTGCGCTGGTATTCATTAAAATCAACACACTCAGCAATACCATGATGGCGGCGGATGTGCGCTCTACAAAAGCCCGTTCAGGGCTGTCAGCCCAGAGAAAAATTTGCACTGGCAACACTGTGGAAGGATCGGTAATACTACCTGGCACATCGACAATAAACGCCACCATGCCAACCATCAATAGTGGAGCCGTCTCACCCAGCGCCTGGGCCATACCGATTATGGCGCCAGTCAGCATACCGGGCATGGCCAGAGGCAACACATGGTGTAACACCGTTTGCATACGCGAGGCACCCATACCTAGTGCGGCTTCGCGGATAGACGGCGGCACCGCTTTAAGTGCAGCGCGGCTTGAAATAATAATGGTTGGCAAGGTCATCAGCGTCAGTACCAAGCCACCCACCAAAGGTGCCGAGCGCGGCAGCTGGAAAAAATTAATAAAGATCGCCAAGCCCAAAAGCCCGAAAACAATCGACGGCACTGCGGCGAGGTTATTGATATTGACCTCAATAATGTCAGTCCAACGATTTTTCGGCGCAAACTCCTCCAAGTAAATCGCCGCCGACACACCGATAGGAAATGACAGAGCCAAAGTCACCAATAGTGTCAGCAGCGAACCTACTAGGGCAGCACGAATGCCCGCCTGCTCTGGTTCGCGGGAATCGCCGTTGGTAAAAAAGGTGGTATTGAACCGCTTTTTCAGCTCGCCGGAATCCAATAATTGTTGAATCCAGGCCACCTTTTGCTCCGACAGACGCTCAAAGTGACCTCTTTTATTATCGGCGAAGAGCTTAACGTAAGTATCCACATCATCGTCAGCGGTGAACCACAAAATTTGTTTTTGCCCTAGCAACTGGGGGTTTTCTTGGAGTTGCTGTTGCAGCTCATAAGGCGCAGAAGAGGACACCAGAGAAAACAGCGCACGCCGATTGTTGCGCCCCACTGCATCGGGAAAGCGAGCTTGCAGTGCCCTGCGGATAACGGCATCAAAATTAGCCAGAGCCAAAGTTTCAGGACTGACACTGTCGATACCAAGCACCTGCGGATCGTAATCCACCTCCAGTTCAATCGCACTCTGCACAAAAGCACCGTGGCCTTTGCCAATAATATCGGTGAATAACACCAGCACAACGAGCACACCGAAGGTCACACTCATGATGCCCATTAAGCGAAACATCGTTTCTTTGCGGTGTCGGCTGCCCAGCCGCTGTGCTATGCGCTCGCGTACCTGAGACTGCTTATCCGTTAAGGGCGCAGGCGAAGTTGGATTAGTCATACTGTTCCCGGTATTTCTTTACCACATGCAGAGCGATAAAATTGAGAATCAAGGTGGATAAAAACAACATCAGGCCAAGGGCAAATGCAGCCAAGGTCTTGGGGCTGTCAAACTCCTGATCCCCCACCAGCAGGGTGACAATCTGTACTGTGACAGTAGTCACCGATTGTAGCGGGTTGGCGGTGAGATTGGCGGCAAGGCCCGCGGCCATCACCACGATCATGGTCTCGCCGATTGCACGCGACACCGCCAGCAAAACACCCCCAACAATACCCGGCAGCGCAGCGGGAAAAACCACTTTGCGAATGGTTTCCGACTTGGTGGAACCGAGACCAAGGGCACCATCCCGCAGAGATTGTGGCACGGCATTGATAACATCATCAGACAGTGAAGACACAAAAGGAATAATCATCACCCCCATCACCAGCCCCGCCGCTAAGGCGCTCTCACTGGAAGCGGCTATCCCCATCGCGGCAGCGGTATCACGTACAAACGGTGCCACCGTCAGGGCGGCAAAAAAACCATATACGACTGTTGGTATACCGGCGAGTATTTCCAATACTGGCTTGGCCAGAGCTCGAACCCGCCGGCTCGCATACTCGGCCAAATAAATGGCGGACATCAACCCAATCGGCACAGCCACCAACATGGCGATCGCCGAAACCATCAAGGTGCCGGTAAACAGTGGCACTGCGCCGAAGGCACCGCTGGAGCCAACTTGATCCGCCCGCAATGCCATTTGCGGGCTCCAATGCAAGCCGAACAAAAATTCTGTAACCGGTATTTGGCGGAAAAACCGCAGAGATTCAAACAGCACCGAGAGCAAAATACCCACAGTGGTTAAAATAGCGGCACAGGCGCAGGCCAAAAGCAGTTTGCGCAGCACCTTCTCGACCTGTTCGCGAGCGCGGAATTCCGGTCGAATGCGCAACAAAGCATAGCTACCAAAACCCACAGAAAGTATTAATACCAACACCGTCTGTAGTATTTGCCCACCGTTGCGCAGGCTCAACAGATAAGCGGCCGCGGCTTGTAATTCCGGTGTAGGCTGGCCGATCAAGCTGCCGGCTGCCAGATTCTGAATTTGTGTATACAGCAAATGCTGCCCGGCAAGGGTATCCGGCCGTTCGGCAATCCGGCCCAGCACCAGAGCACGAATTATCGAATCGTCACATACCAGCCAGACACCCAATAACAGTAGTGCTGGCAAGCCACACCACAAAGCGGTATGCATACCATAGTAATTGGGCAATGAAGCAAGGTTGCGCACTCCGCCGCCTTTGCGCGCCGCGCCGAGAGCGCGACTAAAACCGCTGCCGTAAGCTACTAGAGTCAGAAGCAATAGCAGGGCAAATAATGTGGATGTCTGCATCGAACTACCGTGCGTATAGAGGAAATCTGCGGGGGGAATTATCCAGACTTTTTAGCGCATTGACAGAGGCTGAGTGTAATTAAGTTAAATACATGACCAAGTAAGCAAAAGCCAAGCCCGTTGGAGCTTGGCTGATCAGTCCTTTTATTCAAAATTTAAAGCACTGCGGTCACAGCCTATTTGGCTGCCAGATTATCGAGTGCATTCAACTTGCGCACATCGGTTGCAACCTGTTGACGCATGGTGGCAGGCAGCGGGATCATACCTTTGTCAGCCAGATAACCCTCTTCACCCCAGGCCCGCTCATTAGTGAACTCAGCCAGAAACTGTTTGATCCCAGGCACCACGCCAACATGCGCCTTTTTCACATAAACAAACAGCGGGCGGGAGACTGGGTAGTCTTGCGCCGCGATGGAATCAAAAGTTGGCTGCATACCTTCAATCACCGAACCCTGCACCTTATCGGCATTCTGATCGAGGAAGCTGAAGCCGAAAATACCCAGAGCATTGGGGTTGGCTACCAGTTTATTGACAATCAGATTGTCATTTTCACCAGCCTCGATGTAAGCGCCATCTTCACGAAGCGTATGGCAAATTGCTTTATAGGCATTTTTATCGGTTTTTTTCTTGGCGGCAATCCAGTTAAACTGCTTGCAACCCCCTTCCATTGCCAGTTCAGCGAAGGCATCCCGAGTGCCGGATGTCGGCGGTGGGCCAAGTACTTCAATTTTGTTCGCGGGCAACGTCGGGTTAACGTCTTTCCAGGTTTTATAAGGGTTGGCAACCAGACTCTGAGAGCCGTTCGGGTTGGGAACCTCTTTGGCCAAGGCAAGAAAGATATCCTTACGGCTCAGTTTAAAAGGTTCGGCAGTTTTGGCATTTGCCAGTACAATGCCATCGTAGCCAATCTGTACTTCCACCACATCCACGCCATTACCGTTGCAATTTTCCAGTTCAGATTGCTTGATGCGGCGTGAGGCACCAGTAATATCGGCGGTACCTTCGCCCACACCCTGACAAAATAGTTTCATGCCGCCACCGGTGCCCGTAGATTCAACTACCGGAGTCTTAAATTGGGTAGCTCGACTGAATCTTTCAGCCACAACAGCAGAAAAAGGGTATACCGTGGATGACCCAACAATGCTGATATGGTCGCGCGCAGCCAGGGCCGCCTGCGAAACGGCAATGCCGAGCACAGCCAAAGATGAGGCCATTAATTTAATGCCTGAGGGTCGCTTGTTCATATCTATCTCCAGTGGGTACGGGTTGTTTCGTGGGTCGATGCTAGAGAGAACAGATGAAGATTCTATGAAACAAAGATTACAGAAAGATTACAGAAAGATTACAGCGCAAATTTTAAACCTCTGTGTGCTCGTGACTTTATCGAGGCGGCTATTTTATCGCCAAATTGTGTTAGTATGCGCCGCCCGCAAGCCGCGGCAGCAAATAACGCTAAAAACCTGTGAGCACCCAATGTCTGCAATTGATGAAGAACCTACACCTGCCGGTACCCTAACCCTACAAACCCTGGCCATGCCCAAAGACACCAATCCACAAGGAGATGTCTTTGCTGGTTGGCTGATGTCACAAATGGATCTGGCTGGCGCCATTCTGGCCCAGGGCATTGCTCGCGGCCGTGTTACCACCGTTGCCGTTGGCAATATGGCATTTTTGCGCCCGGTGCGTGTGGGCTCAACCGTTAGTTGCTATGCGGAAGCCAGTGAAGTGGGCCGCTCCTCCATTCGCACCATGGTGGAGGTTTGGCTGACTCGAGTGGAGTCCGGTGAACAGGTGAAGGTAACAGAAGGCGAGTTTGTGTTTGTGGCGATTGATGATCGTGGGCGTACACGGCAGTTGTCGAGGGTTTAAGCTTAGGATTTTCTAAGCTTAATTATTAGCAGACTATCCAAGCCATTGCTTTCTGGTAAGGAATGGAGGGCCGCCCATCCGCCCCAAATTCAAGGGCAACTCCGTCAAAATACACTCCGCGACTTAGGGGCCGAAGCCCCTTTGGAATATATAGAATCCCCTTGAGGTTCTTATTTAAAAGGTTTGCTCCAAACGCACATATAAAGTGCGACCCAATGGATTGTATAATGCCGTATCCAAGCCGCGATAGGCAGTAGGGTTATACATGTCAGCCTCTGTATCGAATAAATTACGTGCACCTAAGGTAATCTTACCATCCCAAGGTGTACTGTATCCGAACTGGACATTGTGGCTAGTGAAATCGCCGACATCTACATATGAATTTAGGTTCTCCAAATTCTCTTGGGAACTGATGTAGTTAATATACCAAGATGCAAAGAAACTCTCATATGCCCAATTAACACTCACATTCCCGCGAATTTCTGGATAAGAAATGTCGCCAGCACGCTCACGTATCTCATTACGAATTGGGTCATCCTCATCCCGCTTGGTTATATAGCTCCAGTCAGTACCAAATGAAAAGTGAAGTGGACCCACTTGTCGAGACAATAAATTAATATTTTTAAATAAAATACCCTGTTGTCGATAAGCTCAAGAGTGTGTGAGTTGTTGGCAATAGGGATGTTATCAATGATTCATGCACACGCCTCTGCTTGAGCTGATCCGGCACTGCCGGAACCATCAACAGGTACACGGTTCTCCCGGGACGCCCTATAGACCGCCATAGGGGTTGCGTTATCAAACGTCTGGTGCGGCCTTTCCTCATTCTAAAAGGTAACTATTCAGCACTAACCCCAAGTTCGTCGAATTTTTTCTGCAAGAAATCCGGCCACTCACCTTTGAATAGCAATGCTAAAGCCTCGCCGGGCTCGATTTTATTTTTTTGGCAAGTCAGCAGGTAGGAACGGATAAGGCAAAAGCCTTTCGCGCCCCC
>JAHZJJ010000170.1 GCA_022600975.1 Gammaproteobacteria bacterium
TGTCGTACCACAGAAAGGCTAATTCGAACGAATTAACAAAAAGTTAAATAATGTAAACTAAATTAGTATTTTAGAACAACCTTCTATATGGTGAACTGGAGGAGTCGTCTACATAAAAAAGTTTGCGACAGCCCCCCCCCCATTATCGCATTATGCACTACTAACCCATTCCCCCACTGCTATTTCTGTTGTAAATCCCGGCCCAAATGCTGAAATAACGCCTTTATCCCCCTTTTTTCTGCCCTCAAAATGTCTTGCCAGTACATCAATAACAGAAACACTAGATGTGTTGCCAAAAAGCCTTAGTGATTCCCTAGAATGAAACAGAGTTCCTGGCTTCAAAAACAAATGTTCCTCAACTTCATCTAAAATTCTTTTCCCTCCAGTATGAGACACAAAAAAGTCAATTTTATCCACCGCTCCCAACTTAGAAATTATGAATTCTTTCATTATAGGGGCAACCTTTTTTACAGAATACATAACGTCCTTATCCAGAGAAAACTTAAAACCGTTATCGGTCATAGAATATTTTATATATTCTTCTGTATCATTAATTATAAAAGTTTTTGTGGCGGTTATTTTTATTCCACTATACGCTTCATCGGCTCGCATAACTACGCTAGCGGCACCATCCCCAAAAATAGAATCTGAAACAAAATCCTGTAATCTGCTTGCATTTTTATGGAAGCACAGTGATGAAGTCTCTAGGGCAACAATTAATACATTATTATTAGGAGAAAGAGCACAATGTTCTGTGGCTCTATTGATGGCATATGCGCCACCTACACACCCCATTTGTGCAATTGGCATCTGGATAGTGTCGGCATTTAGGCCCAATTCATTAATAAGATGTACCGTTAATGAAGGCATCATAAATCCAGTGCAGGAAGTCACAATCACCATTGTAATATTTTCTTTTTTCAGCTTTGAGTTTAATAACGCCTTCTTTGCAGAAGTTAGCGATAAAGCTTTTGCATAACGTTCGTAAAGCTCACTTCTAATGCCAAAGGTGTCTAGTTTGATAAGTTCTTCAAACGGTAATATGACATGCCTTTTTTCTATAGTGGTATTGTTTATCATCCTAATTGCTGTTTTTTTATGCGAGACACTTTTATGGTATTTATCGACAAATGTAACCATTTCTTTGTTAGTGACAATGTTTTCTGGATAATTCACAGATGGAAGACAGAGAACTGACATAATGAAACCTTAATTTATAGTTGATTGTAACTTTTATTTATCTGATTAAAAAATATAACATCAAAGCTCCTGCTCTTTAATTCGTTCTTTCCTTTGTTGAGATCAGTAAATTTTACATAGTATCGGACGTTTTATGTTTCTAAGCCACATGGCTATTTGATATCAATGTGCGTTTTAGATTACTGGCGATTGTGATTTGTAACTATTTTTTAAATGATCCTTTCCTTTTAAGTATTTTTGATAAGCATACAGAAATAATACAACCTATAAAATATTTTATATTCATATGATTATGGCTCTTAGAAATAATCCGCTTTAGAGCGGACCAGGGTGGCCACATGAAGGAGTTTCTTTTCATCAAGACTTAGGAAGCTCACCTTTCTGATTGAAAAACATACAAAATCTTGTTTCTACCTTATGTCTTGAGCACTATTTTGCACACAAACAGGCTATCTTGTTCGGTGCGAGGACTGCTAGACATTACATATTACCACTCTGATCCGCCTCAAACCGGATTGTTCCTAAGAGCCTTAGAAATTATACTAACAAACTTTTTTGAGTTAATCCCATATCTATAGCTTGGTCAACCACCAAAGCGTTACTCAGTGCTTTTGCCGTCAATTTTTGAAAGTTTTTGTAAAAATTTTGTAACTTTATAAAAGTATGATGAGACTGGTTTTAGGGAGTGATGAGCTGCGCTTCTTGCAAAAATAACGGGATGCTCTTTTGATTAGTATTGAATAATTATAATCAAGGTAATTATGCTAACGATGTGGTAGAAATAATAACATTAAGAAGTTTGGTCGATAAAAATTTCAGGTTGAATTCACTCTGGAAAAAAATTAGTCAACTTCGCCTTTTGATGACGGCATAACATTTCAGCGGCTAATAGCTGATTATGGTTGCATCACTTGACGTTATATTGAGAATGCGCCCATTCAGGTTGGAACTCTTTAAGTCCTAAAAGTTATATAAAAGTTATTTTTTAATATTTTCTTCGGTAGGTCAGAACAATTAATCTAACTACCCTTAGAGGAGCTATCGGGACCTTTACACCAATGAAAAATGCAGCACAAGAAGTTTCATCCATATCATCATCAATACCAAAAATTGACTTTTGCCAAGGTGCGGATTTAAAAGCACTTAGTTTGCAATTTCGTGATAATGACCCTGCTGATATCATACAGTCTGTTATTTACAGTGCGCAAAATCCGGTGGTATTCACCAATTTTCGCCCTCTAGCCGTAGCCTTTCTACATTTGGTCGCTCGTATTAAAGCAGATATTCCAGTGATTTGGGTTGATCATGGCTATAACACCAAGGAAACCTATGCGCATGTTGAAAAAATCACTAAATTGATGAATTTAAATCTGCATACCTATGTGCCCAAAATGACTACAGCGCACTATCGTGCCTTATATGGTGAGGTTCCACCATTGGATACACCTGAGCACAATGCTTTTTCGCAAACGGTTAAATTGGAGCCATTCAATCGTGCCATGGGTGAGCTCAAGCCAGATGTGTGGCTAAATGGCATCCGCCATGATCAGAATACTTATCGACACAACCTCGATATCTTCACCCATGGCAATCACAATACCATCCGCGTTGCGCCGATGTTTTACCTTAAAAAGCATGAGGTAGAAAAATATGTAGCCGATAACGGGCTACCGGATAATGATATTTACTTTGATCCAACCAAAGGGGAAGAGTACCGAGAGTGCGGTTTACTGCTGCAAAAATAGGCCTGTTGCAGAAATAATACCCAACGACTACGGTTTTGCAGCCGTTGGGTAAAAAAGAGGTGAGTCAGCCGATAAGCCGGGTTCTGTCGTGGACAATCATTCATCTGGGGTCTGTGTCACCACAAACCTCAAGCGACCTACCCGCCCTCGGTGCGGGTCACACCTTTAGAGGGCCTATTTGGTCTTGCTCCGAACGGGGTTTACCATGCCGCAAGCTGTTACCAGCTGCGCGGTGCGCTCTTACCGCACCCTTTCACCCTTACCTGTACTCACAAATGGGAGCCATCGGCGGTCTGCTCTCTGCTGCACTTTCCGTAGGCTCGCGCCCCCCAGGCGTTACCTGGCGTTCTACCCTATGGAGCCCGGACTTTCCTCCACCGCGAGCGGCAGCGATTGCCTGGCTGACTCGCGCGCAAGAGTAATGGCCCAATTAGTTGAGTGCAAGGCTTATCTTTTAATCCGATAGAGTACATGCTTTGCTTCAACCTATAAGCCGCAGTTGGGCGCGCAAGAACTTGTGCAGACTTGCGTGATTCAACTGCGGTTTCTAGGTTTAACTATCTTGGGATGATGGAATGGCCCTCCGTCTTCTTGACTTAGTACAGCTATGCCCGGTCGGCAGCCAGTAGTTTGCACCCTATAATCGCAGCCAGACCATCTTGGTCGTGTTGGTCGCGATGTAACCTACTGATCAGCTGTAATGCGTCATACATCAAACCGTTCGAATGCCCATAGTCGCCGTCGGCGGCGACTGAAGCTACGACATCGCTGGCAGCTCCAATCAGCGTCTGCGCGCCGTCGTTGTGCGCGGGTAATTCCTGTAACGAACTTTTACCTTCATCCTCGTCACTAACGTATTTTAGCGGGATGATAACTGGCATTATTTCGCGGCTTCAGTAGAGCGCCATGCTGAATAGAGCCTGCCAGCGGGCTAGCGCCAACCGTTATTTGTTCACCTAGCGCTGACGATTCGGTTACTACGGTACAAAATACCTATCTGACTCTCTTCCTAGCTTGAGAAATATTGCGAGCTTTGGAACGCTTGTGGGCTTTGGGGTGGCTGCGAGCTGGGGAGAGCTTGTGAGCTTTGGGTCGGTCGCGCGCCGGGGAGAGCTTGTGGGCTTTGGAGCGGCCATGCGCTGGGGAGAGCTTGTAGGCTTTAGAGCGGCCGTGAGCCGGAGATAGTTTGTAAGCGGGTGAGTGCTTGCGCTTGCGATCATGCCAGCGATCACGCTTATGATCACGGTTTCGGTGATCTCTATAATACCAATAGCGAGGATGATAGCGTGGTTGCCAATAGCCTAGATATATATCGCTATGGGTATAAGCCCACGGGGCATAAGTAACAGAGCGGTGACTTCTGCTTTCACCACTGGTGGCGCAAGCACCGAGGCTGAGAGCAGTGAGTATCAGGGTGGGGATAAGACGCCATTTAAATTTCTCTGTCATTGCACTACTCACTACGCTTTATTGAAAAATACCCTAAGGGAGCATTTAAAGTATCAAAAATTTTGACGTACAGCTAAGCGCTCTACCGCAGTATTTTGCTCCTTTATCGTATTTTTCTTAGCCTTGTATGAAAAGTGCGTGATTTCGTAGTATTACAACTGAGAATACTTGCACCTTTCTTCCGAGCAGGTGCGATAGGTTTCGGCAACTGTTCACAGCTGGTCAATGTCTGCTTGTTTTCCCCATTGGGTTCCCTTCCAGCTTTATTCTGTGCGGGTTGTGCAATAGTCTGTTGAGAATGCCCATTGCTCAGTGGCTGCATTAGGCATGTAAACAAAGTAGCGCAAAAAAGTGGCGTAAAAGAGATGTCAGCCGCTTTGGCATAGATCTAAAGACACTCAAAGTAGGCTCAAGTTAAAAAAATCTGTGGCCAGAGTGATTGAGTTTCATTTTATAGAGGCTTTGACGTTTTATATTAAACCCATGGAATTTAATGGCGCCTAACACCTCACATTAATTGCACTTTTCAAAAAAAGTAATTAATGTTGAGCGTGCTGCGATAACGCCTAAAGTAAAACACGGCACAAGCGATAGCAAAACGTAAAAAAACCGTTTACTGGTGTTATGTAGCCCGCGAGAAACCAAGTGACTAAAACCCTCGCGGAAAACCAACAACAGTACGCATACAGAAGAACCACAGCATGATCGTGTGAACGTAAGATAACGCCACCTCCCAGTGTTAGAAGCACCGAGAGATGGCTAACCCCAAAAGATACGTAACTATCTAGTGAGGCTGTCTTGGATGATACGCTAATCACACGCTCGCCTTCAATAAAGTTGTTTGTTGCGCTGAGCAA
>JAHZJJ010000171.1 GCA_022600975.1 Gammaproteobacteria bacterium
GCCCAGCACTCTGAAGTCAAAACTTAGTCGGCGTTGGTTACCCGCCCCAAATCTCCCTGCATTTCCGCCGTCAAAAATGACACAACCACCCAGGCCGCCACATTCTGCCGTAAACTTTCTGGGTTGACCTTATCCAGAGTATCGTTGGGCGTGTGATGATAATCGAAATAATCATTACCATCCTGATGAAGACCAAACGCCGGCACACCGCGGGCAACAAACACACTGCTGTCTGGCCCACCATGAGATGTATTATTACCACGTTTAATACCCAGAGGAGCGAGCAACTGCATCATTTGGTCGGCAATCGCAAACTTGTTTTGCGGGATACGCGTGTCAAAACGCCATATTTTGCCAGCACCAAAATCTGATTCAGACACAGCAATAATTTTTTCCAAATCATCGCGATGGGCTTGCACATATTGCTTGGCACCCAAAAGACCAATCTCCTCTGCACCAAAAAGAACAACCCGCAGAGTGCGCCTTGGGCGCTGTGGCAACTCGGCAATGAGGCGTGCTGCCTCCATTACAATCGCCACGCCAGCGCCGTCATCCAGGGCCCCTGTGCCCTCATCCCAGCTATCGAGATGCGCTCCAATCAGCACGACTTCCTCTGGCTTTTCGCGGCCGGTTACTTCAGCGATTACATTAAACGAAGGGCCATCAATCAGGCGCGCATTCTCTATATTCAACTTTACCTGCACCGGCTTACCGCGCTTGAGCATCGCCTCCAACAGATTGGCATCTGGGGCGGAAAGTGCCAATGCAGGCACTGGATTTTCCACACCTTCCATCGACATGATTCCGGTGTGGGCAAAACGATCGGAATCGGTACCCACAGAGCGCAGCAACAACGCGGAGGCGCCCTTTTTTACCGCCAGGCGCATACCCTCACTGCGCCCGCCAACTGCAGTATCATAACCCTCGCCGGTACGGGTGCGCTCCATGCGCTTATTGATAAAGGCTATTTTACCTTTAAGCTTATTCGCCGGTACTTTAGCCAACGCAGCGACATCGGCAAACTCGACTATTTCTGCTGTCAAACCACCTTCCGGTGTTCCCACACCATAACCTAGTGAAGTAACCACGAGCGGTTGTGGAAAAGGCGCAACGACTTCGGCATGGGCGTGACCCCGAAGCCACCGCGGCACTTCAATTTGTTCGGTATAGACACGGTCAAAGCCTAAATCCTGCATTTTTTTTTGTGCCCAGACCACTGCGCGTTGATCACCTTCGCTGCCGGCTAGGCGTGGGCCCACTTCCACAGTGAGCGACTCTACAATGTTGTAAGCATCGGAAAACTTCAATGCGTTATCGCGCAACGCTTCCGCTACCAGCAAGTCTTCTTTATCGAGTGATGCCGCCTGCACGGTACAGGCAAGCATCATGGCGGCTAAACCACCGCTGATATTAAATAAGTGTTTAATCATAGAATAACCTTCGGACCCTGGTGGTTGATATACATACTATTTGCTGCGGCTGCTGAGCTTACAGCAGTTGCCACCGCAGAGGTCGATTTCAATAGGTAAAAGTAATAAGGGGGGATTCCTGCGTACTTTTTTTATTGATTACTAAGCAGACAAGCCGAAATCGCTAAAATTGTGGCTAATTCTGAGTCGATCAACTAACGAGCCGCCATCTTACCAGCGCAAAACTCAGAAAGAAAAACGATAAGCTCAAATTTACTGCAGCCACCTATTCAAACTCCGCAACGGCGATAAAGTTTAATGCTAAGGATGCCTTAACTTAATTTGGCAAGCTCAACTGAGCAGCTTTCCAACTGCTGCATCGGTGCATAATTCACACAAACATACGGTAGAAAAGATCCCATCAAAGCAAGTATACTCGGCCGAGTTGGTTGTAAAAAGTATCCGTAATTCTCAAACATAAAAGCTTATTGCGGATTTCCTTGAAACAAAAAAGAGCTGTAATGTGCCTTCACCAACCTCCAGCCCAAGGGAGACCTCTCTTATGCGCCCAATATTTTTTCTCGCTTACTTTATCCTGGCATGTTTTTCAACATCCACCATTGCCAATGACCTACAGTTGAAACTACCCAGTGGCTACGAGCTACAAACTTATAATCTACCTGCCGGCAGCGGTCCACACGATGTAGCGCCGGCCCCAAATGGACTAGTTTGGTATACAGCACAAAAAGCAGCGGCTCTGGGGATTTTAGATCCAGAAACCGGTAAGATCACTGAGGTCGATCTGGGTGAGGGTTCACGACCTCACGGCGTTATTCAAGGGCCACAGGGTAACGCCTGGATAACCGACAGTGGTCTCAACGCTATTGTGAAATATGCTCCCGACACCGGTAATATCCTCACCTGGCCCCTACCTGCTGAAATAGGGTATGCCAATTTGAATACGGCAACCTTCGATAACAATGGCAAGCTCTGGTTTACTGGGCAAAGCGGTTTCTATGGCTCACTAGACCCCAGTACAGATACGCTTAACGTCTACGAAGCCCCCAGAAAAGCGGGGCCTTACGGCATCGCCACAACGCCCACCGGCCTAGTATTTTACGCTTCACTGGCCGGTAATTATCTGGGTAAAATCGACACTCAAACTGGCAGCGCTGAAATTATTGAACCACCCACAAAGGATCAGGGTGCTCGCAGAGTCTGGTCTGACTCAAGCAATAATATTTGGGTCAGCGAGTGGAACAGTGGGCAGTTAAGTCGCTACACACCGAGCAGTGGCCAATGGCAGAGTTGGAAACTACCCGGTGGCAATGGCAAAGCCTATGCTGTTTACGTCGATGAAAATGATATGGTCTGGGTCAGTGATTTTATTGCCAACGCAACTTGGATATTTGATTCAACAACTAACCAGTTTGTCGGCAGTGTTAAAGGCAGTGCGCCCAATGCCAATGTTCGCCAAATTCTCGGGCGCACCAATGAAGTCTGGCTGCCAGAATCCGGTATTGATCGATTAATGGTAGTGCGCAAGCATACGGGAACTTAACAGTGCAAATATAAAATACTGAAGCTATAAGGTGCACAAGTTGTTCGCGGTGGATGCATGCCAAAGAACTCCGAGTGCACCATAGCATCCGCTCTCGCAACCTGAGGTATGGCAGCTCATGGCTATGACTGTAATGGAAAAGGAAGCCCGCGAAGCACCCAACCGTATCGCTGAACAATGGCAGAGCAATGCCGCAGTCATGGCCGCACTGGGCCGACGCCTGGGCGACAAAACACCGCGCTTTGTGATGCTCATCGGCCGCGGCTCCTCCGACCACGCTGGCGTATTTGCCAAATACCTCATCGAAATTGAAACCGGCACACCAACCTTTGCCTCAGCACCCTCAGTATCTAGTATTTACGGCCGCCAGCTCAAACTACAAGGGGGGCTGGCGATAGTAATTTCTCAATCCGGGCGTAGCCCCGATATTCTCGCCCAAGCACAGATGGCCAAAGCGGCCGGTGCTTATACTGTGGCCTTGGTCAATGATGAAAGTGCACCAATTAAGGCCATTGCCGACCTATTGATACCGCTGAAGGCGGGACCTGAAAAAGCGGTGGCAGCCACGAAAAGCTACCTCGCAACTCTAGCGGCACTCGTGCACCTAGTGGCTAGCTGGACACAAAATCAGCCACTGTTAAACGCCGCTAAAACGTTGCCACAAATACTGATAAATGCTATTCACTCCAATACTCAGCTGCGTCCGGAAGATCTCGCCGCAGTACAAAACTTGGTAGTGCTAGGGCGTGGTTTCGGTTACGCAATTGCTTGTGAATTGGCACTTAAATTAAAGGAGGTATGCAACATTCACGCGGAAGCTTTTTCCAGCGCTGAATTCCTGCATGGACCGGTAGCGCTGGTTGAGCAGCAGATCATTGCCGTTAACGCACCAATTGAAGATGAATCCCTGTCGGCACACATGCAGCAGATAGAAGAAATTATCCGCCGCGGCGGCGCGCTAGTTAATCTCCATGCGCCTGGCAATCAGCTGCACCCGCGGCTGGCGCCGCTGGCTTTGTTGCAACGCTTCTATATCGATGTGGCACATATTGCCATCAGCCGCGGCATTGACCCCGACAAGCCCGCCGGGCTCAAAAAAATAACCCGAACAATATAAGTCTGGAATTCACTGTGGTGCAGATATTATTGGCAGAACAATGTTTCGATGGCACACAGATTCATCGCAATCTTGCGGTTACCTGCGATGGTGGGCGTATTGTATCGGTAGAAAATGCCACCAAAATAAAAAATCCCGATTGCGTACAAAAATTTACCGGCTTACTGGCACCCGGTCTTATAGATGTACAGGTAAATGGTGGTGGTGGTGTCTTATTTAACAATACTCCAACGGTAAGTACACTGAAACAAATGGGAGCTGCCCATGCGCGCTTTGGCACCACCGGTTTTGTCCCCACACTGATTACTGATCGATTGGAAGTTATGCAGCGCGCTGCCGATGCGGTCAGTGTTGCACTGCGCAGCAAGGTTCCTGGAGTCTTGGGCATTCACTTTGAAGGCCCACACCTCAACACCGCAAAAAAAGGCACACACGAAGCACGCCTAATCCGCTCGCTGACAAATGCTGAGCTGATGCTGTATGCACGCAAAGATTTGGGTACCAAAGTGATTACCCTGGCGCCGGAAACGGTAAGCCCACAGGCAATTCAACAGCTTGTATCCTTGGGAGTGAAGGTTTGCCTCGGACACTCGAATGCCAATGGTGCCACAGTGTCGGCGGCGATTGCTGCGGGAGCGACCGGCTTCACCCATTTGTACAATACTATGTCGCCACTACAGTCGCGCGAGCCCGGCATGGTGGGTATGGCACTGATTAGCGACAGCGCCTGGTGCGGGTTGATTGCCGATGGACACCACGTGAACTCGGAAGTCATGGAGCTAGCCATCAGAGCCAAGCCCCAAGGCAAACTGATGCTGGTAACCGACGCCATGGCACTGGTGGGCAGTGAAGACACCCAATTTCCTTTATTTGAGCGCACCGTATCCCTTCATGGTGACCGGCTAACCTCTAGCACTGGTGAACTAGCGGGTTCTCAACTAAACATGATGGCCGCAGTGCACAATATTCACCAGTGGTGTGGCTTAGAGATCATCGAAGCATTGCGTATGGGAGGGCTTTATCCGGCGCAGTTTCTAGGCAGCAGTGGCGGACGTATTGTTGCCGGCGCTCCAGCAGACTTTATTTTATTAAACAACGCTCTTCAGCTGAAAAAAACTTGGATAGCCGGCCAGGAGATTTTCTCTAGGTAACCTTTCCCCGCCGGTTTAATGAGGTTTGCGGCCCGCCCTAGCACTGGCGATAATAGCCCACCATTTTTAAACCCTCCGAGCCCACATGAACAATTCTGAACAACTTTTCGACCAGGCCCAGCAAGTTATCCCCGGTGGTGTTAATTCACCCGTGCGCGCCTTTCGCGCCGTGGGCGGCACGCCAGTATTTATCTCTCGTGCTAACGGCGCCTACATTTTTGATGCGGATAACAAACGCTATATCGATTATGTCCAGTCTTGGGGGCCAATGGTTCTAGGGCACACGCACCCACGGGTAATTGAAGCAGTGATGGAACAGGCCAAAACCGGCCTCAGTTTCGGCGCCCCCACCAGCCTCGAAACCGAACTGGCAGAAACTTTGTGTCAATTGATGCCCAACATGGATCTGGTGCGCTTTGTAAACTCTGGCACCGAAGCCACCATGAGTGCCATTCGCCTGGCCCGTGGTTTTACTGGGCGCGATAAAATCGTCAAATTTGAAGGCTGTTATCACGGCCACTCAGATTCGCTGCTGGTAAAAGCCGGCTCCGGCGCCCTCAGCCTAGGCATCCCTTCGTCTCCTGGGGTTCCCGCGGCATTAGCCGATCACACCATTACACTCAGCTATAACGACGCCGATGGAGTGCGCAAATGCTTCGCTGAAATCGGCGATGACATTGCCTGCATTATTGTCGAGCCCGTGGCAGGGAATATGAATTGCATTCCACCACTGCCGGGCTTTTTGCAAACCTTGCGTCAAGTGTGTGACCAGAGCGGTGCACTGCTGATCATGGATGAAGTCATGACGGGCTTTCGGGTCGGCCTCACCGGCGCTCAAGGTTTCTATGGCATAGAAGCCGACCTCACCACCCTCGGCAAGGTAATCGGCGGCGGTATGCCTGTGGGAGCCTTTGGCGGCAAACGGGCGGTGATGGAGGAAATAGCTCCGCTGGGCCCGGTATATCAGGCCGGCACCCTGTCCGGCAATCCTGTTGCCATGGCGGCAGGGCTGGCAACCCTGCAACTGATACAACAAGAGAATTTCTATCAACAGCTCAGCACCAAGGCGAACCGCCTAGTAACAGGCATAAAACAAGCGGCAAAAAACGCCGGCATTCCGTTTACTGCTAATCAGGTGGGCAGCATGTTCGGCTTCTTCTTTACCGAAGAACCCCAGGTTAATAACTATCAGCAAGTGATGGCATGCAATAACACGCGCTTTAACCAATTTTTTCACGGCATGTTGACCCAGGGTGTCTATTTAGCACCCGCCTCTTTTGAAGCCGGGTTTATGTCAGCAGCGCATAGCGACGACGATATTGACAACACCATCGCCGCGGCAGAACAGGTTTTTGCCGACCTAAATTAACCCAAACACGCAGTAATGGACTCAATATCACTCCCATCGCCTATGCCCAATTCGTCAAACAACCACACCGCGCCTCCCTCACTTAGGATCTACCAGGCGCCAATGGAGGGAGTGATCGACCACCATCTGCGGGCGTTACTCAGCAAACTTGGTGGTATCGATGTATGTGTCACCGAGTTCTTACGCGTGACCCATACTCGATTACCCCGTCGCGCGTTCAGCCGAATTTGTCCCGAACTGGATTCCGCTGCCACTACGGTGAGCGGTACTCCGGTGCGCTTACAATTACTCGGTGGTAATCCCCAGGCAATGGCTTACAACGCTGCAAAAGCTGTGGAAGTGGGCGCCCGTGCCATTGATCTTAATTTCGGCTGCCCAGCAAAATCCGTCAACAACAGTGATGGGGGTGCCAGCCTACTGCAGAGCCCATCTCGCGTAGAAAGCATTATTGCCGCGGTGCGCGCTGCTATACCCGATGAAATCCCGCTCTCGGCCAAAATTCGCCTGGGTTTTTCGGATCGCTCCAGCTATCTGGATAACGCCCGTGCCGCCGAGGCTGGCGGCGCGGCTGAGCTAGCGGTCCACGCCCGCTCTAAAGTCGATGGCTACCGCCCCCCGGCCTATTGGGAATATATCGAAAAAATTCGTCAGCAACTCAATATTCCGGTGATCGCCAATGGCGATATTTGGACACTAAAAGAATTCCAGCGTTGCAGGCAGCAGACTGGGTGCCGTGCCTTTATGTTCGGCCGCAGCCTGCTAGCGCGCCCGGATATTGGCCTACAAATTAAAGCTTTTTATACAGGGAAAAACTATCAGCCGATGGCTTGGGCAGAAATCGTTCAACTGCTTTACCGTTATTATTGCACTACCTGCACACTCTACCCCGCTAAATACCAGGGTAACCGTATCAAGCAATGGCTGGCCTATTTGAAACTCAGTTACCCACAAGCCAGCGATTTTTTTCAGCAGATCAAACGCCATCGCGATCCGCAACTGCTCGACGACGCCTTCGCGCTGGAAATAGCAAGCCACAAATCCTCTAGCAAAGGCAATAAACTAAATAAAAATCAGGCTGCCTAAAAACTACAGAACTAGCGTGCAAAACGCTTGCAAAATGTCGAAAGGCGCGGCAGAATTCGCGCCCAATGGAGTTTCGTCAAAGCGCTTGAAAAAGCTCAGTAGAACTCTATAAGTTGTGGATTATTAACAAGTTTTAAACAAAAACGCGTTAAAAGAGTTGACTATAATCCGTTAACTCACTATAGTTCGCAACCTCAACGCACTCGTAGCTCAGCTGGATAGAGTACTCGGCTACGAACCGAGCGGTCGTAGGTTCGAATCCTACCGAGTGCGCCATATCAAAAAAGCCCAAGTTAACCCTTGGGCTTTTTTATTGCCGAAATAATCTTCTGTGTTTACATTGGCAGCTCGGCAACCCTCAGATACTCGCCCAAAATAAACGAGCTTGAAAGATGCCAATCTGCGGCATTCTCAAACTCGCTTATGCTCGGGCTCTGCATTACTTACA
>JAHZJJ010000172.1 GCA_022600975.1 Gammaproteobacteria bacterium
ATTCAGTGGTATTATTTAAATATTTTACTTGTAAAAGATCAATGTACAAGTATCAGAAGCCGGGGAGAACGAGAAAATATAGCTATAGTGTTTAAAAATTTGGGGTTACAAAGCATTATATTCCATTGAGAAGCAAGGTAACAGGAAGGCTGCAAGAGGCAATTGAGGTGAAGTCGTCGGTCTAAATGTCACCGCAGCTTAGGTGCTAGCTGCTTCGGGCTCGGTGAAACGTTTTAGGTAGAACCCGGCGAGTGCCAACATGACTCCGCAAATGGCAGTTATCAACGATAAGGACCCAAACCAGAGCAGGGCAATGAGCCCTACCGTTGTGCGCTTGACTTCAGTGGCGGACTCTTTTCCATCCCAGTACATAGCCAATCGATAGATCTGATTCTGGTTAATGAGGTGGTTGATTTCAGACTGCAGTTCACGTTTGGTATTATTTATCGTAAATATCTTTTCATCATACTCGAAAGCACGTTCGTTAATCTGTTCTAGTTCGGTCAGCTTATTGCTGAAGTACTGATCGATTTCCTCTTTTTGCATTTTGCGAATGGTAGTAAAACGTGCCTTATCGGCGGAAGATCGAGACTCCAAATTATTTTTCAGCTTGGCATTGCTATTTAATCGATTTTTAATTTCCTGCTTGAGACCTTCAATGCGGTTATTGAGGTCAGCAACACGGCCGGAATACTTTTTGTTGACGAACTCAAGCTGCATTTTGAGTTGAGTTTCCATTGTTGACTGTTTCTCAATGGCATCGCCGCCCAGATAACCGGTGGTTATCTGGGCCAATTGGTCCTCTTTTTCTTTGATAAGTGCACGATATTTGGCTTCGCGATTTGCACGGGTAAAGAAATTGGCGCTAGCCATGGCCTCGGTGAATTCTGCTTTCAGTGTCTTAAGTTCACCGAGCAGTCGCTCACGTTCGTCCGCGCTACCGCTGATGTTGCCCATCAGGAGGGTGGAAAAGCGCTCTTCAACTGACTGTGTTTCAGCACGCCAATTCTGATAATAACCGTCTCTGACATTCTCCAGGCGAATAATCTCCGCTTCCAATTTCCCTTTAAAGCTGTAGTCGATGTTTGTGATTACTGCCTTAGTCTTAGTATCGATGCGCTGTATGGCTTGCTGGTACCCGCTGTCTACTTCAGAGCGATTAGCTTCTATTTCAGCAAGCAATTCTTCTTCGGTGAATTTGACCACATGGTTTCGTCTATTTTCCAGCAGTGCAATCTCCGAATTAGCATTTTCTATGTCATTTTTACGTGAGTCTATAGCCCGGTTTAGATTGGCAAAATTGCGCTCAAAGCCATTAAGCATAGTTTCGAAAGTGATTGAGCAGAGGAATAGTACGAACAGAAGAAACATTAAGCGCCAAGGAACATTGCGAACACTCATAAAGGCGAAAGTAAGTGGAATTTTACAAGTTTCTACCACTGCGATAAGTACGAAAGGTAGCGCTGACACAGCGATAGCGGAAGCGGTACCCAGCAAATTTACCTGATCTTCTGAAATATTTGAATTATATGCTGCCACCGCTACAACAATAGAGATGGTTAGACCAATGAGCACCGCGATGATTTCTACCGACCAGGCGAGTCGAATCAAAAACCGTGAATAATTGGAGACGTATTCTTTTGCGTACATCAAAAAGCTATCCTTGCTACGCGTTACTGCGCCAGTATGTCATGTATTTTGATATTTTAAGGCTAGGATATGCCGGTGCAATATGCAATATATTGCTATATTTCATGGCAGCTTTACCCTTGGCTAAGCTCAGCTATCATTGTGAGTTTGAAGCCAGCTATTATGTGAATATTTGTGGTTGATTTATTGTTTTTATTAGTAGAACTGTAACAGCCATCCTGTAAAAATTTATGACAAAAGGTTATAGCTATCATTAATCTACTCTTTTATTGCCAACAGGTGATTTAAATCCAGTTGAAGCTTATGGGAGTGTAGGAGTCGCAGTGTTTGCGGGGAAATTTTTATTTCCTTATAAATTACTAAGAAAGTTAAAAAGCATCGGCCGAATATTTGAACTACTTAATATTTGCATTATATGGATGCCAATTGTTACCAATAAACTTAATATTGGAGGAGCTTGCCACGTTCTATAGGTTTTTTTTCTTACATTCAGAAGCATCAGAGGCGGTAAAATAATTAACAAACTGGAGTGAAAAATACCGGCGTTCCCTAAAGCCAAAATAAAATATTTAGGATATAGTAAGGAAAATAAAATGCGGGAATAAAGGTAACTAAACTGGCGATAAAGCGGCCAGGTAACTTTCGGACATTGATCTTAAAGGTTTTGGCGAGAAAATTTATTTATTTGGCTGCCCATGCCAGCTAAGGTTGCACGGGCAACAGTTGCCTAAAAATCATGTCGTAATGCCGCGGCTGGTTGTACCTGGCTGGCTTGAAAAGCCGGGTATAATGTAGCGATCAGGCTCAACCCAAAACCCACTCCCATCACCAGCCATACATCACTCCACTGTATCTGGGAAGGTAAATAATCTACTGGATAGACATCGGATTTCAAAAATTGAATATTAAACAGAGATTCCAGCCCGCTGACGGCATCGGTCACGGCTAGCGAGCCAATCACACCCAATACCCCGCCCAGCAATACGCCAATAAATCCCACCAATGCCCCCTGGCTAAAGAAGATTAATAGAATTTCATGCGTACTGGCACCCATGGTGCGCAAAATGGCGATATCGCCATACTTATCGGTAACCACCATAACTAGAGTGGACACGATATTGAATGCGGCAATGGCAATAATCAGAAATACCAGCAAACTGACTAGGTTGCGGGACATCTGAATCGCTTGATATAAATTGCCGTGGGTAGATGTCCAGTCGCTACCGTAAAAGCCTTGGTCGGGCAATTGACGCAATACATCGCGAAAAGTGGAATTGGCATCCAGCATATGCTCAAACCGCAATTGTACACCAGCTCCGCCAGTACCACTGGCCAGCGTTTTGGCTTGGGCCCAGTCGACTAATGCCAGAGTGTGATCCAGTGCGGTGCCGGAGTGAAAAATATCCACTACACGCAAGCCCGCTAAGTGTGCAGCCTGGCGGCCTACTTCGCCAGATACCTTACTCTTGGGCACGATCAGCGACAAATGCTCACCAATTTTAACCCCCAGTTTATCTGCTACGCCACGGCCGAGAATGATGCCCGGCTGTGATGGGTCGCGGGTCAGTGCGGCAAAGCTGTCGCCAGTGAGGAATTTGCCAATCGAAGAAACCTTGGCGATGGTCTGAGGGTTCACCCCTTGCACTAAAACCGGTGTGACTTTGAGCCCTTTGCGTGCCAGTGCATTCAATTGCCACACTTCGGCTGCGGCAGTTACTTTCGGCATAGCATCGAGCTGATTGCGCTGGGCTACCCAGTCAATTTCTGGGTTGGCATTATAAATGGTGGCGTGGGGCATGATGCCGAGGATGCGATCCCGCAACTCGCGATCAAAGCCGTTCATCACTGACATTACCACGATCATTAAAGCTACGCCGAGAATCAATCCAACCATGGACAGGGCAGATATAAAGGACACTAGGCTCGATGTGGTATTGCCGCTGCGCTGAGCTCCGGCATAGCGCAGGCCAATAAATGTAGGAAATGGTTTAAACATGCTCGCCCTCGTGCCAGCTTTCGTCTAGTTGGCCATCTTGCAGATGTAAGCAGCGGTCTAGAGATGACGCCAGATCTGGGTCATGGGTGACAATCACAAAGCTGATACCCGTTTGCTGGTTGAGTTTGTTCATTAGCGCGTGAATACTCTGCGCGGTTGCGCGATCCAGGTTGCCCGTGGGTTCGTCCATCAACACGCAAGCCGGGCGCATGATTAGTGCTCGGGCAATGGCTACACGCTGGCGCTCACCGCCAGAGAGCTGTGCTGGTTTGTGACTTAGGCGTGCGCCGAGGCCCACTTCTTGCAGCATTGCTTGTGCCGCGCTACGGGCTTTTGCCACCGTTTTTTTGCCTATCAATAGGGGCATAGCAACATTTTCAAGCGCTGAAAACTCTCCCAGTAAGTGATGAAACTGATAGACAAAACCCAGGCTGCTATTACGCAGCCAGCCTCGCTGATTGACGTTTAGCTTGGCTAAATTTTGCCCGCCAATCCAAACTTCCCCACTGGTGGGCGTATCCAGCCCACCGAGCAAATTCAGCAGCGTCGATTTGCCGGAACCGGAGGCACCGACAATTGCTAATTTCTCGCCGTGTAATACTTCCAGTTCAACATTGGATAATACCTTCAGTTGACTATTGCCCTGGTGGTAACTCTTGCTCAAGTTGCGGCAAGCCAGTACTTGGGGCAAGGCGTTTTCTTCTGCGCCCGTTTGTTTTGTCATTGTGTTCACTCGTATCTAAGGGCTTCGGCTGGTGCAATTTGTGCCGCTCGCCAGGCGGGAAACAGAGTCGCTAGCAGGCTCATGGAAATTGCGGCGCTCAATACGATTAAGGCGTCTAAGGGGCGGAATTCGGAGGGCAAAAAGCCAACAAAAAATACTTGTGGGTCAAACAACTGGGCTCCTACCAGTTGCTCCACCCAGGACACCATTGCTGTGAGATTGAGGGCGATTAAGGTGCCCAGCAGGGCGCCGGCAGCTGCACCGACAATGCCTATGGTGCTGCCTTGTACTACAAATATTGCCATAATCTGCCGCGATGTCATGCCTAAAGTGCGCAACACAGCGATATCTGAGCGTTTGTCGGCCACCATCAGCACCAGTGCCGATACGATGTTAAATGCTGCTACTGCAACAATAATCATCAGCAGTAAGGTGACCATGGTCTTCTCCATCTTCACTGCCTGAAATAGGCTGCCCTGAGCATGACTCCAGTCTTCGCCACTAAATTCTTCGCCTAACTCTCTGGCATAATTCCCAACTAAGCCAAGAGCCGTATTCATATCATCAAAACGCAATTGCAGACCCTGTACGCTGCCCGGCATTCGCAGTAGCCGTGCCGCATCTTCAAGGTTAATTAGGGCGATATTTTGGTCTACCTGAGCCCCCACTGAAAAGACACCAGCCACGGTAAAACGTTTACTGCGGGGAAATATACCGGCGGGGGTAATGGCTGCTTCTGGCAGTGTTAGGACAACATGATCGCCGGGAATGACTCCTAGCTGGCGTGCAAGAATGCGCCCCAGTACGATGTTGTAGCTGCGGGGTTTTAGGGGGGTGAGGCTGCCCATCAACAGATGTTGTCCCACTGCAGATACTTGGCGCAGTGCCTCGGGCTCCACGCCCTGAAATTCCACGCCCTCGGAGTGGTTATTGGCGCTGAGCAGTGCAAAACCGCGCACTACAGGGCTGGCTGCTATAACATGCGGTTGCTGCTTGAGCCATGCTGCAACTTGCTGCCAATCCTGTAATCCACCTTTCCGCATAATAAATCCGTGGGGTACCACACTCAGAATCCGAGTTTTGAGCTCACGGTCAAAGCCATTCATCACCGAGCTGACGACTATCAGCGCCAATACCCCAAGGGCCATACCCAATAGGGAGAAACCATTAATAAATGATATGAATTGCTGCCTGCGGCGGGCAATCACATAGCGCAGGCCTATAAATAGTGGGACGGGTTTGATCATAACCAATACTTCAGCTTTATCATGGGACGATTAAAGCGGAAAAGTGCGAAAAATTCCAAGTGTTTAGCGATAATCTTTAGCATTGACCGAAAAACCAGTAATACCTTTGATGTTTTCACTACCATTTTGCATTGGTTCAATGGGCTCTATACAGCCGGCACTCGCTTGGCGTGTGCTGCAAAGCACGATGGTTTTAATTTAGGGTGTTTGATTGTAGGGTGGGGTAGGTGTTCTTTGGCTTTGAAAGCGGATAATAAAGTACAGTGTGTAGTATGTTATCCTCTGTAGTGGGCCCTCCTTGGCGGCGCTGGAGAGACTACAGCTCCATAGAGTTTCTGCCGTCGGTTTATCGACGATTGCAAACCGTCCCTGGCGATGAGTAAATGCAAATTCATGCACCTGACAAAAACTGTGTACTGCTCCAATGAACCCTCTCCAAGCGCTGCTTAGAGTTTAGGCAGTTCCCTTGAAAATACTTGTGTAAAGCATCAAAGTTGGCACACCATTTTTTGAACTTTAGTCCTTTCTCTCTATTTAACTTAATTTTGGATGGTAAAGCCGCCGTGCCGTCGGCGCGCTTGTGTCAGGTTAGTCAGAGTGTTGTTTAACTTTGAGGCTGGGTGATGGTTTTATTGGGCTACTTTAGCAAGCCCAACGGAGTTTATATCGGTAGTAAATTATTAGCATATTTCGCCTTGACACTGATTATTTATACAGTTACCGTGTGCGCGGTAGCAATTGAAAGCTCATAACAGCTTTGCAAGTTATATACGATAGAAGGAGGCAGTGATGGCCGTAGTAGCAGTCTGGAAATGCGATAGAGATGGTGCCATGTTTGACAACAAAAAAGATGCTGAAGAACACGATAAAATGCTCGAGTTGGCAGCTAACATCAGCACTTTGATCGAGCGACATATAGACGGGATTACAGATCAGGTGAGCGAAGAAATTGGCCTGTTATTGGCCAAGCGTCGCGAAGTTTTGGCGCGTGCCTGTAAGGGCAAGCCAGAAGAGTTGCTGGCCGAACAAGAACAATCTGCTGCCAACAAGCTTGATGATGGCAAAGTGACTGCGCTGCCTGCTCAAAGTTAAGCGTTTCCGCTGATATTTTTCCAAGTATTTGCCCGGTGTTATCGGGCTTTTTGTTTGTTTGGTGAGGCGGGTAAATTCGTCGGGCTAAAAGAAGCTTGAGCTATCCTGGCTGAAGGGAAAAAAATCCGATTGCCCTAATAGTCTGCCGCAACGATCCTCAATCTAGGTCGCGAGCTAAACAATCATTTAGCAATCAGGGAGCTGGATGTCGCCGCCAGGCGCTATGACAAAGCCGATTGTGGCTCATCAAAGTAGCTAGTTTTTCCTTAGAGAATAAGATTTATGGGTGAGCTTCACAGAAGTGGTCAACTAGATATTCCGATTATAAGATTTTCTGCGTTTGCCACCCTGTTTTAAAGTGGAGAAAACAGACGGAATGCCTGGCCGCAAACTTGACGGGCACAAAAAGCTTGCGTTGATACTTGAAGAAAAAGGTTGGCGAGCTTAGTTCAGTGCGGCTTAAAACTTTCTATAATTATTTAATTTTTAAATGGCGGTGGGGCAGACCGCCTATATGGATTCCAATAGGATTCTATGAGTTCCGTGAAACCCTACTAATTACGGGGCTTGTATGCTATTTTTCTTCCGAAATGGTCCATGGTCTACTCAGGGAATCCGCAGCCAAGTGGGGGACTAAGTGGGGGACTGGAAGGCAGTAGGGGAGAGATATGGGAAAGCTAACTGTAAAAGAGATTGAGGGGATCAAGGCGCCGGGAAAGTACGATGACGGTGACGGCCTGCGCTTGATTGTTAGGCCCTCGGGATCCAAGAGTTGGGTTTTGCGCTATCAACTTCATGGCAAGCGCCGGGAGATGGGCTTAGGGAGCTTGGATGATGTGAGCTTAAAGGAGGCGAGAGCTGAAGCCGGAGTGCAGAAGAAGTTGATTCTGCAGCGTGTGGATCCCTTAGTCGAACGACGCCGTACTCAACAGGAGCAGAAGGCTGTTGCGCAGAGCAAGAATGCGAAAAAAGTTCTTTTTAGCAATGTCTCCGACGACTACATACAGGCACACCGCGGAGGTTGGAAAAGCGTTAAGCACGCACAACAGTGGGAGAATACCCTGAAGCAATATGCGTGTCCAATTATAGGGGATAAGACTCCCTGCCAAATCGCCACCGAGGACATACTAGAGATATTAAAGCCGATCTGGTTCGAGAAGCCGGAGACGGCAAGTAGAGTTCGCAACCGCGTGGAGCTGGTACTGGATGCTGCTAAGGCCAGAGGACTTAGGAAGGGAGAGAACCCAGCCCGCTGGCGTGGTCACCTGGACAAGCTGCTGCCGAAGCGCTCAAAGGTACGGCGGGTGGAGCACCACAGTGCATTACCCTGGGCAGAATTACCGGAGTTCATTCAAGAAATCTCCAAGCGCGAAGGACTGGCATTCAGGGCCATGGAATTGGTAATTTTGACCGCGACTCGTACCAGTGAGGCGCTGGGCGCGACCTGGGATGAAATCGACTTCAAAACCAAAGTATGGGTGATTCCAGATGAGCGGATGAAAGCAGGCAAAGAGCACCGTGTGCCTCTGGCGTCGCCTGTCGTGGCCTTGCTGGAGTCTTTGCCTCGAATTGACGACAATCCGCATCTTTTTCCTGGCCAACGTAAGGGGCGGTCGCTATCAAATATGGCCATGCTTATGGCGCTACGTCGCATGGGGCGTGGTGATCTTACTGTCCACGGATTCCGGTCGAGTTTCCGTGATTGGGCGGGAGAGGTTACTCCGCACCCGCGCGACGTTTGTGAGCAGGCTTTAGCCCACAGCCTGGGGGACTCTGTAGAGGCCGCCTACCGACGCGGCGACCTGCTTGAGAAGCGAAAGGCACTGATGGCCGACTGGGCTGCCTATGCAACCACCGCTGCCACTGAAAATGTTGTGCCGATGCGAAATCGGAAATAGCTTGAAAAGCACCGATGGCATATGCAGTTAAATACTCCTGGCTACCCGATTAGCCGTATTTGCGAAAGGATAAAGAAGCCAATTCGATTTTCATTAATTCATTTACCAACTCGCGAATTTTTGGCTCTGCATCAATGAATTTACTCATAGTTGCCGAGCCTCTCGTTGAATCATAAACCGCCTCACCGCTCGGAATGCCATTATGAAACACTTTAATTTCTGCGTAAGACATGTATATCGCCAGATCCCAAGACCAGCGTGCAGTATAAGTCGAAGTCCACTCGCAAGACTCTGGAACTGAGGTTTTGCTAACCACGCGATGAGGGATACCTTTACTTGTTAAGCTTGACCTAAATTCCTTAAGAAACCCTTCCTTAACCTTTGTATTCTCAATAATACAAAGCTCACTACCCTTGGTAATATGAGCAGGCTCAATATTCTGTGTAATTGAACAGGCACTTACAAAAGTCGCTGCAGCGAGAATAGACAGTTTTTTAAGCATTTTAACTCCCTTGATGATGATTAGAAGGTGCCGGAAAGAGGTTGCTAATTTCATGACTGTGCGCGTTGTTACGCCCTTTTTTCTGAGGAGTCCGATAAGTGAGCTACTAGCGTATTTGCCACATAATAAATTTGTTCGTCACTATACAGGAATCTAGATCTGAAAGCGATTTTTCTGCCAAGTGCTGTGGGGCTAGCCCCAGGGCTGCCTAACAATAATTGATCAATTTTTGGGGTAAATGGATTTTTATCGAATTTTTCTTGCCCAATGTATTTTGCTTTGGAGTTGTCTGATTTGAACCTGAGAGCTTGTACCCAATTCATCAATGATCCACGAAAT